>JANLPP010000032.1:0-2870 GCA_031367295.1 Hyphomicrobiales bacterium | reverse complement strand
GCCTGATGATCCGCCCCTCCGGCGACACCCTGGCGCTGACCCCGCCGCTGATTGTGACCGAAGAGCAGATCGGCGAAATCGTGGAAAAAACCGCCAAAGCCATCCGCTCGGTGGCGTAACGGGAGCTGGCAGGGCGGCTCGTTCCGCCCTTGCCGCATTTGCTCCTGTGCTGCCGGGCGCGCGGTTCCGCTTCCGCTGGCCACCCGCATGCCGTCGGGCGTTGCCCCCGGGCGCGGCTCTTGACCGGTCCGGTGGCGTCGCCTAGATGGTCGCAACTTTAGTTTGGGGCAGTCGGCGCGCTGCGTTTTGATCAAGGTTCTTCCGAAGCATGTCATTAAAACATTTGGGTAAAGTGCTTGTGACAGGGGCTGACGGCTTCATCGGATCCCATCTTGTGGAAGATTTGGTGCGTGGCGGCGCGGACGTCCGCGCTTTCGTCTATTACAATTCGTTTAACTCGCACGGCTGGCTCGACAGCTGCGCGGCCGACGTCGCTGGCAAGTTCGAAGTATTCGCCGGCGACATCCGCGACGAACATGGTGTCTTCGTCGCCATGCAAGGCTGCAAGACCGTCTTCCACCTTGCCGCGCTGATCGCTATTCCTTACAGCTATCATTCGCCTGCGACCTATATCGACACCAATATCAAGGGCACGCTGAATGTGGTGCAGGCGGCGCGCGGTCTCGGCGTCGAGAGGGTTCTGCACACCTCGACGAGCGAGGTCTACGGTACCGCGCTCTACGCGCCGATTGACGAGAAGCATCCGCTGCAAGGGCAGTCGCCTTATTCAGCCTCCAAGATTGGCGCGGATCAGATTGCGCTGAGTTTTTATCGCTCTTTTGGAACGCCGGTTGTTTGCGTCAGGCCGTTCAATACGTATGGCCCGCGCCAGTCGGCCCGCGCTGTTATTCCGACAATCATCACACAACTCGCGGCAGGCAAGCGTAAAATCAAACTTGGCGCTGTGTCGCCGACCCGCGATTTTTCCTTTGCCACCGACACAGTTGCGGGATTTATCGCGCTCGCTGGTTGCAATGCAGCCATTGGCGAGGTGGTCAATCTCGGCAGCGGCTTCGAGATTTCGATTGGTGACACCGCCAGACTGATTGCCGAGGTTATGGGTGCCGAGGTCGAAATAGAAACCGACGAGCAGCGGCTGCGCCCCGCGCTCAGCGAGGTTGAGCGCCTGCTCTCCTCTACCGAAAAAATGCGTGCCTTGACGTCCTGGCAGCCCGCCTTTGGCGGTCTCGACGGTTTTCGCCGCGGGCTGGCAATTTGCAGCGACTGGTTCCGCCAACCCGCCAACCTGGGCCGCTACAAGCATGACCTCTACAATCTCTGATCCCGCCGCCGCAGGTGCGGCGGCGCGGCTCAATTCCGGTTTTGACGCTGAGGCGGCATATGCCGCCATAGAGCGTGTGCTGCGCGCCACACCTCGCCCCGCCAGCCTGCATGAGCCCATGTTCCGCGGTCGCGAATGGGACTATGTCAAGGAGACGCTGGACAGCGGCTGGGTCTCGTCGGTCGGGTCCTATGTCGACAGATTTGAGCGCGATCTGGCGGAAATCTGCGAGGTCAGGCACGCTGTCGTTGCTGTCAACGGCACTGCGGCCTTGCATATGTGCCTGCTGCTGGCGGGCGTGCGGCAAGGCGATGAAGTGCTTGCGCCGGCGCTCACTTTCATCGCCACCGCCAACGCCATCAGCTATTGTGGTGCAATTCCGCATTTTTGTGACGTCACGGAGCGCACGCTTGGCCTTGATCCGGTTTTGCTTGACGCGCATTTGCGCGCGACCGCCGAGATCAAGGATGGCGCATGCCACAACCGCAGCACCGGACGGCGCATTTCCGCCTGCATGCCCATGCACGCCTTTGGCCATCCCGCCGAAATGGACGAGCTTGCCGAAGTCTGCGCGCGCTGGCGCATCGCGCTGGTGGAAGACGCGGCCGAGGCGCTTGGCAGCCGCTACAAGGGCCGCCACGTCGGCAATTTCGGCCTCGTCTCCGGCCTCAGTTTTAACGGCAACAAGATTGTCACCACGGGCGGCGGCGGCGCGATACTGACCAATGACCCAGCCATTGCCAAAGCGGCCAAACATTTGACGACGACCGCCAAGCAGCCGCACAAATGGGCCTTCAATCACGATGCGGTTGGCTATAACTACCGTATGCCCAACCTCAATGCGGCGCTCGGCTGCGCGCAACTGGAGCAGCTGCCCGGCTTCCGGGCGGACAAGCGGGCTTTGACAGCGCGCTATATCCATGAATTCGCTGCTGTCGCCGGCGCGCGCATCTTTGCCGATGCGCCTTTCGCCGAAAGCAACTACTGGCTTGTGACCATGCTGCTCGACAAACCGGACGTGGCGGTGCGCGACGCATTTCTCGAGCGCTGCCATGCAGGCAATGTGCTGGCGCGCCCGGTCTGGACCTGCATGCACCGCCTGCCGCTGTATGAGCACTGCCCGCGCATGGATCTGGCGTGGGCTGAACAGCTTGAGGCGCGGATCGTCAATTTGCCGTCCTCGGTCATTATTGAACGCGATTATGCAGCTTGATATCTGCATTGTAACCAGCAGCCGCGCCGATTGGGGGCTGTTCCGCGCGCCAGCCCGGCTGATCAAGACCACGCCGGCATTCCGCCTGCAGATAATTGCGGCGGGGACACATCTCAGCCCGCGCCACGGCATGACCATTGACGATATCCACAACGATGGCTTTGCGGTGGACTTTAAGGTCCCGATCTTCGACGAAACCGGTGACGATGCGCCTGCCGTGATCCCCGCCCTGGGGCGGGTGGCGGGCGGGATGGGTGTGGGGCTGGCCGCGCTGCAGCCAGATCGGGTGCTGCGGGGTGGCGACCGCAACCCAAA
>JANLPP010000027.1:0-29905 GCA_031367295.1 Hyphomicrobiales bacterium | reverse complement strand
GTAGTTTTCGAGATGGCTGCCCAACTGAGCGCTGACTGGCATGTTGCAATTCTCCGCATGATCAAACCATCAGACCAGCTAATAACTGTTATTAACACGCACCCGGCACAGCCTCAAGGCCGAATTTCCCTTCAGCTCGCTTACGCAGCTGTTCTCCGTCATCGGCGCCAAATGCAGGCAACTGATTGAGCGCCTGCAACATTTGGGCGAAAGCAGCATACGCGGCCTCGCCCGCGCGCTGGGCCGCGACGTCAAGCGCGTGCATGACGATGTGTCGGCGATACGGCATAGTGGGAAGAGAGTTATCAATAGAGTTTCAATGCGCCAACATTTATGTGCATTAACGTATTAACGATGAGAATTTTACTTGCCAATCGAGTATGAATGCGTCGCGCAAACTCCGAAATTACCAGCACATTGATCAGCATCTTAAAATGAGGTTCAAAATGTCCGATTGGCCGAAATTTTCTGATATCAGGGACTGGGTAGTGCTGTTGATTGCGCTATACGGCGCTGTACTCTCGTCATTCAATTTCTGGCAGGCGAGGCGAAAAGAAAATCGCATTCTGAAAATGTCAATTTCAACAATGATTGCCACTTTTTCGAGCGGCGATCTCGGGGAGTCTTTTGCAAAAATTGAGGCGGTCAACTTTGGTCAGCGCACAATTACGGTCACCAACCTTGCGCTGGAGTTACCGTCAAAACAAAGACTTTTTAGTCGGAAAGGCAGTTCAATTGTCGGAATGCCGGATACTCCTTTACCGATCGCGTTAGCGGATGGCCACATAGCTTATTTGCTGATTCCATACAAAGATATTGCAAGCTCTCTTCTGAACCACGGCATCAAGAAAACTACGTTGAAACCATTGGCAATTGCGTCCACCGGCGAAATCTATAGGGGAGAGCCTTGGAAGTTTGATTCAAGGGAGTGGCAGTCTTGACCTAACCACGCGCGGTGTCCAACCCCAAAAAATACGTCAGCGGCCTGACCCCGACTCCACAAACCTCGTGCGCGCATAGAACGCGCCCGCCTGCTCAACAATCGCATGCACCAGCAGCGCGTGGATGCCGTCGATCTTCGCAGCCTGCATTTTCTGCAGCACCGCGCAACAGGTCAGCGTCAAAGCCCTTGCTCTGATCGCTCCACGCCTATATCGCCCGTTCCCGCGCCGCATATTCCCCCATCAGCCCGCCAAACGCCTCCATCGCCGGAAATTTCTCAAAGCTGTGCTTGGCCGGCGTCACCGCCCAGGGCAGCTTTTCGCAGACATAGGTTTCGATAAACGGCGTGAACCAGCTGTGGTCATCCAGCAAGGTCGGGCGCAGGTTGACGAAGGCGTCGAGGCCCTGCATCCGGGTGAACATCCAGCTCATGCAATGCGGGCAGAAATAGTGGCGCGCCGCGCCATGCAGGCCGCCGATCACCGGCTCGCCTTTAATGACTGCAAAGGCTTGTGCCGGGATCAGCGCGCTGAGTGAAAAGGCGCTGGCGCTCATCGTCTGGCAGCCAGTGCAGTGGCAGGCCATGGTCAGCAGCGGCGGGGCACTGATCCGCAGGCGAATCTGGCCGCAGCGGCAGCCGCCATCCATCGGGAGCGTGGGCTGGGTCATTGCAGAATCCTCCGTCGTTGCCGCGATTTTGCCGATACGCGGCATTGCTGTCAAAGGCTGTCGCGGGCGCAACGGCGCGTGGCCAGTCCGGGTTGAAAATTATTGCCCGCGCCTCACGCCAGCATCCCCGCAACCGGTCTGCCGCCTTGACGCCAATGCCGCAAAACTGTTTGGGTTTTTTCGCGCGTCAGACTGGCGCGTTACACCCAGGCCCTGCCGTGCTGAATTTTCTCAAAGCGCTTCTGTCCGCAAGTCTCGGGGCTGTTCTGGGCCTGACGGCCACCTATTACAGCGTTGAGCGCGGCCTTGGCTTTGGCGCTGTGCAGGCCGGCCCATGGACGGTCTGGCCGCGCAGTGGATCGCCCGAGGCCGACCCCTACGCCCGCGCCACCCTGGCGCGGACCGGCGAGCTGCCGCTGGGACTTGCAGAGGGGCTGACCTTCATCGCAAGGGGGGACAGCAGCGGCGCGCCGCTTTCCAATGACTGCATCTACCAGATAGCCGGACAGATGCCGCCGGCCCGCTTCTGGACGCTGAGCACAGCGACGAGGGATGGCGCGCTGATTGCCAACAGCGCCGGACGCTATGGCTTTACCTCGGCGGAAATACTGCGCGCCGCCGGTGGCGCCTTCAGTATCACAGTGTCGCGCGGTGTGCAGCCGGGCAACTGGCTGCCGCTTGGCAGCGCGGACGGATTTCTGCTGGTGCTGCGGTTTTACGACACGCCGGTCAGTGCCACCGCATCCGCGCTGAATGCCGCGATCATGCCGCTCATCACGAAAAACGGCTGCCCATGAGTTTTGGCGAGCGACTCACGGGTTTAATTCCCTGGCTGCTGGCCTGCCTGATGTTCGCCGGCATTGTGCATTTCAGTTCTGTACTGCTGATGCCGCAGGTTGCGCCGCATGACTCTTATGGCCGGCTGGCACCGTTTTTTGCGGGCGGCGGGCTGCACGCCCTGCCGCTGGCCGAGCCCGGGCAGGAGGCTCTGCCGTTTCTGGATCCGGCTTTCGCCTATGCGGTCTGCGGCTATGATCTGGCGGACGGCCCGCTGCGCCTGCGCGCCAGCTTTGCCGCAGTGCCCTACGTCTCCTTGTCGTTTCACAGCCGGCGCGGACTGGTGTTTTATTCGTTCACGGACCGCGCCGCCTCGCACGGCAAAATTGACGTTGTCGTGCTGAGCGGCGCGCAGCTGGCGCAGGCCGAGGAGCAGGACACTGAGGACGAGCCGGTGCAGGAGCTGCGGCTGCTGGCACCGGAAAACCACGGCTTTGTGCTGCTGCGCGCGCTGGCCCTCGCGCCGCCTGATATGCCATTCGCGCAGGCCCGGCTGGCGGCGGTCACCTGCGCCGCGGACAAGCCACCGGCACAACCGTAAAATTGCTGAATGGCTGACTCGCCACGAAGGTGCGGTTCGGCTAGGCTTGCTGCTTGTGTGCGGCAGCAGGCGCGGTGGTTTTGGCTTTTCCCGGACCGCTGGTTTGCCGTTGCCGGGGCGGGCGACGATGGCGGTTCCGAATTTTCAGCAGCTGATGCTGCCGGTGCTGCGCGCCACGGCGGCGCGCGGCGGCGAGACGCATTTTGGCGAGCTGGAGGACGTGCTGGCGGCCGATCTTGGGCTGAGCGACGACGACCTTGCCCGCACTGTGCCAAGCGGGCAGCAGACCACTTTCGCCAACCGCCTCAACTGGGCCAAGGCCTACATGGCGCGGGCTGGCCTGATTGAGGCGACACGGCGGGGGTTTTTCCGCGTGACGCAGCGCGGCCGGGCATTGATCGCCGAGGGAATAACCGAAATCGATATCAGCATACTGCTGCGCTATCCGGAATTTGCCGCCTGGCGGGCGCAGCAGAAGGCAGCGGACGAGGCAGGCGCGGCCTCCGGCATTGAGTCGCTCGCCTCGCCGGAGGACCAGATATTTTCAAGCTGGGAGCGCCTGCAAAAGGAATTGTCGCGGGATCTGATCGCCCGCGTGCACTCGTTCACGCCGGTGTTTTTCGAGCGCCTGATCATCGATCTGCTGCTCAGGATGGGGTATGGCGGCGGCCGGGCGGACATGGCCCGCGCGCTTGGCCGCAGCGGTGACGGCGGCGTCGATGGCGTGGTCAAGGAGGATGTGCTGGGCCTCGACATTCTCTATGTGCAGGCCAAGCGCTATGCGCCCGAGCGCGCCGTGCCGGTGAGCGAGGTGCGCGATTTTGTCGGCAGCCTTGAGGCGCACCGCGCCAGCAAGGGCGTTTTCGTCACCACCTCGTATTTTCCCGCGAGCGCGCGGGAGTTTGTCGGCAAAGTGTCCAAGCGCGTCGTGCTGATCGATGGCGAGGAACTGGCCAGCCTGATGATCCGCCACCAGGTCGGCGTGCGCGTCAAGGATGTCTTTGAAATCAAGAAAATAGATGAGGATTATTTTGTGGAGTAGGGGCGGGGACTTTATCTCTGCATCGCGGCTACTGGTTAGACGGTGCCGGGAATTTTCGCAGGAGGAATTTCAATACCTCAATCTGGTCCAGTGTCGCAGCCCTGCGAATCTGCGCCAAAAGTTTGAGGGCGTCCGGCCTGACTGGCGTAATGTTTGCCGCGCCTTCGTTGCACACAGGGCAGAGCGCGCGCAGATTTGCGGGATCATCCGTTCCGCCCATAGATTTATCAAGCACATGACCGATATGCAGTCTTGTCTTGCGTCCCTTGTCGTGGGGATGCTCCTCACCCGCCGCTGCGCCGCACATCTGGCAGGTGAAGCCATTCCGGTCCAGGACCAGCGCACGCACTTCTTTTGAAATTGCGCGCTCGAACGCAGGCGCAGGTTTAGCGGATGTCAGGATATATTCATCCGGTTTCAGGTCACTGCGGTCATTGTGCGAAAGGATCTGATAACCCTCCTCATTGCGCAATTCGCGCACACGCCTTGCCCATTCCGATTTGCCGCCGGAAATCTCCCGCAAGGTTTCTGCACGCACTGTCTGTCCAACATGAGCAAGCAGGAAAAGGCGCAGCTTTGCCCGCGCACCCTGGTTCGGCGCGCGGCTCATCCTGCGGCCAGCCGCGCCACGGGATAGCGCTGCGCCAGCGCCTGGAATATCTGTGCCCCGATCGCCTTGGCCACAGGCGGTGGAAAGGCGTTGCCGACCTGCCGGTAAGCGGCAGTCTTCCGGCCTGAAAATTCCCAGTCATCAGGAAACCCCTGAATGCGGGCCGCCATGCGCACGGTCAGGCGCGGCATGCCTGCAAAATCGGGCGCAGGCGCATCGTCCGCCAAGCCCTTGCCATCGACGCCGAGCGTCGCCCAGGCAGCGCGGGCGCGCGTTGGACCGAGATCTGGCCCGCCATGTTTCTTCGAGCCGCCGACGAGCGTGGGCGCGACGTCATCAGCCCGCTCTGCCCAGCGCCGCGCACCGGGCCAGCCACGCGCGGCCATCAAGTCGCGCAGCGTCTCGCCAACGGAAGGCGGGTCGCCAGCTGTTGGCGCAGGCCAGGAAAACCGGTCGGAACAGTCTCGGTGCAGCGCCACAAATATCAGCCGCGGGCGCAACTGCGGCACGCCATAGTCACTGGCATTGAACAGCCGCCAGCGCGTCTCATAATTCATTTTGCGAAGCTGGACCTCAATCCAGAGCCGGTAGTCGGCAAAAGCGGTGGACAGCAGACCCCGCACATTTTCAATCATAACAGCTCTGGGCTGAATTTCGTCAATCAGCCGGATTGCGGCCGGGAAGAGATTGCGCTCGTCCTGAATGCCGAGCTGCCTGCCGGCAATGGAAAAGGGTGGGCAGGGCAGTCCGCCGGCCAACAAATCGATCTGGCCGCGGAACTTGCGGCCATCATAGGCGGCAAGATCACATTCCTCGACCAGCCAGCTGCGGTTGAGCCGCAGTGTCTCGCAGCAATTCCTGTCAATTTCGACGCAGGCGGCATGTTCAAAACCTGCCTGTTCAAGCCCGAGTGCCTGACCGCCCGCCCCAGCGCATATCTCCAATGATGTTAGCATTGCTGTGCAGCTTTCCGTCAATCCAGTCTGGAACAAAATATGAACACATAAGTCGCGACAATCAAGGGCGAATCGTGATTCTGGAAGATGCGAGCCTCAGGTTTTCCCCGGAATTATGAGCTGGAATGCCGATCTTAAATGCGCCAATTGTGCTTTTCCCAACCTTTGTGATTTAAGCTTGACCGCAGGCGCCGCCGGGGTGCCTTTGCGCGAGTTGGCAGCTTCGATGAAACCCAGCCTTACCAAAGCTCCGCCGCAGGTGCGCAAGGCCGCTGGCTATTCGGTCCATATCCTTACGGCCTCCGGCGGCGCGCTGGCTGTGCTTGCGCTATACGCGGCCATTGACAGCAAGTTCGTGGAAATGTTCGCCTGGCTCGGCCTCGCCCTGTTTGTTGACGGCATTGACGGCACGCTGGCGCGCGCCGCCAAAGTGAAGGAGACGGCAGCTTTTGTCGATGGCGACATTCTTGATCTTGTTGTCGATTTCCTGACCTACGTGATCGTGCCGGTCATCGCCCTTTGGCGGTCCGATCTGATGCCGACGCAGGTGGCTTTCTGGATCGGCCTCGTTATCACCATTGCCTCGGCCCTGTATTTTGCCGACACGCGGATGAAGACGGCTGACAACTGGTTCCGCGGCTTTCCGTCGCTGTGGAATGTTCTGGTATTCTATCTTTTCGTGTTCAAGCCGCATGCCTATGCCAATGCCGCAATCCTTGTCGTGGCGACTGCCCTGATGTTTGCGCCCATCGTCTTCGTGCATCCGATGCGGGTGCTGCAGCTGCGCGTCGTGACCCTGAGCGTCACCGTCCTGTGGTGCCTTGCCGCCGCGCTGGCCCTGTGGCAGCAGCTCGCGCCAGACTGGCCGGTCAAGGCCGGGCTGGTCCTCGGCGGCCTGTATTTCTGCGCCCTGCCGCTGCTGCGCCATTCACCGTGGGCGGAGGATGCGGGCGAGGAGGTTTGACCCCGGCTGGACATGAGCGACAACCGCAAATTTTTACCCACGCGCCTGCCTTTCCTGTAACAAAGGCCCATGTCCGTATTATCCAGCATCTCGCGCCAGCTGTCGCCCGTCCACAAGGAGGGCTACATTTTCATCGCGGCCTTCTTTGCCATTTCGCTGCTGCTGTTCTGGCTGTGGCCGCCGCTGGGCTGGCCTGGCCTCATCCTGACTGCGTGGTGCGCCTATTTTTTCCGGGACCCGGTGCGGCTCACACCGGTTCGGGACGGGCTGGTGATTTCGCCCGCCGACGGCGTTGTCTCTATGGTCGGGGCATTCGCGCCGCCGCCCGAGCTTGGCCTTGGCGACGATAAGCTGCAGCGCGTCTCGGTTTTCATGAGTGTCTTCGACTGCCACGTCAACCGCGCGCCGGTGACCGGGCGCATCGTCAAGATTGCCTACAAGCCCGGCCTTTTCCTCAATGCCGACCTTGACAAGGCGAGCGAGGACAATGAACGCTCCGGCATGATCATCGAGACAGGGCATGGCCGTTTTGGTGTTGTGCAGATCGCCGGACTGATCGCGCGGCGCATCGTGTCCTTCGTGCGCGAGGGCGACACGATCGGCACTGGCGAGCGCTTTGGCCTGATTCGCTTCGGCTCGCGGGTCGATGTCTATCTGCCTGCGGGCGCGAGGCTGCTGGTCGATGTCGGCTCGAAGGCAATTGCCGGGGAAACCATGCTGGCTGACATGAAAACCAGTGATCCGCAGCCGGCTTTCCGCCGCAACTGAACGGTGCCTGCAAAGGCGGATCAAGCGCTCCCGCGAGGCGCTTGAGGGGCTGGACAAGCGCCACCCTGCTGCCTATAAGCCACCCGTCCGGCGCAGTGCGCGCGCGGCAGATGCCCAAGTAGCTCAGTTGGTAGAGCATGCGATTGAAAATCGCAGTGTCGGTGGTTCAATTCCGCCCTTGGGCACCATCACCCCTCATCATAGCGACACATAAACGCTCAAAAACGCTTTATTTTCAAAGCGTTAGCGGGTGTTTTCTCTAACATGCCGGAACATGGCGGCACGTTGTTTCGCGCCAAAATCGGGGTATATTTGCGGGAGTCTGGCATTTCCTGCAAAAGGTCGTACCCCAGTGAAGCTCAATCACTTCGATCTCAAGAACGCTTCACCCGCCGAAAACCCTACAAACTTTCCGATGGCCAAGGGCTGCATGTCGTCGTCAAGCCCAACGGCAGCATTCTGTGGCGCATGAAGTATCGCTTTCTCGGGGTCGAGCGGCTTTTATCGTTTGGCAGATATCCCCAGGTCTCGATCCACGACGCGCGCGTCAAAAGGGATGACGCGTTGAAACTTTTGGCAGCAGGGCGTGATCCTTCTGTCCAAAAGAAACTTGACCGGATTGCGGCTGACACCGCCGCCCGAACGACATTCAAATTGGTGGCGGAGGAATATCTAGCGGCAAGCAAAGCGAATGATGCCGCGCCAGCGACTCTCGAAAAAAACAGCTGGCTGCGTCTCGATCTCGCGTCCCCCATCGCCAACCGCGCCATCGCCGACGTTACCCCTGCCGAATTGCCCGACCTGCTGAAACGCATTGAGCGCTCCGGCCGCCGTGAGACCGCGCCGCTTGCGTGGCATCATGGGCACAGTCTTTCGTCACGCCATCGTCACGCTGCGGGCAACCAACGATCCCACCAGCGCCTTGAAGGGCGCACTGCTGCGGCCGATTGTAACGCCTCGCGCTGCCATTATTGACGAGACAAAATTGGGCCAGCTGATGAAGACTATCGATGCCTGTGATGGCTGGCCAACGATCACCGCCGCATTGAAATTCACCGCGCTGACGTGCTCGCGGCCAGGCGAGGTGCGCCTCTCGAAACGCGCCGAAATCAATTTCGAAAAGTCCATGTGGCGCATTCCCGCCGAGCGGATGAAAATGCGCCGACCGCATGACGTGCCCCTGTCCAGACAGGCGCTCGACGTTTTGCACGCCGTCTGGCCAATGTCCGACGGCGGCGAGCTGGTTTTCCTTTCCATCCGGTCAAACCAACGCCCCTTGTCGGAGGGCGTGATGATCTCTGCCTTGCGGCGCATGGGCTTTGGCCCCGAGGACATGACCCCACATGGCTTCCGCTCATCCGCCAGCACGATCCTCAACGAAAATGGTTTCAACCCAAGTGTGATCGCGGCCATGCTCGCGCATCAAGACGAAAACGAAATCCGCCGCGCCTATAATCGCGCGACCTGCTGGAAAGAGCGGGTGGAGCTCATGCAGAAATGGGCGGACATGCTCAACGCCTTCCGGCGGCTTTGAGCTTAGCAGCCAAGCACCCTTTTATCGCCCGATTTAACAGCACTTTATCAGCGCAATAACTGACATTTGACGCCGCTTGTGCTATCATTAGCCTATGTTCCGGCCAACCTTCCGCATCACGCCCCGCATCACTTCCGCTCTTATGCAGATCGAAGCCTGCCGGCAAGCGGTCGATGATTTGCCGATTGACGCGACCGTCCTTCAGCACCTGCGGGAGACGGCGGCGTTGGCCACAACGCATTTCTCGACCTTCATCGAAGGCAACCGGCTGACGCTGCCGGAGGTGAAGGCCGCAATCAAGGGTGCGCGCTTTCCGGGGCGCGAGCGTGACGAGACCGAAGTGCTCAATCACTACCGCGCGCTCGAATGGATGGAGGCTCTGGCCGACCGGCGAGGCGCGATCAGTGAGGCTGCGATCAAGCGCCTGCACGGCCTCGTCATGACCGGGCGCAACAAGTCCTCGCCCTACCGCCTCATCCAGAATGTCATTCGCGAGGCCGCCTCGGGCGCCATCGTCTATCTCCCGCCCGAGGCGAAGGATGTGCCCGCCCTGATGAAAGACCTCGCCAGCTGGATCAACGGCGAGCTTGGCCACGGCGAGCTGCCCGCCCCCATCGTCGCCGCGCTGGCACATTACCAATTCGCGACCATCCATCCCTACATCGACGGCAATGGCCGCACCGCGCGGCTGCTGACGACGCTCATCGCGCGCAAGGCGGGCTATGGCCTCAAGGGCATCTATTCGCTCGATGAATATTACGCCCGCAATCTCTCCGGCTATTACGCGGCGCTCAGCGCCGGCGCGCATAATTATTACGATGGCCGCGCGACAGGCGATGTCACAAATTTCGTCGACTATTTTTGCGCCGGCATGGCGGACGCTTTCACCAAGGTCCGCACAGCGGCGGCGCGCGCCGGAACGCAAGCCGCGCCCGACCAGTGCGCGCAGCTGCGCGACCTCGACCCGCGCCAACGCCGTTTGCTCGCGCTATTTCGCAAGCAAGGATCAGCCACAGCCGCTGAGATGGCTGCGCATTTGAAAATGAGTCCGCGCACGCTGGTGCAATTATGCCGGAGCTGGACTGCCAGCGGCTTTCTCGAATACCAGAACGCCGCGAGGAAGAACCGGTGTTATCGGCTAGGCGAGCGCTATTGCAAGTTGGCGGGTTGACACAGGTTATGCAGTTACGTCGCACAGAACTTCAACAGGACGATTGACGGCACGGTGACCTTCAATGGATTTGCCTCCAAACATCCGCAGCAACGACACTATCGCCACCAATCGCCAATTACTCTCTTGACTGCTCGCCATGCATCAATGGCCTTTTGCACAGCAGTGCGCATCTGATTCTGCTTCCGGGGCGCAAGCCGCACAGCATCGTATCGGTCGCGCGCTTTTACGTTCGCGATTCTCGTTGGCGACATCGCACTGCTCCAACGTACCTTGTTGTCGCTGATCCAGTAATGCGATTGGCAATGGAAGCTCCAGTTGCCAATCGACGGGGATAGTGAGATTTTGCCATCTCGCTCTGTAAGGTGCCATTTCGCAGCATTGAGCGGCGTAACCACCTCTTGGCCGCATCCACAGCAGCAATAGTGCGTGGCGGTTGAGAACCGGCGGGAAATGTAAAGGACGCCCGAGTCAAGATGCTCAAGAAGCTGACATCAAACTGGCGGCATAACCAAACCCGGGGCTAGCTTATTTTCGCCGCTAACCTGTCCAGCCAACCGAAGCCACCTCAGTTGGATATCGAGCTTGACGGCGCCCGCGAGGCCTGATTCGCTAGCCTGCGTTCAGGCATTTCCCGCAGGCCAGGATGTTGCCACGCTGCGCAGCAACACCGGAGGCTGAAGGAGCATTATTCGCTCCTCGGCAATTCGGGAGCGAGGTCGCCAGGGAACGAACTTCGCGCATTTATGCGACGCGGCCCGCCGCGATATCCGAAACTACTCGCCAGTTAAAACCGTTTTAAAAACCGGTTTAATTGTCTACTACTCAAACGGTTATTTCATTTAACTAATTGATTTTATTGGTGCCGGTTAGAGGATTCGAACCCCTGACCTACTGATTACAAATCAGTTGCTCTACCAACTGAGCTAAACCGGCCCTTGTCATGCAAAATTACTGCGCGCGCCTGTCCATGCGTTTGCCTGTCTGGGCGCGCTCTTGCACCGGATGTTGCCAATGCCCTACACAGCTTTCCGTGCAAAGCGCAGTCTTATGCTGCCGTGCTTGCGCCTACAAGGGAAAATTGGCTGGAACGGCAGGCTGTTCGGCAGGCCGCCACGTGTGGCGTGCCCTGCCGCGTTCAACCCTGCCACGCGGCCACAGCCCCGATTCTGTCACAAATCACCGCGATGAAGGGCGGCTGGCAACCAGCAACCAGCAGGCGGCGCGGCTGCCTGAGTCGCGCGGCGGAGGGACTTCAGTCATGATACCTGGCGATCCCCGCCAGACCGCTGGCTATCTGCTCGGCCTGCGCGGGCACGGTATTCACGGTGTCGCTGTGCTGCGCGCGCTGGAACAGACGCCGCGCGCCGCCTTTGCGCCACCCGAACATGCGCATCTGGCGCTGGACAACCTGGCGCTGCCGCTGCCCTGCGGCCAGACCATGCCCGAGCCCCTGCATATTGCCAGGCTGGCTGAGGCGCTCGATCTTGCGCCGCATCACAGGGTGCTCGAGATTGGCACGGGTTCGGGCTTTGCAAGCGCTGTCATGGCGGCAATGGTGCAGGAGGTTGTGACGTTCGAGCGTTTCCGCACGCTGGCCGCGCAGGCGGCGCAGCGGTTCCACTCGCTGGGACTGCAAAATATCCGGGCCTTGTGGGACGATGGACTTGCCCCCTTGCATGAGGCGGGCCGTTATGACCGCATTGTTGTGCATGGTGTCCTTGAACATGTGCCGGACGCACTCAGCGCGGCTCTGGCCCCGGGAGGGACAATATTTGCCGGACGTCTGGCGACGCAAGCGCAAGGGCAAGTGCAAGCGCAAGGGGAAGCGCAAGGTCCTGCGCAAGAGCGCCAGTGGCTGATGCGCCTTGCGCGCGGCGCTCCGGGCAATTTCATGGCCCGGGTCATTGGCGGCTGCCGCCTGCTGCCATTGGGCGAGGGACGGTCAAAGGCGCTTTGACGCCGCCGATTGGGACCGAACAGCGGCGTTTGAGCGGAAATTTCAAGATTCGATTCATCTTAAACCATCCCTTAACCGCTCGTCTGCTATTTCAGAACGGTAGTCTTTTTGCGTAAGCGAGTGAGTATTGGCGATGCGTCTTTCCGGTGACAAACCTCATGTGCGCCATTTGCGCGCCCCGGCCTTTGCCGCCCTTGCGCTGATGCTGCTGTCAGGCTGTTCAAGCGATGCTTCGCGCCTTGGTGACGCCTTCAGCAATCCCTTCTCGCGCGGTGTCGATGCCACGCCTACCGGCTCGGCAACCGCTTCTCCCGCAGGGCCAGTTGCCGGCGTGGCACGCGCGCCACTGCTGACCCCCCAGCACAATGTCAGCGCCGCGCCGACGCCAAGCCCGGCGGTGCGCGCCGCCGCATTGCCCGCGCCCGCCTCTACCGCAGGCATTGCCAGCCCGCGCGGCGGCTGGGTGGCCGAAGGCGGCACGCCGATTGTCGTGGCGCAGGGCGAAACCGCTGCCATGCTGGCAACCCGCTATGGCGTGCCGGAGGCCGACATGCTGCGTGTCAATGGTTTTACCACGGCGGCTCAGGTGCAGCCTGGCACGCGGCTGGTCATCCCGGCCTATGGTGCCGGGGCTGGCCAGGTTGCCGCGCGGCCGGCTGTGGCGATCGCGCCAGTCAAGTCTGCCGCTGTGGCGGCCAAGCCAGCGCCGGTAAAGACAGCTGTCGCTGCCGTGCCGCCCGCCGGGATCAAGAAAGGCAAGCTGGCAAAAGCTGCGATCAAGCCTGTTGCCGTGGTTTTGCCGGTTGCAGCGCCAGCCAAAGCCGCAGCGCCGCTTGCAAAGGCCAAGCTGGAAATGCCAAAGACAGCCGCTGCTGGTGCGCCCGCACCGGCAAAGCTTGCCGCCGCTCCATTGCCGGCCCCCGCCGCGCCGCTCAAGCCGGAGCCGGTGCGCACTGCGGCGGTGGCAAAACCTGCGGCGTTGCCGCAGCCTGCCGCGCCGGCCGCCGTTGACAAGACCACCACCGCCAGCCTGCCGCCCGCCGCCGCCATGCCCGCAGCGGCCACAGAAGGCAATCCGGAGTTCCGCTGGCCGGCGCGGGGACGCATTATCCAGGGTTTCCAGGGCGGCAATGATGGCATCAACATTGCAGTGCCCGAAGGCACCTCGGTCAAGGCGGCTGAGGGCGGCGTCGTCGCCTATGCCGGCAGTGAGCTGAAGGGCTATGGCAACCTTGTGCTGATCAAGCACCCCAACGGTTTTGTCTCGGCCTATGCCAACAATGGCTCGCTGGAGGTCAAGCGCGGCGACCAGGTCAAGCGCGGCCAGATTGTCGCCAAATCCGGCCAGTCCGGCAATGTCTCCTCGCCGCAGCTGCACTTTGAGCTGCGCAAGGGATCAACCCCGGTCGATCCGACAGGCTATCTGGCCGGACTGTAACCGGCAGGTTTTCAGGAATACCCCGGCAGGTGTCCGCGAGACACGAACATCAGCCGGGCAGTGCAGAGGCGGCGGGGTCCAATGACAGGCCCCGCCGTTTTTGTGCGTTGTCAGTCTGGTTGCCCGATGAAAGGGACGATCATGACGGGGACTGGTCAGAATCAATTGCAAATTGAAGAGGCATCACCCGCCACTTTTCTTGGGTCTCGGTTCTGAGAAAAGTTCGCCTTGTGTGGCGTTTCCTGCAGGCTCTGGCGGCATGCCTTGAGGCTCAGATTTGCGCCTTGTTTTCTTGAGTGTTTTCTGTCTGACTTGCCGCTCGGCCCGTAGTTCAAGAGGGCCTTTGTTGGAGACCGCTTTGAGACTGCCACCACTGCTGGCCGTCCAATGCAGAGGGACGTGCCAAAAAGTCCCCCTTCTAGCTTTTTGTGATTGCTCTGCAATGACAGGCCACCAGTGCAAAAGAAGCGCGCACTTGTCAAAAAATCCCCATTGATTCCATCGCGATTCGAAGAAAATCACCACTATCCCGCATTCGACCAGCGCCAACCGTTCATGTGGCACGGACTTCATCTGGGTGTTGCCAGAAATGATGATGTGGCCGCCGCTGTCAGCAAATCGCTTGATCCACGGCACGTCGTTTTTGGGCAAGAAATCGACATCTGATTTCTGGGGCGTGTAGTCCTTGGCACTTTCGATTGTCAGGTTGCCGACTAATTTTTTCAATTGCTTCTCGTTGGCGAAAGTCTGGAACACTTTCACCAGAGCAATCGGAATATTTTCGTCAAAGGCGATTTTCATGCAGCCAAACGAAAAGACGCCTCAAAGGATACAGCTTCTTTTACACGTCGCTCAGAAATTTCAAACATTGATGCTACGACACCTGTACTTTTTTCCACTCCGAATGCATCGGCAATTGCCGAGGTAGGAATTCTGCTGTCACGAAGTATTGTCCGGCCAAATGAATGCAGTGGATTAATAATTACATTTGGCGCAAGCTCTCGTCGAGGAAACCATTCTTGAGCATTTCCTGCCGGATCATAGACAATATCGTTCATTAAAGACGGAAGAACCACCATTTTCATTTCGTAATTATTTGATCTTAGATCATATATGCTTTCAACACCATTCTTGGCGGCAATCGCGGCAACTATTTTCTTTCCATCTGTCTGGAATACAGTGCGGGTTGCGAAGGGGTGAGGCTTTTCCAAAATATTCTTCGCCTCTGACATTATGGCGCGAATATCCTGCAACCGCACGCCCGCCTTCGAAAAGAAAGCTACAAATTGCAGCTCCATCAAGTTTGTAAAGCTGATCGCCGTCTTGCCCGCAACTTTGCCCAGCTCGTTCTCAATGACCGGACTCTGCCTGCCCTTATGGCCTTCGACCCAAACGCGCATCAGGCGTGTGGGCACGTCTACAAGACCAGCCGCTACTGGTATTGTAAAAATGCCTCGTCCCATCAGATTTGGTTGTGCCATATATATTGGACCCACTTCAAACCAAAGATTACGTACGCATTGTCGGACTGCCAAAATATTGCAGGAGCGGCTAGCCTGATTTCAGGCGAAGATTGTCTGGATCGAACGGCGACTCGGGGACAACGGTTGCATGCTTGTGCTGGCCTAATATCACGATTTCAATTTTTGTCCCAGCCTCCCCCAGATCCGGCTGCACCATCGCCAAAGTCAGCGACTTGCCGACCCGCCACCCATAGCCGCCGGAAGTCGTGCGCCCCACCATCTTGCCCTTGTGCAGCAAAGGCTCGGAACCGCGCGCGTCGGCGTCGGTGACGCCTTCTACCTCCAGCGTGACAAAGCGGTTGGCGAAACCCTTTTCGCGCCATGCCACCAGCGCGTCGCGGCCGATGAACCTGCCCTTGCCGGGATGCACGAAGCGGTCGAGGCCGGACTCGAAGGCGGCATATTCAATCGACAGCTCGCGCCCGATGAGACGGTAGGATTTTTCCAGCGCCATCGACAGCATGGCGCGGATGCCGAAAGGTTTTATCCCGAACGCCCTGCCTGCCGCCATCAGCTGGTCAAAGATGTAATTCTGCATCTCGATGGGATGATGCAGCTCAAACCCCAGCTCGCCGACAAAGTTGACGCGCAGGCAATGCGCCTGCGCCGCGCCGACATTGATGAACTGCCCGCTGAGCCAGGGGAAGGCGGCGTTCGACAGGTCGGTGTCCGTCAGCTTTTGCAGCAGCGCGCGGGACTGCGGGCCGGCCAGCACCAGCACGCCATAGTGCGTCGTGATTTTTTGCAGGGACACAGCGCCATCGGGCGGCAAAAGCTTTTGCAGATAGTCAAAATCATGCCGCTCCAGCGCCCCTGCCGACACAAGGTAAAAACTCTCCGCGCCCGTGCGGTAGACTGTGAATTCCGCCCGCACGCCCCCGAGTCTGGTGAGCAGATGCGCGAGCGCGATGCGGCCAATTTTTTTCGGGATGCGGTTGGCAAGAATCGAATCAAGCCAGGCCTCCGCGCCCGGGCCGCTCACCTCAAATTTGGCAAAGGCCGACATGTCTTGCAGGCCGACATGCGCCGACACATGTTTGCACTCATTGCCGACGTGTTCAAAATAATTCGAGCGGCGGAAACTCCATTTCTCGCGGATCAGCTCATCCGGTGCAGGCACTGGATGGTTGAGGTTCAGCAGCACGTCCGGCTTGCCGAGTTCGCTGCCAGTCAGTCCATAGCCGACAGGCGCAAACCAGTTGGGCCGCTCCCAGCCGTAGACCGAGCCAAACACCGCGCCAAGCGCCTTCATGCGGTCATAGCAGGGCGTCTGTTTTAGCGGACGCGCGGCGCAACGCTCCTCGTCGGGGTAATGCACGGTAAAAACCGCGTCGTAGGCTTCCTCGTTTTTCTGGCGCAGATAGCCGCGCGAAGCATAGGGGCCAAAGCGGCGCGGATCGACGCCGAGCATGTCGATGGAAGGCTCGCCTTCAACGATCCATTCAGCCAGCTGCCACCCCGCGCCGCCCGCCGCTGTCACGCCAAACGAATGGCCTTCATTCAGCCAGACATTTTTCAGGCCCCAGGCGGGGCCGACAATGGGCGAGCCGTCCGGCGTGTAGGCGATGGCGCCATTGTAAACCTTCTTGATGCCGACCTCACCAAAGGCGGGCACGCGCTCTATCGCCGTTTCAATATGGGGGGCGAGCCGGTCGAGGTCTTCCTGAAACAGCTCATATTCGGATTGCGGTGACGGGCCGTCAACATAGCAGGCTGGCGCGCCTTTCTCATAGGGTCCGAGCAGCAGCCCGCCCGCCTCCTCGCGCATATACCAGGATGAATCGCTTTCGCGCAAAACGCCCATTTCGGGCAGGCCCGCTTTGTGGCGGGCGATGATCGCCGGGTGCGGTTCGGTGACAATATACTGGTGTTCGACCGGCATGACCGGCACATCCAGCCCCAGCATGCGCCCGGTCTGGCGCGCAAAATTGCCGCTGGCGCTGACAATGTGCTCGCAGACAATATCACCCTTGTCGGTTTGTACCAGCCACTCGCCGTTCGGCTTTTGCGTAATGGCGGTGACGACAGTGTTGCGGTTGATCTCCGCGCCCAGTTTGCGCGCGCCGGTGGCCAGCGCCTGCGTCAGGTCAGCGGGCTGGATATAGCCGTCCTCCGGGTGCTGGATCGCGCCCAGAATGCCCTCAATATTGCAGAGCGGCCAGATTTCTTTCACTTGCGCCGGCGTCAGAAACCGCACCTCAATGCCGATGGTCTGCGCCACACCGGCGTAGTAGCGGTACTCATCCATCCGGTCGCGCGTGCGGGCAAGGCGGATATTCGAAACCTGCTTCAGCCCGACGCTCTGGCCGGTCTCCGCCTCCAGCGATTTATACAGCCCGACTGAATATTTGTGGATCTGGCCAACCGAGTAGCTCATGTTGAACAGCGGCAACAGGCCAGCGGCGTGCCAGGTGGAGCCGGAGGTCAGCTCCTTGCGCTCCACCAGCACACAATCGCTCCAGCCCTTTTTGGCGAGGTGATAGAGGGTGGAAACGCCCACCACGCCGCCACCGATGACCACCACACGCGCGCTCGTTCTCATCGTGATTTTGCCCTGCTCAAACCTGAGCCGCCAATTGGCGGGATTGGCCGCTTGAGGTCAAGTCTTCCCGCGTGATAACAATGACGGGCGCGCGCCTCTCTCCCGCTTGCGGGAGAGATGTCAGGCGCAGCCTGACAGTGAGGGCCGGTCAGACACGACGCTTCTCTGTCAGAAAGTGAAAGGCCCAACCGCCCTCACTGTCGCTTCGCGACATCTCTCCCGCAAGCGGGAGAGAGAGGCGCGCCAAGGATTTGTGGAAACTGAAAGCCGATCACCCCATGACCTCCATCCCCGCCCTTGACTCCCCCGCCGCCGACGCCCCGCGCGAGCGAAAAGGCCGCGATGCGCGGCGCGCCACCCGGCTGGCCAAAGGGGCGGTGTCCATCCCCTACATTG
Source organism: Hyphomicrobiales bacterium (assembly GCA_031367295.1). Classification (GTDB taxonomy): domain Bacteria; phylum Pseudomonadota; class Alphaproteobacteria; order Rhizobiales; family Beijerinckiaceae; genus JANLPP01. The sequence continues at coordinate 12,012 of JANLPP010000027.1, read as the reverse complement.
TGCGCAACCTGCCACTGACCAACGTGCTTTCGGAGGAGGGGCTGGTCACTATCGAGAATAACGCCGAGCGCCTGCTGGAGGAAATCGGCATTGAGTTTCGCGGCTATCCCTCGGCGCTAACGCTGCTCAAGAACGCGGGCTGCGACATCAAGGGCGAGCGCGTGCGTTTTCCGCGCGGCCTCGCCCGCACCCTCTGCGCCACTGCGCCGCGCGAATACACGCAGCACGCCCGCAACCCCGAACGCAGCGTGCACATCGGCGGCACATCAACCGTTTTTGCCCCCAACTACGGCTCGCCCTTCGTGCATTGTCTCGACAAGGGCCGCCGCTACGGCACGATTGAAGACTTCCGCAATTTCGTGAAACTGGCCTACAACAGCCCGTTCATCCATCATTCGGGCGGCACGGTGTGCGAGCCGGTCGATCTGCCAGTCAACAAGCGCCATCTTGAAATGGTTTACGCGCATATGCGCCTGTCCGACAAACCCTTCATGGGGTCGGTCACCGACCCTGACCGCGCGCTGGATACAGTGCGTTTGTGCGAGATTTTGTTCGGCGCGGATTTCGTCCAGAACAACACCGTCTGCACCAGCCTGATCAACGCCAACTCGCCGCTTGTCTGGGACTCGACTATGCTGGGCGCGGCGGATGTTTACGCCGCCAATAATCAGGCCACCATCATCACGCCCTTCATCCTGTCGGGCGCGATGTCGCCGGTGACGGTGGCGGGCACGCTGACGCAGGTGCTGGCCGAAGTGCTGTCCGGCATCGCTTTCACCCAGCTGGTGCGCCCCGGCACCCCGGCGATTTTTGGCACGTTTGTCTCGACGCTGTCGATGCAGTCGGGCGCGCCGACTTTCGGCACGCCGGAGGCGGCGCTCGCCATCTATGGCGCGGGACAGCTGGCGCGCCGCATGAACCTGCCGTTCCGCACGGGCGGCTCGCTCTGCGCCTCAAAACTGCCGGACGCGCAGGCGGCTTACGAAAGTGCGCAGACGCTGGTGCCGACCCTGCACGCGGGCACCAATTTTGTGCTGCATGCGGCCGGCTGGATGGAGGGCGGGCTTACGGCTTCCTACGAGAAATTCATGATGGATTTTGATCAGCTCGGCGCGATGCATGTGCTGGCCAAAGGCATCGACCTGTCGGAAAACGGTCTGGCGTTTGAGGCGTTTTCGCAGATCGAACCCGGCGGGCATTATCTCGGCTGCGCCCACACGCAGGCAAATTTCGAGAACGCGTTTTACCGCTCGTCGATCTCCGACACTAATTCGGTCGAGCAGTGGCAGGCCGAAGGCAGTCTCGACGCGGCGCAGCGCGCCAACAAGGCATGGAAGAAATCGCTGGCGGACTACGTCATGCCGCCGATGGATGCGGGCATTGACGAGGCGCTGCGGAACTATATCGAGACGAAGAAGGCTTCAATGGCGGACGCGTTTCATTGAAGCGCGCATTGGGCCAATGAAGCTATGCCCCCGCCGCCCCGCCAGCCGCTTTTTCTTGCCAGGACTGCGGCCAGACGCGTCTGGCTCCACGCGCAGCGCCTCGACACGCGCGCGCCCTTCGGCACTGGACCCGAGGCGACGCGTGCCGCTGTAGAGCATCTTGGGTATGTGCAGATCGACACGATCAATGTCATTGAGCGCTGCCATCACCACATCCTGTGGACACGCATCCCGGACTATCGGCGCGACCATCTCCAGCAAGCGCAGACGACCGACAAAACTGTCTTCGAGTACTGGACGCACGCCCTGTCTTATGTGCCGGTCAAGGATATGCGTTTCTTTCTGCCCGAGATGAAACGCCACAGGCAGGTGCCGAAAAGCTGGTTCGATTCGGTCACCAAGGCGGACCTGCACAAGGTTGTGACCCGCATCCGCGACGATGGCGCCCTGTCAATCCGCGATATTGACGACGACGTGCTGGTGGAAAAGGACCACGCCTGGGCAAGCCGGAAGCCTTCGAAGCGCGCTCTGCAGCTGGCGTTTCACGGCGGCATGCTGACGGTCAGCGCGCGCTCCGGCATGCTCAAGACCTACGAGCTTATGGAGCGGCACTTTGGCTGGGAGCAACGCCCAAAGCCGGCTTCGGAAACACAGGCGCTGAATTACCGGCTCGACCGGGCCTTGCGCTCGCAAGGTCTGGTAAGCCTCGATTCCATCTGTCACCTTGATGCAGCGCGCAAGGCTGGCATCCAGGGTTTGATCGACGCCAGGATACGCCGCGGCGACCTTGTGCCTGTCGCTGTCGAGGGCGCAGGGAGGGCCGGGCATTGGGCGCAGCCCGCAGCGCTCGAGGCAACCGCCATTCCTGCGGATGATCTGGTTCACATTCTGTCGCCCTTCGATCCGCTGGTCATTCAACGCAAGCGGCTCAGCCTGTTTTTCGGTTACGAGCACCGCTTCGAGGCCTATGTGCCCAAAGACAAACGCGTCATGGGCTATTTTGCGCTGCCGGTGCTGATAGGCGACGAAATCGTCGCCGCCATTGACCTCAAGGCGGATCGTGAAAAACAGGCGCTGCTGGTGCGGCAATGGACCTGGGTCGGCAAGGGCGCATCGAGGCACCACAAGGCGAGGATCGAGGCGGAACTCCACCGCTTCGAGCAATTCCAGATCGGACCGTGAAGGCGCGCGCGCTAAGACAAGCACCGCCTTGCCAGTTCCTGAAACGCCCGCGCCCGGTGCGACAGCGCCATGCCGCCGTCCTTCGGCAGCCCGTGCTTTTCCACTGACGTCATTTCGCCAAACGTGCGGCTGTGCCCGTCCGGCAAAAACATCGGATCATAGCCAAAGCCCAGCGTGCCGCGCGGCGGCCAGACCAAAATGCCGGAGGCTCGGGCCTCGACCGTTTCAGCATGCCCGTCCGGCCAGGCGACGCAGAGCGCCGAGACAAAATGCGCCCGCCGCTGCCCGGCCGCCGCACACTGGCGCTGCAAAGCATCTTCCACCTTCTGCATGGCGAGCCCAAAATCCTTGGCTTCGCCTGCCCAGCCTGCGGTATATATTCCCGGCGCGCCGCCCAACGCGTCGACGCACAGGCCCGAATCGTCCGAAACGGCAGGCACGCCAGAGGCGCTTGCCGCCGCCCGTGCCTTGATAAGCGCGTTGCCGGCAAACGACGCGCCGGTCTCCTCCGGCTCCGCCAGTCCCAGCTCGCCCGCCGAAACCGCGTCAATCCCATAGGGTGCCAGCAATTCCCGCATTTCATGCAGCTTGCCGGCGTTGTGGGTGGCAATGACGACTTTTCCGGTCAGTTTGCGTGGCATGGCAGGATTCCTTTAGATGCCGAATGCCTTCCCGAAAGGCTTGGCGTGACCTATCCTGCATAACGGGATTGTCAAACCTGCGGAGCGTCAGTTGAATGAGGCGACACACCAGCGTCAGGGCGGCTGCCTTTGCGGCGGCGTGCGTTACCGGCTTACCGGCGCGCTGCGCAGTGTCATGGCCTGCCATTGCTCGCAGTGCCGCCGCAGCAGCGGTAATTTTGTCGCTGCGACCGCCTGCAAGACTTCGCAGTTTGAGCTGATCAACGACGCCACGCTCAAATGGTTTGCCTCCTCGCCCGGCGCGGAGCGCGGCTTTTGCAACACCTGTGGCGGCAACCTGTTCTGGCGTGAGCGCGGCGGCGCGTCAATCAGCATCACGGCCGGCACGCTTGACGCGCCGACGGGCCTTCGCATAGGCACGCATATCTTTGTCGGCGACAAGTCAGACTATTACGACATCAATGACGACGCCGAAAAACATCAGGCCTGGCCTGGCGCAGCCGATTAGAAGTAAAGCGCCGCCTTTGGGGGAAAAATGAAATCCGACATTGAAATCGCCCGCGCCGCCACGCTTGCGTCCATCGCCGACGTAGCCAAAAAGCTCGCCATCCCGGAAGCCGCGCTCGCGCCCTATGGCCGCGCCATCGCCAAGGTGGACCTGTCCGCCATCCCCGGCCTCGCGCAAAAGCCGGACGGCAAACTCATCCTCGTCACCGCCATCAGCCCGACCCCGGCAGGCGAGGGCAAGACCACCACAACCGTCGGCCTGGGCGATGGCCTCAACCGCATCGGCAAGCGCGCGGCGATCTGTCTGCGCGAGCCTTCGCTCGGACCCTGCTTTGGCATGAAGGGCGGGGCGGCGGGCGGTGGCCATGCGCAGGTGGTGCCGATGGAGCAGATCAACCTGCATTTCACCGGCGATTTCCATGCCATCACCTCGGCGCATAACCTGCTTGCGGCGATGATCGACAACCACATCTACTGGGGCAACGCGCTCAAGATCGACACGCGCCGCATCGTCTTGCGCCGCGCGCTTGACATGAATGACCGGGCCTTGCGCGAAAACGTGGTGTCGCTCGGCGGTGTGGCGAATGGTTACGCGCGTGAGAGCGGCTTTGACATCACAGTCGCTTCCGAGGTCATGGCGATTTTCTGCCTCGCGCGCGATCTCGCGGATCTTGAAAAGCGGCTCGCTGACATCGTCGTGGCCTACACCACAGACAAAAAGCCGGTGACGGCAGGCGACATCAAGGCGGCGGGCGCGATGACCGTGTTGCTCAAGGACGCGCTGCAGCCCAATCTGGTGCAGACGCTGGAGGGCAATCCGGCCTTCGTACATGGCGGGCCTTTCGCCAATATCGCGCATGGCTGCAACAGCGTCATCGCCACGCGCGCCGCGCTGCAGCTGGCTGATTATGTGGTGACGGAGGCGGGCTTTGGCGCGGACCTTGGCGCGGAAAAATTCTTCGACATCAAATGCCGGAAGGCGGGGCTGACACCCGCCGCCGCCGTCATTGTCGCGACGGTGCGGGCGCTGAAAATGCATGGCGGTGTGGCCAAGGACGGGCTGGGCACGGAAAACCTTGAGGCGCTGCGCAAGGGCTTTGCCAACCTGCAGCGCCACATTGGCAATGTCGGCAAATTCGGCGTGCCGGTGGTGGTGGCGATCAACCACTTCACCAGCGACACGCAAGCCGAGCACGCGCTGATCAAGGAGCTGTGCAAGGCCCATTGCAATGTCGAGGCGATCATCTGCCGCCATTGGGCTGACGGCTCCAGCGGCACCGAGGCACTGGCCCATGCCGTGGTGGCGCTGACCGCAAACGGCAGCAAAACCGGCACATTCCAGCCGCTCTATCCTGACGCCATGGCGCTGAGCGACAAGATCCGCACCATTGCAAAGTCCATTTACGGCGCGGCGGACGCCTCCTTTGACGGCAAGACCGAAAGCCAGCTGGAGGACTGGACAAAAGCGGGCTACGGCCATCTGCCGGTCTGCATCGCCAAGACGCAATATTCCTTCTCGACAGACGCCGCGTCGCGCGGCGCGCCGTCGGGCCACACGCTGCATGTGCGCGAGGTGCGGTTGTCGGCAGGCGCGGGATTTGTCGTGGTCGTCTGCGGCGACATCATGACCATGCCCGGCCTGCCGCGCGTGCCCGCGGCGGAAACCATCCGCATCAACGCGGAGGGGTTTGTCGAGGGATTGTTCTGATTTCCATCATGGCCAGCACCTCACCCGAATTCTTCGACTTCATTATCATCGGCGCGGGCAGCGCAGGCTGCGTGCTGGCCAACCGCCTGAGCGAGGACGGCAAAAACACCGTGCTTGTGCTCGAGGCGGGTGGCAGTGACGTCTCCGTCTTTGTGCAGATGCCAAGCGCGCTTGCCATCCCGATGAACAGCCCGCGTTTTGACTGGCGCTATCAGAGCGAGCCGGAGCCAAACCTCAACAACCGCCGCATGCACGTGCCGCGCGGCCGCGTGCTTGGCGGCTCCTCCTCCATCAATGGCATGGTTTATGTGCGCGGCAATGCGCTTGATTTTGAGGCCTGGGAGGCGGCGGGCGCAAAGGGCTGGGCCTGGCGCGACGTGCTGCCGTATTTCCGCAAGGCCGAAACGCGGGCTGAGGGCGGCGACGCCTGGCGGGGTGACAGTGGCCCGCTGCGCACGCGCTACGGCACGCTGGGCAATCCGCTCTACCGCGCCTTCATCGACGCGGGCGCGGCGGCGGGCTATGCCGAGAGCGAAGACCTCAACGGCTTCCGGCAGGAAGGCTTTGGCCGTCTCGACATGACGGTGCATGAGGGCCGCCGCTGGAGCGCTGCCAGCGCCTATCTGAAACCGGCGCTGGCGCGCAAAAACCTGCGTGTGCGCCCCCATGCCGAGGTGACGCGGATCCTGGTCAAAGGCGGCCGGGCGCAGGGTGTCGCCTACAGGCTGGGGGGCGTGGCGCGCGAGGCTTTGGCGCGGCGCGAGGTCATTCTCTGTGGCGGGGCGATCAACTCGCCGCAATTGCTGATGCTGTCGGGCATCGGCCCGGGCGCGCAGCTGCAGGCGCAGGGCATTGCGGTGGCGCTAGACCGCGCGGGAGTCGGCGAAAACCTGCAGGACCATCTCGAATTCTACTACCAGGTTGCCAGCAGGCAGCCGGTCACGCTGTTCTCCGCCATGGGGCTGGTTGCCAAGGGCCGCATCGGGCTGCAATGGCTGCTGACCCGCCGTGGCCTTGGGGCGACAAACCATTTTGAGGCGGGCGGCTTTATCCGCAGCCGGGCCGGGGTGCGCTGGCCTGATCTGCAATTCCATTTCCTTCCTGCGGCGATCACTTATGACGGGCGCGCCAGCGCCACCCAGCACGGCTTTCAGGCCCATGTCGGGCCGATGCGCTCCAAAAGCCGGGGCTGGGTGCGGCTGCGTTCGCCCGAGCCGCGCGACAAGCCGCGCATCGCCTTCAATTACATGAGCCACCCGGATGACTGGGCCGAGATGCGCGCCGGGCTGCGCCTGGCGCGCGAAATTTTCGCGCAGGCGCCGCTCGCGCCCTTCGTCGGCGACGAACTGTCCCCCGGCGCGGGCGTGGTGGATGACGGCGCGATCGACGCCTTTGTCCGCGCCCATGCCGAGAGCGCCTACCATCCCTGCGGCACCTGCAAAATGGGCGGGCGCGGCGACGCGCTGGCGGTGGTGGACAGTGAGACGCGGCTGATCGGCATCGACGGCCTGCGCATCGCCGACTCGTCCATCATGCCGCTGGTGACAACCGGCAACCTCAACGCGCCGACGATCATGCTGGCGGAAAAGGCGGCGGATCATATTCTGGGGCGGGAGCCGTTGGCACCGTCGAACGCGCCGTTTTATGTGGCGGAGGGGTGGGAGGGGAGGCAGCGGTAGGGGGCGGATTTTCAGAGTGCGGTTCAACCTGCGCGCAAGGGCCCGCTAAATTCTGTCCTTTACAGGAAGCACAGCATTCATTTGCTCAAGGTCGTTGATGTATGCAATCATAAAGGCTCCAAATGCATGGGACCTGGCGCTGACCTCCAGCACATGGCATTGAACGCTCACCGGCCAGACTTTTTTGTGCCGCGGGCAAAGGCGTAGTTCGCTGCGCGGCCCTGCGGGTCACAGCGACTCCTTCGCAAAATACGCCGCCGCTTATTTTAATATGTCGCGCTCCATGCGCGCCCGCGCCAGTTCCACTTTCAGACGCGAAATCTCTTGGCTGTCGGCGTTCACCGGCTTGCCAACAGCCGCGCGCAGCCGCCCGGCGTCATCCGCCTTCACCCAGTTGCCCACCGTCTGCCCGGCAAGGCCAAGCCCCCTGGCAACCTGGCCATTGGTCTGCCCGGCCCTGACCAGCCGGAGCGCCTCAGGCTGAACTCAAGCGTGTAACGTCCGCGAACTTTTCCAGACATGCTTCTTCCTCCAAACCTGAGTATACACACTCAGCCTGGGGAGACGTTTTTCGGGGGCAAGGTCACGCTGCGGTAACAGCCGCCTCTTGCCGCTGTGGCCTGCATGTGCTCGCCGTCATGGCAGCCATTCTTGAGGCTGCGGCGGAGGGCCGGCGCATCACCATCCAGCAGACCTGCGAGCGCCCGGCAGGCCTTGGGCCGGACGAGGTTCAGGGGTTACTGGCCGCAAAACCGGGCAAGCCGCGAGCCTCGAACGCAAAGGCCCGGGCAATTCGCCAGGCCCGGCAGGCTGGTCAAAGTTGAATTTGTGCCTATTTACCGCTTGGCAAGCCCCGGTATTGGCTCTAGACGTCGTGCCAGTGGCGCGTGACCTTTCAGGTTCCGCGCCGCGAACATTTTGGCTGGCACCGCGCGCGGGTTTGGTGTCAGTCTTGAGGAAACCAAAAATGGCAAATCCTTTTGAATTCATTCAGGAAGTCCGCGCCGAAGCGGCTAAAGTCACCTGGCCGTCGCGGCGGGAAACCGTGATCACCACCATCATGGTGCTGCTGATGGTGCTGATTGCCAGCCTGTTTTTTCTGTCGGTGGACCAGGCCATCCGCCTCATTGTCAAATTCGTCCTGAGCCTCGGGCACTAAGAAAGCCAATCATGAGCATGCGCTGGTACATCGTCCACGCCTATTCGAATTTCGAGAAGAAAGTGGCCGAATCGATCAAGGAAGGCGCTGCCCAGCGCTCTTTGACGGCAAAATTTGAGGAAATCCTTGTTCCGACCGAGCAGGTGGTGGAAATCCGCAAGGGCCGCAAGGTCAATACGGAACGCAAGTTTTTCCCCGGCTATGTGCTGGTCAAATGCGACCTCTCGGACGATGTGTTCCACCTGATCAAGAACACCCCCAAGGTCACCGGCTTTCTGGGCGCCGACAACAAACCGCAGCCGATCACCGAAGCCGAAGCCATGCGCATCAAGGGCCAGGTGGCTGAGGGTGTCGAGAAGCCGAAAAGCGCCATCATATTCGAGATTGGCGAGCAGGTACGTGTTGCCGACGGTCCTTTTGCCTCGTTTAATGGCGTTGTGGAGGATGTTGATCGCGACCGCTCCCGCCTCAAGGTCGCCGTCTCGATTTTTGGCCGCGCGACTCCTGTGGATCTCGAGTTTTCACAGGTGGAGAAGGTCTGACTTGCGGGCTGGCGGCCGGTCATTCCGTCCCGTTTGCCGGCGGCCCGTCGCCCAGCACTCTTGCCCCCAGCCGCACCAGCGCCTCGCGCAGTGGACCTTCGTTGACGCCCGCAGCAGCGGCGTCCGCCCGGGCAACAGCCTTGGCACTGGGCGGCGGAACGGCGCGTTTTACCATGCCGGCCCGCTCCAGCGGCCCCTGTTTCAGCGCCAGCCGGGCCACACAGCGCCAGCCGAGGTGCCGGTTGATGCGCTCGACGATGACGCCCTGCATATGTTGCAGCTCGATGGCAAGGCCGCCATCAACCCGTACATGCAGCGTCGCAGGCTCCAGCGGCAGGCTGGGGTCACGGCGCGGACCTTGCGGCGGCCATTGCAGGCGAATCGGTTCGCTGACCGGAGCGTAGCGCGGCCCGGCAATGTCAGGCCAGGCCAGAATAATCTCACCCTCCCCAAAACCCTGTTTGGCCAGCAGCGGCGCAATAGCGGGGCCAACGAGTTCGGCAAGCGGGCGCGACCACGGCTTTTTCTTCTTCCAGGGTGTGGCCGGTCTCATGCCTGCCTGTACAATTCCACCTCGCGGCGCTGCATTTCCTCCGGCGGCACCTCCTCGACCCGCGTATGAATCATCCAGACGTGGCCCCACGGGTCCTCAAGCTGCGCCACCCTGTCGCCGTAGAATTCAGTTTTGACCGGGCGGTCGAGAATGCAGCCATTGCCCACCGCTTTGGCCGCAAAAGCGTCGACGTCAGCCACATAGAGCATCACCGCGACTGTTGTGCCGCCAAAATGCTGCGGGCTGTAGACCTCATTCTCTTCAAACTCGTCGCACAGCATGATACGCGCCGCGCCAATCGATATGTCCGCGTGGCCAAGGCGGCCATCGGCGGTCAGCATGCGGGCACCTTCAACCGCTCCAAAAGCTTTTTTGTAAAAATCCACGGCGGAAACCGCTCCCCGCACCCGCAAATAGGGGATTGCGCCCGCAAGACCGTCGGGAATGGCTTTGACTGGAGCAGGCATGGCGGTCCCCAACAGGTATGCGATCAGGCTTGGCGCTGGCAGGCAGGAGCGCTAGAGCAGGGCGATGCTAGACCAGCGCGCCGCCAGAACCAAGCCGGAATTGACCAGCGAGGCCCCCGCCGCGCAGTTGCTGCTGGCCTGGTACGACCTGCATCGCCGGCTGTTGCCATGGCGGGCGCTGCCGGGCCAGCGGCCTGACCCATACGCCGTCTGGCTCTCGGAAATCATGCTCCAGCAGACGACTGTGGCGGCGGTCAAGGCCTATTACGCGCGGTTTCTGGCACGCTGGCCAACAGTTGGCGCGCTGGCCGCCGCGCCGGTTGCGGCGGTCATGCAGGAATGGGCCGGGCTTGGCTATTATTCGCGGGCGCGCAACCTGCATGCCTGCGCGGGCGCAGTGGTGCGCGACTATGGCGGGCGGTTTTCGCGCGATGCGGCGACGCTCGAGCGGCTGCCGGGTATCGGCGCTTACACGGCAGCAGCGATAGCAGCTATTGCGTTTGATGAGAAAGTCGTCGTAATTGACGCAAATGTTGAGAGAGTTATCGCTCGGCTGTTTGCAGTTGCGGTGCCGCTGCCCAAGGCGAAACCGGTCATCCGCATGCACGCGGCGGCGTTGACGCCGGATGCGCGCCCGGGTGACTATGCGCAGGCCATGATGGACCTTGGCGCAACGATCTGCACGCCCAGACGCCCGGCTTGCGTGCTTTGCCCGCTCGCTGAAAGCTGCGCCGCCCGCCTGCGCGGCGACCCGCAAGGGTTTCCGCGCAAACTGCCAAAAGCGCCGCGTCCCCGCCGCTTTGGCGCAGCCTTCTGGGTCCGCCGCGCGGATGGCCATGTGCTGGTTCGGACCCGCCCGGAAAAAGGCCTGCTGGGCGGCATGACCGAGTTTCCTGGCAATGACTGGACGTCCAATTACGACGAGGCAGCCGCGCTGCACAGCGCGCCTTTGCCGGTGCCGTACCGATTGGCACAGACCAGGGTGGCGCATGTGTTTACGCATTTTGCGCTTGAGCTGCGCGTCTTCACCGGCGAGGCAGCGAATGGATGCAGCGCGCCAGACGGGCATCGCTGGGTTGCTGGCGACAGGCTCGATGACGAAGCCTTGCCAACGCTCATGCGCAAGATTATGGCCGCTGCGCAGGGTGTAAAACTGGGGAAACGGCACACATGAAAGTCGAAATCCTCAAAGGCGAGCTGCACGTTACAGATGCTGACCGCTCGATACATGTAAAAGCCGCAGCTGGTGAGGATACGGAGGAACCAGTGCTGGTTATTTCGCTGGATGATTGCCAGACGTGGGATCCACCGGGCGAAGGGCCTGACATTACACTGGAGGATTTGCAGCAGATTTCGCAGGCTATCGAGCGGGCATGCGGGCGATTTGGCATCAAAGTGGAGTTTGATTGATCTCAGGTCGCGGACTTGCAGCGGGGCATGGCGGGCAAATGCCAGCCGTCAAAGCCTACTCCGCCGCCACGCGCATCGCGACACGGATATTTTCGCGGATCACATCGAGTGGCTGCAAGCCCTGTCCGCAGTCAAAATGCCAGTAGGTCCAGCCGTTGCAGGCAGGCAGGCCCTGCGCCAGCGCGCCGATTTTGTGGATTGAGCCGATAATCGCGCCCAGCGCCAGCGTTCCGTCCACCCGCACAATGGCACGGTGGCGTTTTCTGGCATCGACGAGTTCAGTTCCCGGCTTCAGCAGTCCCATTTCAATGACACTGGCAAAGGCAACGCGCGGATCGCTGCGTTTGGCGGGGGCGGCGCAGATGGCGCTGGCGGGCAGGGGAACCACCGCGTCAATCCGGGCCCGGGCAGCGCGCGCATAGCCCTCGTCCCGCTCTGTGCCGATAAAATGGCGGCCAAGCCGCTTTGCCACCGCGCCTGTGGTGCCGGTGCCAAAAAACGGGTCAAGAACGACATCGCCGGGCTTGCTGGCGGCCAGCAGCACGCGGGTCAGCAGCGCCTCGGGCTTTTGGGTCGGGTGGGTCTTGCGGCCCGCCGCGTCCTTGAGGCGTTCGGCACCGGTGCAGATCGGCATATGCCAGTCGGATCGCACCTGGCAATCCTCGTTGCCGGCCTTCAGTGCCTCGTAATTGAAAGTGTAGCTCTTGGCCCCGGCGCTT
>JANLPP010000002.1:0-2760 GCA_031367295.1 Hyphomicrobiales bacterium | reverse complement strand
GCGGGGCAGAAACTTTCTCGATGGCGGCGCGCCGTTTTATGACACCTATGCCACCAGCGACGGGCGTTTTGTTGCGGTCGCGCCGCTGGAGCCGAAATTTTTTGCCGAACTCGCCCAGCGCATCGGGCTGGAGCCGCATTTCGCGCGCAGTCAATATGACAGAACGCTGTGGCCGGCGCTGCGGGCGCGGCTGACCGGGATTTTTGCGGACAAAACGCGCGACGAATGGCGGGCGCTTCTGGAAGGCACAGACGCCTGCGTCACCGGCGTGCTGACATTCGCCGAAGCGCCGCTGCATCCGCAAAATGCGGCGCGGGGCGTTTACACAACGCTGAACGGCCAGACCCAGCCCGCCCCTGCCCCGCGCTTTGGCCGCAGCGTGCCGGACACGCCGCGCGCGCCGGTGGCGGCGGGGGCTGACACCCGCGCGGTGCTGGCAGAGGCGGGATTTGCGGAAGCGGAGATTGCGGCGCTGCTGCGGGGCGGGGCGGCGGCGCAGGCCTGACATGCGGCGCGCGCTGCGGCAGTCAAGACGCTGGCGAGCCATTCGCCAATGGCTTATAGGCAATCCATGATCTGATCCGCGCCAGAAAACCGCGCCTTTGAAATGCAGGCAAGAGACCGCCAATGGTAGAACTCGCCCTCCCCAAAAATTCCCGCGTCACGCCCGGCAAAACCTGGCCCAAGCCCGCCGGGGCCGCAAACCTGAAAGAGTTCCGCGTCTACCGCTGGAACCCGGACAATGCGGAAAACCCCAGCATCGACACTTACTTCGTGGACCGCAGCGATTGCGGGCCGATGATTCTCGATGGCATAATCTGGATCAAATCGAAGATTGATCCGACGCTGACCTTCCGCCGCTCCTGCCGCGAGGGCATCTGCGGCTCCTGCGCCATGAATATTGACGGCACCAACACGCTCGCCTGCACCAAGGGCATGGACGAGGTGAAGGGCGCGGTGAAAATCTATCCGCTGCCGCATATGCCGGTGGTCAAGGACCTGGTGCCTGACCTGACGCGGTTTTTCGCGCAGCACGCGTCTATCGAGCCGTGGCTGCACACCACTACGCCCGCTCCTGAAAAAGAATGGGCGCAGACCCCGCAGGACCGCGCCAGGCTGGATGGTCTTTACGAGTGCATCCTGTGCGCCTGCTGCACCACCTCCTGCCCGAGCTACTGGTGGAACGGCGACCGCTATCTCGGCCCGGCGGTGCTGCTGCAAGCCTACCGCTGGCTGATCGACTCGCGCGACGAGGCAACCGGCGAGCGGCTGGATTTTCTCGAAGACCCGTTCCGCCTCTACCGCTGCCACACGATCATGAACTGCGCCAAGGCCTGCCCCAAAGGGCTGAACCCGGCCAAGGCGATCGGCGCGGTCAAAAACATGATGCTGGCGCGGCAGGTGTAGCGCGCGCAAAAAAAGCCGGGCCCTTGCGGGCCCGGCCTCTCTGGTCTCGAAAAACCAGATATCAGATGCAGCGCCAGCGCATGCCGTAAGGGGTGCGCACGCGCGCCCACTCGCAATCGTCATAGGACGAGGAGTAGATGGGCCGGTTGTAGAAGCGGAAGCCCGGGCCGTAGCCATGGCCCCATCCGCCACCCCATCCGCCACCCCAGCCGCCGCCGCCCCAGCCGCCACCCCACCCACCGTGATGCCCGCCCCACCCGCCGTGATGCCAGCCGCCACCGTGATGTCCCCATCCGCCAAAGGCGGAGGCCTCGGTTGAAGCAAGCGCGGCCGTGCCAAGCGTAGCGGCGGCGGCGCAGACCATGAGAAATTTCTTCATTTTCTGTCCTTTCCAGTTTGCGTGAACAAACGAGTTGCTGTGCTCGTTGGCGGCTCTGCGGATTGCTTCCTTGAGCACGCATCCTGCCTTATAAGCGCAGGGTCTGACCGTTGCTGTGCGCCGCAGCACGCAGGTAAACGCCATCAGCATTGGCCCGGAGACAAGCAGGTGAAGGCTTTGGACTGGACCAGCGCGCAAGCGCCCGCTCTCAGCGATTTCGAGGCGATTGCAGACGCCGCCTTTGCGGCTTTGCCAGCGGAGTTCCGCGGCCTTTGCGCCGGTGTCATCATCAAGACGGAAGATTTTCCGGATACGGAAACCCTCGACGAGATGCAGTGCGAAACCGAGTTTGACCTGCTTGGCCTGTTTCGCGGCCAGGGCATGGCGCAAGGCTCGGCCACACCGCAGTCCGGCCAGTTCCCCAACATGATCTGGCTGTACCGGCGCCCCATCCTCGACTATTGGGCCGAGCATGAGGAGACGCTGGGCCATATCATCAGCCACGTGCTGATCCACGAGATCGGCCATCACTTTGGCCTCAGCGATGACGATATGGAAGCGCTGGAGCGGCAGACGGCTTGACCGCGCCCGCCAAAATCCGCAAGACACCGCTTAACTCCCCGTATGCGCTGACCAATGCAGGACGCGCGACTCCCCTCCCCTTGTGGGGAGGAGTGGGGGTGGGGGTCGACGAGTCATTACCGCGATTCGTCGACCCCCACCCCTGTCCCCTCCCCGCAAGGGGGAGGGGGACGCTCACGTCGGCCATTCGAACTGAACCAGGTTCGTTTGAGTTAGCGCCTATGGGTCACCTCCTGGCGTTCCCCAACAGGGCCAAACCATGCAAACCTTCACCTCGCTGACCGGCGTCGCCGCGCCGCTGAAAATCACCAATGTCGATACCGACATGATCATCCCCAAGCAGTATCTCAAAACCATCAAGCGCACGGGCCTCGGCAAAGGCCTGTTCTCCG
>JANLPP010000513.1:0-13598 GCA_031367295.1 Hyphomicrobiales bacterium | reverse complement strand
GGCCTTCATCACTCACGCGGCATGGCTGGATCAGGCTTTCGCCCATTGTCCAATATTCCCCACTGCTGCCTCCCGTAGGAGTTTGGGCCGTGTCTCAGTCCCAATGTGGCTGATCATCCTCTCAGACCAGCTACTGATCGTCGCCTTGGTGAGCCATTACCTCACCAACTAGCTAATCAGACGCGGGCCAATCCTTCGGCGATAAATCTTTCTGCTCTCGCACTTATCCGGTATTAGCTCAAGTTTCCCTGAGTTATTCCGAACCAAAGGGTATGTTCCCACGTGTTCCTCACCCGTCTGCCACTCCCGTATTGCTACGGGCGTTCGACTTGCATGTGTTAAGCCTGCCGCCAGCGTTCGTTCTGAGCCAGGATCAAACTCTCAAGTTGAAGTGAGAATTTGTTCCGGCTTAGTCACTATTTTTCTCTTGACGAGACCAAGCACATCTACCCCGACAATCCAGCCAGGATACGATGAACTTAGATAAAACGTGACAGCCAGATATCTCTTCGGTTGCTGCACAAGGCAACAACCCGCAAGGACTCCGCCGTCCACGTTTCTCTTTCTTCCGATTTAATTGTCAAACAGCAGTATTTCCTGGCGAGCATCACTGCCACAGAAACTCGTTTTCAACCCGGTTGTCTTGGCCGGGTTGGCCTTAGCTCGGAAGCTAGAGAAAACGAAGTCCTGCGAGCCGCGTCAGCGGCGTCGCCGTTCGATGGGCGGCTTATAGGTCCGGGCTGCCCGAACTGTCAACACGGGATTCAAACAAAATTGAAAAAACTTCGGATTCGCCGGTTTTGCAGGGCTTTGCGGCGGGGCTTGCCGCGACATGACCGGCGCTGGAGCAAGGAGTGCCGCCAATTTTCGCGGCCAGGGTGCGCTTTCCACCTGCTGCAATGCCCCAGCTTCACGACATCTGCATGACATTTTCGCTCCGGGCCCTGCCCGGCTGGAATATTTTGCCGCAATTGCGACATTTTAAGCCGGTCTCTGGCGTCACAGCGATGCGGCGGGCTTTTGCGCCGGCCGTTTGAGACTGGTTTTGTACGTCAGCGGCAATTGACGCCGGTCCTGCGCACCGGCAATGAAGGGCACAGCTGTCCGCAGCGCCCGGCAAGCGGCACAGGACGCTGTTGAAACGACGCGGCACCTGGCGTCCAGCTCTGGAGGATTGTCTGTGCGCCTGCCTGTACCGACCTCCGGTTTGCGCATAGTACGCCAGTCTGACACCTATGATCTGGGCTCAGAGCCGCCGATTGAGGCCGAGGAGGGCCGCCACGCCTCGACCGACCGCCGCCGCGTCTCGATCCGCTGGCTGGCTGGAATTGTGATGACCGGCCTGACCGGCGCAGCGCTGATTGGCGCGGCAATCTATATCGCTTTCGACCGGGAGTATAATTTTGCCGAGGGCCCGACGCCGGCCTTGCCACCCAAGCGCGACGCCGGGGCTGAGCCTGGCATAAACACCCGCAAGGGTGACCGTCTGCTGCCGGCGGTCGACATTGTTGCCGCCAAACAGACCTATCATGCGCCGACGACCGTGCGCATTGGCGACAAGGAGCTGGTGCGCTCGCGCAGTTTTACCCGGGTGTCGACCACCCTGGCGCTTGGCCCGACGGGCTTTGCCAACGAGGTTCCCGACTTTGATCCGATCAAACTGGTGACCGGCGAGCGCGGCGGAGCAGAAGCTGTGGCGGAAGCTGCGCCGGTGCAGGATGATGCGGAAGTGTCGTTTGTGACGCGGGAGGCGGCCAGCGCTGACCCGGCCAGCTTTGCCGGGGACCTCACTTTCGACGAGGTGCAGGCCCAGGTCACCGAGCATGTCAAGAACTCGCTGGCGTCAGGCTCAAAGGCACCGCTGCCCATACCGCCGCAGCTTCTGCTGATCCGCACCAGCCATGCCAGTCTTAACCCGCTCAATGGCCTGAACTATGCGTCGCCGGATTTTGCCGCGCCAACGTCACCCTTCTCCTCGATCGAGGTCAAGCTGGTGCGCGAAAACGTGTCGCAGATTCCAAAGGCGCTGCCGGTGCCGCTCCAGCCCAACCAGGGCGGCGAACGCCTCGTCGTGCTGCGCCACGGGGAAACACTGGACGATGTGCTGCGTGCCAATGGCGCAAGCAAGGACCAGGCGCGCGCGATCGTCGCCGCCTTTGGCTCAAAGCGCGGCACCGCGCCTGTAGCGGAAGGCCAGAAGCTGAAGCTATTGCTGACCGACCTTGACGGCGCGGGTAAATCCCTCGAAATTGCCCGGGTGTCCGCCTATGAGGACGACAAGCTGGCGGCGATGGTGGCCGTCACCGACAAGAGGAATTACCTGCAGGTGGCGCTGGCCGGGCCTGTCGTGCGGCCGGTGCGCCGGGCTGCTGCCGGTGACGGCGAGGATGACAGCGGCGGCATGCGCCTCTACGACAGCCTCTACGAAACGGCTCTGAAACAGGAGATTCCCAAGCCGGTAATCGACACGCTGGTGCGGATTTTTGGCAATGACCTCGACTTTCAGCGCTCGGTGGCAGGCGGGGATTCCTTTGAGGCGTTTTACCAGGACGGCGAGGAAAGCGAGGGGCGCAACGAGCTGCTCTATGCCGCGATCACCACCCGCAGCGAGACGTTCAAATATTACCGTTTCCAGACGCGTGACGACGGCCTTGTCGATTATTATGACGACGCCGGGCGCTCGGTGCGCAAATTCCTGATCCGCAAGCCAATCACCGCCGGCGAGCTGCGCTCGGGATTTGGCATGCGCTTTCACCCGATCTTGCACTACACGCGGCTGCATTCGGGCGTTGACTGGTCGAATGCAATCGGCACGCCCATTCTGGCGGCGGGCAATGGCACAATCATCAAGCTGCGGCGCGAGTCGGGCTATGGGAACCGCATCGAGATCCAGCACCCCTACGGCTATATCACCACCTATTCCCACATGTCCGCCTTTGCCCGCGGCATGGACGAAGGCGGGCGCGTGCGTCAGGGCCAGGTCATTGGTTTTCTTGGGCAAACGGGTCTGGCCACCGGTCCGCATCTGCATTACGAAGTGATGGTCAACGGCAATTTTGTTGATCCCATGCGGGTCAAGCTGGCGCGCACCCGCGAGTTTGACGGCAAGCTGCTGACCGATTTCAAACGCGAGCGCGAGCGCATTGACGGGCTGATGGCGCTGGCGCCCAACGCCACGCATGTCGCGGCAAAACTGCCGAATTAGAACTGGGCGGCGAGATGCGCTCCGCCGCTCCCCGCCTTCATTCTGCATGGCGTATCCTGTCAGCTGTCTCTTTATCGGACGGCCTGCAACTGCGCGCGAGGACACTGCGGCGCGCCAGTAGTTAAGTCGCTAAATCAGGCTGAATCAGGCCCTTGAAACAAGCGGACAGTTGTGGTTGACTATTCGGGATGGGTGTTGTCTGTCGGCGCAAATGACGTTATCAAACGCGAATTCTCGTAATACTGCGTAAAATTAGTGAATAAAGTCAGCATCTTATATGGGTCCTAACGAGTCGCGAGCCAATAGCTGGTGACGGATGGAGAACTGAAATGAGAAAAGTATTGATTCTCTCGGTAATTGCCGCGGCGATGTCCATGGCAGCGCAAACTTCATATGCTGGTGGTTGTGGCGCGCCATTAACCAAGGCTGAAGTCGCCCAGATATTTGCGGCTAACAACAGCTCACCAAGCTCCCGTTCGGCCATTCTTGCGGCCAACGGCTACACTGAGGGAGACTTTAGTGAAGCGCCACTTTCAAGGAAGAAGAAGAAATAGGGATTTGGATAGCGATTGAAATAGTCGCGGTCAGCAAGCGCCCAGCGTGTTTTTGCCTTCGACTTCGATCTCCCGGGTCAGTGAGTTTGCGCTCGTTTGCGGTATTGATTGCGCTTTGAAGTTCGCGCCCGCACAAAGCATAGCAGCTGTTCATCCGGGAACCTCTAGCTGCGCCTTCGGGTCAAAACGGAAATTAAAACTGAGCCAACACCTAGAATGCCGATGAATTTTGCGCGCCGCGCGTCATGACCGCTGATCTCGTCGCAATTGTGCTGCCGGTTTTCGGGCTGGTTGCGGTTGGTTTTCTGGCCGCGCTCAGCGGGCTGCTGTCGCCCCGCGCCGGCGAAGGCCTGTCAGAATTTGTCTCGACAATCGGCGTGCCTGCCCTGGTTTTCCGCACCATGGCCACCGCGACCCTGCCGGACGCGCAGCCGTGGGGCTACTGGCTCGCCTATTTTGGCGGCCTCGCCCTGGTCTGGGCCGGCGCGATGGGGCTGGCGCGGCGCGGCTTTGGCAGAAGCCATGGCGAGAGCATTGTCGCGGGCTTTGCCTCGGCCCAGTCTAACACCGTGCTGGTTGGCATTCCGCTGATTTTCCGGGCTTTTGGCGATGCGGGCGCAGTGCCGCTGTTCCTGCTCATCGCCATCCATCTGCCCATCACCATGACAACCGCCACGCTGCTGATTGAGGGCGCGGAGAAGTTCAACCCGCGCCTGCTGGCGCAACGGCTGCTGCTCAACCCGCTGATTCTGGCGATCGGGCTAGGCGTCGCCTTTCGCTTTGCCGGGCTTACGCTGGGCGGCGCGGGCAAATCCATTATTGACAGCCTTGCAGCCGGCAGCATTCCCTGCGCGCTGGTGGCGATGGGTCTGGCGCTGCGCCGCTATGGCCTTGGCGCGAACCTGCCGCTGACCCTCGCCATCTGCGCCTTCAAGCTCATGGCGCATCCTGCGGCCGTGTTCGTGCTCGCCTTCAAAGTGTTCGCCATGCCGCCGGTATGGGCGGGCGTCGCGGTGCTGTTTGCCGCCATGCCCTGCGGCATCAACGCGTTTTTGTTCGCCGACCGGTACAGGACCGGCGTCGCCATTGCCTCAAGCGCCATCGCCGTCTCCACCGGTCTCAGCGTCCTGACTGTCCTGTTCTGGCTATGGATGCTGGGCATCGGCGCGCCCTGACCGCGCGCATTGCGGCAGGCGCGGCGGCGTGCTTCAGTCTGCGGCGGCAGACAACAGGATGAAGGGCAATGGGGCAGCTTTCAACACATGTGCTTGACACGGCGCGCGGCAGGCCTGCGGCGGGGGTGCGGATTGTGCTGGAGCGCATCGGCTCCGGCGGCGCTCGCGAGGCGCTTGTGTCGGTTGCCACCAACGCCGACGGGCGCACCGACGCGCCGCTGCTCAGCGGCGGCGCTTTTGCGCCGGGTGCCTATGAACTGGCATTTCACGTCGGCGATTATTTCCGTGCGGGCGGCGGCGCGGATGCCGGGCCGCCGTTCCTGGACATTGTGCCGGTGCGTTTTCACCTCGGCGCTGACGGGCATTATCATGTGCCCCTGCTGGTGACGCCGTGGAGCTATTCAACCTATCGCGGCAGCTGAAACTGCCCTTGAGTCCGGAACAATCCATGACCGCCACCGCGCCCTACCCCAGAGACATGGCCGGCTATGGCCGCAACCCGCCGCACGCCGACTGGCCGGACGGCGCGCGCGTCGCCGTGCAGTTCGTCATCAATTACGAGGAGGGCGGCGAGAACAATATCCTGCACGGCGACGCCGCGTCCGAGGCCTTTTTGTCGGAAATCATTGGCGCGCAGCCGTGGCCCGGCCAGCGCCATATGAACATGGAATCGATCTACGAATACGGCTCGCGCGCCGGTTACTGGCGGCTGTGGCGCATGTTCAGCGAGCGCAAGCTGCCAGTCACCGTCCATGGCGTCGCCACCGCTCTGGCGCGTGTGCCCGATATTGTCGCCTCGATGAACGAGGCGGGCTGGGAAATTGCCACGCATGGACTGAAATGGATTGACTACAGGGACTACACATTCGAGGCCGAGCACGCCGATGTGCTGGAGGCGGTGCGCATTCATGCGGCGTGCACCGGCGCGCGCCCGCTGGGTTTTTATCAAGGGCGCGCGTCGATTCACACGCTGCATGCAGGCATGGTGGAACAGGGCTTTGTCTATTGCGCCGACAGCTACGCCGACGACCTGCCTTATTGGGTGGAGGGGCCGCATGGCCCGCAGCTGATCGTGCCCTACACGCTGGACGCCAATGACATGCGGTTTGCCACGGCGCAGGGTTTTAATACGGGCGAGCAGTTCTACACCTATCTCAAAGACAGTTTTGACGCGCTCTACGCGGAGGGCGCGAGCGCGCCGAAGATGATGTCCGTCGGGCTGCACTGCCGCCTTGCGGGCCGCCCCGGACGGGCAGCGGCGCTGGCGCGGTTTCTGGATTATGTGGCGGGCCACGACAAGGCCTGGGTGGCGACGCGGCTCGACATTGCGCGGCACTGGATCAGGCACCATCCGCCAGCCGGCGGTTACGTGCCAGACCACATGCCGCGCGCGCTGTTTGTGGAAGTGTTTGGCGATGTCTACGAACACACGCCGCAGATTGCCGACGCCGCGCACCGCGCCGGGCTTGGCCCGGCCCGCAACACAGCTCCCGGCCTGCATGCGGCGCTGTCACTGGCGATGCACGCCCTGCCACGCGCGGCAAAACTGGCACTGATTCAGGCGCATCCCGATCTTGCGGGCAAGCTGGCGCAGGCGCTGACGGCTGACTCGGCCAGCGAGCAGGCGTCTGCCGGGCTGGACCGGCTGACCGGCGAGGAGCGCGCGCGTTTTACGGCGCTGAACGCGGCCTATGTGGCGCGCTTCGGTTTTCCCTTTATCATGGCGATCAAGGGGCGCGGCAAGGCGGAGATTGTTGCGGCTTTTGAACGGCGGCTGGCGCAGGACGCAAGCGCGGAGTTTGACACTGCGCTGGCGGAAATCGACCGGATCGCCCTGATGCGCCTGCACGGCCGGATGGCGCGCTGATGCCGGCCGGTGACGCGCATGCGAGGCCCGCCATGACCTCTGCCCCCCGCGCCCTGCTGCGCGCCATGTTTGACGCCGCCGTCGCCGCCGCGCTGCCATCGCACCGCCTCGCCGCCTTTCTGCCGCCGCGCCCCAAAGGCCGCGTGCTTGTGGTGGGCGCGGGCAAGGCCTCCGCCGCCATGGCACAGGCGGTCGAGGCCGCGTGGCCGGGCGCGTTGCAAGGTCTTGTGGTGACGCGTTACGGCCACGCCGTCCCGTGCCAGCATATTGAAATCGTCGAGGCGGCCCATCCGGTGCCGGACGCGCGCGGGCGCGACGCGGCGGCCCGCATGCTGGCCATGATGCAGGGCCTGACGCAGGACGATCTTGTGCTCGCGCTGATCTCCGGCGGCGGCTCGGCGCTGCTCAGCCTGCCCGCGCCCGGCCTGACGCTGCAAGACAAGCAGACGGTCAACCGGGCGCTGCTGGCCTGCGGCGCGGCCATTGACGAAATGAACTGTGTGCGCAAGCACCTGTCCGCCATCAAGGGCGGGCGGCTGGCGGCGGCGGCTTTTCCAGCACGCCTGCTGACGCTGCTGATTTCGGATGTGCCGGGCGATGACCCCGCCGTGATCGCCTCGGGGCCGACAGTGCCTGATCCCACGACCTTTGCGCAGGCCCGCGAAATCCTGCACAAGTACGGCATAACGGAACCGCGTGCGGTGATCGCCCATCTTGAGCGGGCGGCGGAAGAAACGCCAAAACCCGGCGATGCGCGTCTTGCCCGCATCGACACCCGCATGATCGCCACACCCCGGCAATCGCTGGAGGCGGCGGCAGCCGTGGCGCGCGCGGCCGGCGTCACGCCGCTGATACTTGCTGACGACATGGAGGGCGAGGCCCGCGATGTCGGCAAGGTCATGGCTGCAATCGCCCGCAGCGCGGCACGGCACGGCGTGCCTGCCACCGCGCCCTGCGTGCTGCTGTCCGGCGGGGAAACGACGGTGACCCTGCGCGGCAAGGGGCGCGGCGGGCGCAATGTCGAGTTTCTGCTGGCGCTTGCCATCGCGCTCAATGGCGAGCCGGATGTTTACGCGCTGGCGGGCGACACGGACGGTGTCGATGGTGCCGAGGAGGTTGCGGGCGCGCTGATCGGTCCCGGCACGCTGGCGCGCGCCGCCGCGCTTGGCGTCAGCCCACCGGACGCGCTCGCCCGCAATGACGCGCACAGTTTTTTTGCGGCGCTGGGCGACCAGCTGATCACCGGACCGACGCTGACCAATGTCAATGATTTCCGTGCTGTGCTGGTGCTGCCCGCGCAACACCAGCCATCAGCAGGGACACCATGAGCCACCCTGGCGCCAGCGCGCATGAAAACCCGGGCGCGCGCCTCATGCGCCGCCTTGACGCGCTGGCGTGCTTTTCCAGCGAGCCGGACGCGCTGACGCGGCTGTATCTGACGCCGGAACACAAGGCGGCGGCGGCTGTTGTGGGCGACTGGATGCGCGCGGCGGGCATGCGCGTGCGCATGGATGCCGCCGGCACAGTCGCGGGCCGCTACGAGGGCGAGCAGCCGCAAGCGCCGGCGCTGCTGCTGGGGTCGCACATCGACACAGTGCGCAACGCGGGCAGATATGATGGCAATTTTGGCGTCGTCGCCGCCATCGAGGCGGTGGACGCACTCAGCCAGCGCGGCGAGCGCCGCCCGTTTGCCATCGAGGTGCTGGCGTTTGGCGACGAAGAAGGTGTGCGCTTTCCCGTCACCCTGACCGGCTCGCGCGCCATCGCCGGCAGTTTCCGCCCGCTGACGCTTGAGGCTGTGGACCGCGACGGCATCAGCCTGCGCGCGGCGATGCTGCGCTTTGGCCTTGACCCGGCGGCCATTGCCGCGCTCGCCCGCAACCGCCGGGACACGCTCGGCTATGTTGAGGCGCATATCGAGCAGGGGCCGGTGCTGGAGGCGGAAAACCTGCCGGTGGGCGTGGTCACGGCCATCAGCGGGGCCAGCCGCTTTGTGGTGACAGTCGGCGGCATCGCCGGGCACGCGGGCACCGTGCCGATGGCCATGCGCAAGGACGCGCTGGCCGCCGCTGCCGAAATGGTTTTATGCACAGAGGCCTGCGCGCTGAGAACCCCCGGCCTCGTTGCCACCGTCGGGCAGATTGCCGCCCGGCCCGGCGCGGTCAATGTGATCGCCGGGCAAGTGGAATTCTCGCTTGATGTGCGCAGCGCGCGCGATGGCGACCGCACGGCGGCAGCCAGCTGGCTGGCCACCGCGTTTGAGGCCATTGCGCGGCGGCGCGGCGTATCGCTGGCCATCGCCAAATCCTATGACGAGGCTGCAGCCCTGTGCGACCCTGCGCTGATGGCGGCGCTGGAGGCCAGCGTCACGCGCATGGGCGCGCCAGTGCGCCGCCTGCCCAGTGGCGCGGGCCATGACGGACTTGCCATGCAGGCGCTCTGCCCCGTCGCCATGCTGTTTGTGCGCTGCAAGGGCGGCATCAGCCATAACCCGGATGAATTGATCAGTGCCGGAGACGCTGCTATTGCAGTCGGGGTTCTCACCGATTTTCTGCGCAGTTTTGTTCCGCCCGCCGCGCCTTGATCTCGTTCCGCACCTCGACAGCCACCTCCTTGGACACGCACCCGATGCCAGACACTGTGGCCCATTCCATCACCGCCTTCCTTGATGGCCAGCAGGCGCGCCAGACCGCCTTTCTGTCGCAGTTAGTCAGGACCGCGTCCGACAACCCGCCCGGCGATTGCGCCGCGCCGGCCGAGGTGGCGGCCCAGCTGCTTGAGGGCCTTGGCTTTGTGGTTGAGCGCCACAAAGTGGCGGACGCGGCGGCCAAAGCTGCCGGCATGATCAGCGCCACCAACCTTGTGGTGCGCCAGCGCTTTGGCGCGGGGCCGGTCATCGCGCTCAACGCGCATGGCGATGTGGTGCCGCCGGGCACGGGCTGGACCAAAGATCCCTACGGCGCGATTATCGAGGACGGCTGGATGTACGGGCGCGGCGCGGCAGTGTCCAAATCGGACTTTGCCACTTATGCCTTCGCCCTGCTGGCGCTGCGGCAGTCGGGCGAACACCTGAATGGCACGGTTGAATTGCACCTGACCTATGACGAGGAAAGCGGCGGCGACATCGGCCCCGGCCTGCTGCTGTCGGAGGGCATTTCCAAACCGGACTGCGCCATTGGCGCGGGCTTTTCCTACGCCGTTGTCAACGCGCATAATGGCTGCCTGCATCTGGAGGTGGAAGTGCTTGGCCGCTCCGCCCATGCGGCAAAGCCCTATACCGGCATTGATGCGCTGGAGGCGGCGACGCATATTCTGGGCACGCTTTACGGCTGGCGCAAATCGCTCGGCGCGCGCCTGTCGACAATCGCGGGTATTGGCAGCCCGCAGTTGACCGTCGGCCTGATCAGCGGCGGCATCAACACCAATGTTGTGCCTGACCGCGTTGTGCTGCGGCTCGACCGGCGCATGATCCCCGAGGAAAACCCGGCGCAGGCCGAGGCGGAGCTGCGCGCGCTGATCGCCGGCGCGGCGCTGGCCTTTCCTGCGGCCAGTGTGAGCGTGCGGCGCATTCTGCTGGCGGAGCCGCTGACGCCCCTGCCCGGCAGCGAGAAACTCAGCGCCGCCCTGTGCCGGCATGCAAGCGCAATCATGGGCGAGCCGGTTGGCACCACCGGCGTGCCGCTCTATACGGACGCGCGCCACTATGCGGCGCATGGCATCCCGATTGTGCTGTATGGCGCGGGGCCGCACACGATCGAGCAGGCCAATGCCCACCGCGCTGACGAGCGGCTGCCGATGGCCGACCTGTTCAAAGCGACCAAAGTCATCGCGCTGGCGCTGCGGGATTTGCTGCGGGGTTGAGAACGCAAAACCCTGTCACCAATGCTTCATCTCGTCCGTCTTGTTGCGGACTGGCGGGATGACATAGAAACTGAATTTCTGGTTCTGCCCGATCTCGCCAAGAAATTCTTTCACCACTGAAATGGTTTTCTTGTCACCGACATCGGCGGAAACGCGCCGCGCCTCATCCTCGCAGACCTCGTCTATTTCATTGCAGATGAGCAGCGCGCCGCTCTGCCTTAGCCGCGCGTCCGTGATCCAGGGCGTCAGGCGCCGGTCGCCATTGATGTAGTAAGACGGATGATCCGGGCTATAGAAGGTCGCCGCAAGAGCGTAATTCTCGTCGCCGCCGACGAGGCGCAGCGGCATGCCGAACTCCGCGTGCCACCATTTGGTCAACTGGCGCGTCAGCTCCGAGCGTGGATCGACCGCAGAACGGTCGCCATATCGGAATTTCGCCCATGCCACGGCCGGCGACGCCGCGACTGCGGCCAGCAAGAAAGCGAAGATGACTGCGCGCGCACGGCTCTGAAGGAGTTCAATATCGGCAAAGTGGAAAAACCCCATCGCCAAAACCGGAACAAGAAACAGGTTCTGCAGCCCCCACAGGGCGGGCGTGCGCGTTCCCAGCGCCGCTCCAGCAAGCGCTGTCAGCAGCGGCGGCCCCAAGGCCAGGCTCAGCAGCACGCAGTTCATGCGCGTCAGGGCAAAGCGCTTGCGCCGCATGCCGGTCCACGGGCCCAAAGCGACGAGCGCCAGAATTGCCGGACTGGCATACAGCGCTTCGGCACCCAGAAAGTTGATGCCGCGCAGCGCCGCCCCAGTGGTGCCCGAATTGCGAAGGCCGACCAGGTAGTGGAACGGCAGAAAGTCATTGTTCCACAGCCACCAGCCATGCAGGGCGACGAGCGGCAGTCCACCCGCCACCACCAGCAGAGGCATGCGGGACAACCAGAAACGCCGGGCCGCCGGATGCACACAACCCGCAATGAATATGCACAGCAGAAAAATCGCCGAATTATATTTGGACAGCAGGGCGCAGGAGGCCAGCAGGCCCAGCAGCAGGGCAACTGGCGCGCGTGGCTGCTGCATCACAGCCAGAAAAGTCCAGGCGATTGCCGGCCAGACGGATAGCAAAATCGTGTTGGCATTCATCTTCATCGCCAGAAACGTATAGGCGGGGATGAGGATGAGCAGGAGCGCCGCTAGTTGCTGCGCGCGCCGGTCAGCGAGGAAATAGGCGGCGCAGCGCGAAACAAAATATATGCCAAGCGCTGAATTTACGGCGCTGAACAAATAGGCCGACCAGTCGCTGACCGGGAAAATCTGGAACCAGGCAAACGTCACCCACGCCCAGAAAGGCGGATGTTTGAAATAGCCGAATTGCAACTCCTGGCCCCAAGCATAGGCCTCCGCCATGTCGTTGTGCACATCGCCCGCACCATGGGCGACAATCTCGTAGGCCGTCCACAGCACCATAAATGCGGCCAGCGCCAGCACGAGCGGCTGTCCAGACAGCCAGATTTTGGCTTGCCCGCCCGCTAAAAGCCACCCGCCCGCATCCCGGCCAATCGGCGGCCTTATTTCAACGCCACTCATCTCAAGCCCCAAAAGCACCGTCGGGGCACTGCTGGCCGCGCGCAAAAACCGTCATGCAGAGCGCATCGCAGGCTTTTGTGGGCAAAATGTGATTGCTCGCGCACATGACAGAATTGACCGCCTTCAGGCCTGAGGCTGGACCATTCCCCCCATCACGTATGTCGCGCGCACGCTGCGCTCATCGCCCATCATCATCAGCACGAACAGCTCGTCCGCGAGCGTTTCCGCACGCTCCATGCGATGCGCCATCGCGGGCGTGGCGCGGGCGTCAAGCACAATAAGGTCAGCCTCGTGGCCCGGCGCGATTGAGCCGATCCTGTCGTCAAGGCTGAGGACGCGGGCGTTGCCGCGCGTCATCATGTGGAAAGCGGCGAAAGGGTCGAGCCGCTGGCCCTGCAGTTGCAATATCTTGTAGGCCTCGGACATGGTTCGCAGCATCGAGTAGCTGGTGCCAGCACCGATGTCGGTGGCGACGCCAACCTGGACGGGCCGCGCCGGGTACCTGGCGCGTTTGAGGTTAAACAGGCCGCTGCCGAGGAAAAGATTTGAGGTGGGGCAGAAAATCGCGGACGCGCCAGTCTCATGCAGGGCGTGCAGCTCGCGCTCGTTAAGATGAATGCAATGGCCGAACAGGCAGCGCGGACCGTACAATGAGAAGCTCTCATACACATCCATATAGTCGCGCGCTTTTGGGAAGAGTTTCTTTACCGCCGCGATCTCTGCCCGGTTCTCCGCAAGATGTGTCTGCATATAGCAGCTGGGGTGCTCCCAATTCAGGTTGCTCGCGGCCTCAAGCTGCGCCTCGGTCGAGGTGATCGCAAAACGCGGCGAGATGGCATAGAGCTGCCGGCCCTTGCCGTGCCAGCGCTCGATCAGCGCCTTGCTGTCACGGTAGCCGCTCTCCGCCGTGTCCAGCAGGCCGGGCGGCGCGTTGCGGTCCATCATCACCTTGCCTGCAATCATGCGGGTGTTGCGGCGCGCGGATTCCTCGAAAAATGCGGTGACCGAATTGGCATGCGAGGAACAAAACACGGCAGCCGTGGTGGTGCCGCTGGCCAGCAGCTCGCTCAGGAAAAACCGCGCGGCGGCGCGGGCATACTCGAGGCCGCTATATTTCTGCTCCTCCGGAAACACGTAGCGGTTCAGCCAGTCGAGCAATTGCTCGCCATAGGACGCGACCACGCGCGTCTGCGGAAAATGCAGATGCGCGTCGATGAAGCCGGGCGTGATGAGATGCGGGCGGTGGTCGGTAATGGCGAGGGGAGCGCCCTCGCCCGCCAGCAGCTGCGCGGCCTCGCCGACAGCTTCAATGATCCCGTCCGCGATGATGATGAGGCCATCGCTCCAATAGCGATGAC
>JANLPP010000509.1:0-3645 GCA_031367295.1 Hyphomicrobiales bacterium | reverse complement strand
GCATAGCGGGCGGCGCGGTCCAGCGCGTCACGGCCAAGGCCAATAGCCTCGATGCCGACAAGGATGCGCTCGGGATTGAGGCTGTCGAGCAGATAGGAAAAGCCCTCGCCCTCTTCGCCGATGCGGTCGGCGTCGGGGATGAACAGGCCATCGATGAACACCGCGTTGGAGTCCACCGCATTGCGCCCCATTTTGCGGATGCGCCTGACCTCAATCTTCTTGCGGTCGAGGTCAGTGTAGAACAGCGTCATGCCCTGCGTCGGCTTGGCGCATTTGTCCTTTGCAGTGGTGCGCGTCAGCACCAGAATCTTGTCGGCGACCTGCGCCGTGGATGTCCACATCTTGCGGCCGCTGACGGCGTAACCGCCTTGCGTGCGCGTTGCGAAGGTTGTGATGCTTGTTGTGTCGAGGCCGGCATCCGGTTCGGTCACGCCAAAGCAGGCTTTCTGCTCGCCCTTGACCAGCGGCACAAGCCAGCGCTGCTTTTGCTCAGCGCTGCCATGCACGACGATGGAGTGTGGGCCAAACAGGTTGATATGAATGGCGGAGGCGGCTGAATAGCCGCCGCCGCTCGATGTCGCCGCATGCATCATCACAGCGGCGTCGGTGACGCCGAGCCCTGAGCCGCCGACCTCTTCGGGCATGGTGATGCCGAGCCAGCCGCCGGTGGCCATGGCCTGGTAATACTCCGCAGGAAACCGGCTGTCTTCCTCACAACCGGTCCAGTATTGATCGTCAAACTGGGCGCAGACAAGGCGCACACTGGCGTCAATCGCCGTCTGCTCTGGCGTCAGCTGCATATCCATTCAAATCTCCGTTGGTCACTGCCGCTGCGCTCAGAAGGCCGTGCGGTCCGCGCCCTTGGTGCCCAGCATGCGCCGCGCATCGTCCGGGCTGGCAATTTCAAGTGACAGCTCCTCCAGAATCCGCCGGATCTTGCGCACCTGATCAGCGTTCGAGGTCGCCAGCTGACCCTTGCCGAGATAGAGATTGTCCTCAAGCCCGACGCGGACATTGCCGCCCAGGATTGCGCCCATCGTCACAAACGGCAGCTGGTGCCGGCCGGCCGCCAGAACCGAGAGATAATAATCATTGCCGAACAGGCGGTCGGCGGTCGCGCGCATATGCATCAGGTTCTCGGGATCGGGGCCAATGCCGCCGAGGATGCCGAAAATGCACTGCACGAAGAATGGCGGCCTGATCAGCTTTCGGTCGGCGAAATGGGCGAGATTGTAAAGGTGGCCAACGTCATAGCATTCAAACTCGAAGCGGGTTCCAAGATCGCCAAGTTCGCTCACGCCACGCTCGATCTGCGTGAAGGTGTTGGAGAGAATGAAGTCCCTGGTCATATCGAGATAGGGTTTTTCCCAATCATTCTTGAATGACGCAATCTTGGTGCCCGCAGCGGAAATATTGAAGTTGAACGATCCCATGTTCATCGACGCAATTTCAGGCTGGAAAGTTTTTGCCGCTGCAAGGCGGTCGTCGAGCGTCATGCCCAGGCCGCCGCCTGTCGTGATGTTGATGATCGCGCCGCAGCCGTTCTTGATGACCGGGAGAAACTGCCGGTAGACGGCAGGGTCCTGGGTCGGGCGTCCTGTCTCCGGCACGCGGGCGTGCAGATGCACAATGGCTGCGCCAGCCTCGGCGGCACCAATCGCGCTGTCGGCAATCTGCTTTGGCGTGACCGGCAAATGCGGCGACATGCTCGGCGTATGGATCGAGCCGGTAATGGCGCAGCTGATGATGACTTTCTCGGCTTTTTTCACTGTGTGTCCCCTTGTGCGTTGTCGGCTGCGCTGTTGTTCACAGGCGTGCTGCGGTAGCGCGGAATGCAGCGCGCAGCGCGCCCTGATGCTGCGGCGCGGCGATGGCCATCAGCCGTTCGGCGCGTTCAATCACCGCGCAGCCGCGCAAATCCGCCGCGCCATATTCTGTGACGACGATGTCGATGTCCGTGCGCGGGATAGAGCACGGCCCGTCCAGCACGGGCACGATGCGCGAGGCCTCGCCCCGGCTGGACGTCGCCGGCAGCGCGACAATGCTGACCCCGCCGGGCGACAGGCCGGCGCCGCGCGCGAAATCCGGCGCGCCGCCAACGCCGCTGACCATGCGACCCTCGAGCATCTCAAGGTTGGCTTGCCCGAAGAGATCGACGCTCAGGGCCGAGTTGACCGCGATGAAACGCGGCAGGCCGGCGAGCACGCTTGCCGCGTGAGTGTGGTCGCAGGCGCGTACGGCAAAATCGCCGCGCTCGGCCAGCCAGGCGTAATAGTCCGCTGTACCGACATGCACGCAGCTCGTGTGCAGCCAGCCGCGGTCAAGGCTGCCTGCCTCGCTGAGCGCTCTTGCGCCATCCGACAGCATGCCCGAATGCAGGCGCAGGCCACGCCGGTCTGTAAGCCGCCGCAACAGCGCGTCAGGCACTTTGCCAAGGCCGATCTGCAAGACCGCGCCGTCTTCGATGAACGCTGCCACATGCGCCGCAATGCGATTGGCCTGTTCGGAGGGTGCGCCGACATCGTAACCGCGCAACGGGGCCTCATGTTCAACAAAAGCGTCCACATCGGCAAGCGCGATGCAATCGGCGTGCGGCAGACGCGGCATTTGCGGGTTGACGACCGCAACGATCCGCCGCGCGCGCGCAGCGGCGATGGGCGTGAACTCGACAGCGGCGCCAAGCGAGCAGCGCCCGTCGGCATCGGGTGGCGCGACGTGTACGACACAGGTGTCGAACCCGCCGTTGTCGCGCAACCAGCTGGCAAAACCGCCATAGGACAGCGGCAGATGCAGGAGCCGGCCTTGCGCCTGCGCCCCGTGGCCGGCCTGCTGGGCGAACATGCTGGTGAAGGTCGCGCCTGCGGGCATGTCCGCCACAGGCAAAGGATTGATGCCGGGAACGAAACTCGCGGTGATGGCCAGTGGCGGCGCATCCGGCGCGCAGAACGCCTCCATGAGAGCAGGGATTTCGCCAGCCGATCCGGGCAGAAACACCCGCTCTCCCGGCTCTAAATGCCCCGCGAGTTCAGCAATGCTGCGCACGCGTGTCGGTCTGTGCGTCCGGACTCTCGCTGTGGCAGCTGCGACCATCGCCGTCACCTGGTCCCGGCGCGCGCCGCCAAAGCTGCCGCGCGCGCCAAAACCTGCTCGGCTTGCCGCAAATGCGGGATGTCGAGCATCTTGCCGTCGAGGCCGACAACGCCCGTTCCAGGCTGTGCTTCAAAGGCCGCCAAAATGCGCCGCGCCTGCGCAACATCCTCAAGCGAGGGCGAGAAGGCCTCGTTGATAATGCCAGCCTGGTCCGGGTGGATGGCGATGCGGCCGGTGAAGCCTTCGCGCGACGCCGCGGCGCTGTCGGCGCGCAAACCTTCAAGGTCGCGGAAGTCCGCATAGAGCGTCTCAATGGCCGCGACGCCTGCTGCCTTGGCGGCCAGCAGGCAGCTGGAGCGCACCATGCGGTAGGTAAAGGCGAAGGCACCCGTCGCGTCACGGTTGGTGCTCGCGCCAAGCGCGGTGCTCAGATCCTCGGCGCCCCAGGTCAAGCCAAACAGGCGGGGCAGCGGCGTATCGGCATAGGCGGCCAGCGCGAAAGGCGCGCGCGGCGTCTCTGTGGCAACCGGCAGGAAGCGGATCGGCTTTGCCACA
>JANLPP010000499.1:0-1547 GCA_031367295.1 Hyphomicrobiales bacterium | reverse complement strand
AGAGGGGGGCCTTGGCGGGCAACAGCATTGTGAGTCTCCATGTGCATCAGCCCGGCGCGATGCGGCGCGGGCGGCTGGAGAGGTGTATGCAGCCCGGCGGATTACGGCGCTGTGGCGGGAATGTGAAATTTTGGTAAGGCGGGCTGGCCCATCAAACCGTCAGGCGCGCTTGCGTTTTTGTCTTGGCGCTTCCGGAAGCACTGTGGCAGCCGGTTTCCTATCGCGCTGTAAAAATTGGCCCACGATAGCGGCAAAACTCGTACCAGCAATCACCACACCGGCTATCCATTCGTGCCCATCCATCGCAAGCTGAAATGCTGCCCACACCATCATCCCAATCACGCAAACGGCGGCAAGCATACCGAACAACGGCAAGACAAGTCCTGCATAGGCATGAATTTTTTCAACCGAATTGATATGCTTTTGCTGGCGAATAGCCATATCAACTATGTCCCGGGCAGAGCCTTTGCAGACCCGCTCATACCCTTCGAACGTCTTGACAGTCGGGAGAGGTCCAACATGATGTTCTGCCGTAATTATCGCTGCGATGCGTTGAACAACTCTGTCGGCTTTTTCGGGTTTCAGCCCTTCTTTGACCAGAGTGCCTTTGACATCCTCTATCAATAACGCATCGCTGTCCTTGGTTGGCTGCTCACGCGGCTTTTCCGCCGTCGAGCCGACGTTCATGCTCGTCTGCACTTGACCGAATGAACTGTCCGACATCGCGCCATATCTGGTTTAGAGAAGAAGCTCTCCGGGGGACCACACCGTGAAACGCTCCCGACAACAACAAGGCAGGCGCGGCAAAGCCTGTCAATAGGCCCGCGCCAAACAGGGCGGCCCGTCTATGAAATACGCTCTTGTCGATCCTTGTCATAACGGTCCTCCCTGATTGAATGTGTCCAGCAATCCTTGCCGCTCGTCAACCACTATCATGACCACACAAAACGACGGCAATGTGAGTTTAAGCAATATTTTCGACATAGCTGCCGCTGCATTTTCAGGCTCGCACTGAAGGGTTAAGCAAACTGGACGGCACTACGAAAACTCCTGCATTGGCCAAATCTTCCACAGCCACACCTCAATTCCTGACGCTCAAATTCTTGAGGTCGCAGAAATTAATAATTCTTTTCAGTTAATTAGATCATATTTTCCTGGTATTGCCATCGACAGGGCGCAAGAGCGCATCAAGGTTTGCCGCCTCCTCAGCCGAAAGCCCCTCGCCCCCTGCCGCAGGTTGCCCCATTCGCCGCGCCCCTCGCGCAATCGCCAGCCCGCCTGCCAAAACCGCCAGCGCGGGCAGCAGCCACAGCAGCGCGGTGCCTGGCTTGAACGGCGGTTTCAGCAAAATAAAATCGCCGTAGCGGGCGTGCAGATAATCCAGCACCGCCGCGTCGCTGTCGCCAGCTTTCAGCCGCTCGCGCACCAGCAGGCGCAGATCGCGCGCCAGCGTCGCGTCGGAATCGTCAATCGACTGGTTCTGGCAGACCATGCAGCGCAGCTCGGCCGAGAGCGCGCGGGCGCGCGCTTCCATGGCTGAATCGGCA
>JANLPP010000453.1:0-2040 GCA_031367295.1 Hyphomicrobiales bacterium | reverse complement strand
GGCGGACATGCCACCCCTATAGCGCATCAGCCGCCGCTATGCATCTTTTCCAGCAGGCGCGCGGTCGGATAGCCGTCGGCGGGCAGGCCGTGTTTGCCCTGCCAGTCGCGCAGCGCCTCGCGTGCCTTCTCGCCCAGCTTGCCGTCCACCTCGCCGATGTCATAGCCCAGCTTGACCAGCGCGCGCTGCATCTCGCGCGATTGCGCCGGGTTCAGCGGCAGGTCGCCGCGCGGCCAGGGCGTGACGAGCGGCCCCTTGCCCGCGATGCGGTCCCCCAGCAGGGCGACACCCAGCGCATAGGATACGGAATTATTGTAGGACTTGATCACCCTGAAATTTGCCGTCACCAGAAACGCCGGTCCGCGCAGCCCGGCAGGCAGCAGCAGCTGCGCCTCGCCCGAGCCCGGCAGCGCCTCGCCGCCGGCCCGCGCAAAGCCGCGCTGCGCCCATTTGCCGAACGGCTGGTAGCCCGCCTGGTCTGACGCGGCGGGGGCATAGCCGTCGGGCAGCCGCACCTCGTAGCCCCAGGCCTCGCCTGCCAGCCAGCCGTGCTGCTTCAGGTAGTTTGCCGTTGATCCCAGCGCATCCGGCACATTCGTCCAGATGTCGCGCTTTCCATCACCATTGAAGTCCACCGCATAGTCGCGGAAGCTGGAGGGCATGAACTGCGTCTGCCCCATCGCCCCCGCCCACGAGCCTTGCATGCGCGCGGGCGTGATATGGCCGCCCTCCAGAATTTCCAGCGCGGTGATCAACTCGTCGCGGAAAAACGTGCCGCGGTATTTGACAAAGCCCAGCGTTGCCAGCGCGCGGATGACTGAGCGGCCGCCGCCATTGGCGCCAAAATTCGTTTCCAGCCCCCACACGCCCAGAATGACATGCCGGTCCACGCCATATTGCGCCTGCGACTTTGCCAGCGTCTCCGCCCATTCGCCGGCTTTTGCGCGCCCGGCTTCGATGCGGGACGACGACACCGCGCTGTCAAGATATTGCCAGACCGGCTTGACAAACTCGGCCTGCCTGCGTGTCAGTTTGAGGATTGAGGTGTCGAGCGTCACGCCCGCAAAGGCCGCGTCAAATGTCGCCCGCGACACGCCGCGCGCACTGGCCAGCGGCCACAGCGACTGCACAAATGCATCAAAGCCGGAGGCGGCCCGCGCAGGCTGCGCGGCAACGCACAGCAGCAGGGCCAGCAGGGCAAGGGCGCGGTGTATCAGTCCGGCATGGCGCATGTGTCGTCTCTCGCGGGGTTGCAGCAGCCAGTATGCACGCACCATGCTTAACGCTTCTTGACATCTTTGCCACATCAGGTGCGCGCGGGCGGCTGCGCATTGCCTGCGGGGAGATTGCGGCAGGCCCGCAAAAATGCAAGCGCTGTCCGCCCGCAACATCTGAAAGCCTTCGCATGATCCCCTGGGTGCAGCTTGACACGGCCAGCGTGCCCGGCGGCGGGCAATTGCGGCTGATCCGGCGCGGCGCGGAATTTGCCATCATGCTGGGCAATAATCCGCTGATGAACAGCCGCTTGTTCGGCTCCGAGCAGGCGCTGGCCACACTCGCCTGCGCCCGCCTGCAGCAGTGCCCGGCACCCGCAGTGCTGATCGGCGGCCTTGGCATGGGCTTTACCCTGCGTGCCGCGCTTGCCGCGCTCGGGCCTCTGGCGCAGGTCACGGTCGCCGAACTGCTGCCCGCCGTCATCGCCTGGGCGCGCGGCCCGATGGCGGAAGTTTTCGGCGGCAGCCTCGATGATGCGCGCGTCAGCCTGCGCGCTGGCGATGTTGGCGCGCTGATCCGCGCCAGCCGCGCCGCCTTTGACGCGATTCTGCTCGACGTCGACAATGGTCCCGAGGGGCTGACCCGCGCCGGCAATGACGCGCTCTACACCCTTGCCGGGCTGCGCGCCGCTTCCGCCGCCCTGCGCCCCGGCGGTGTCCTCACCGTCTGGTCGCAAGGCCCGGATGCAGCCTTCACCGCACGCCTGCGCCAAGCCGGGTTCGCAGCCGAAGCGGTAAAAGTCCGCGCTGACCGGGGCAAGGGCGG
>JANLPP010000452.1:0-4982 GCA_031367295.1 Hyphomicrobiales bacterium | reverse complement strand
ATTTGGCGATATTCTCTGCGCCAGGATGAAAAAACGCGGCGTCAGCGCGCTGGTCACCGATGGCGCGGTGCGCGATGTGGCAGGGGTCAACGGCACTGGCCTGCCGGTCTGGTGCGCCGGGGTCGCCGCGCCCGCCTCGGTTGCGGGCCTGACCTTTGTCAGCTGGCAGGAGCCGGTCGGTTGCGGCGGCGTCGCAGTCTATCCCGGCGACATGATCGTTGCCGATGATGACGGCGCGGTGCTGATTCCCGCTGCGCATGTGGCTGAAGTGATAAAGGCCGGGGCGGAGCAGGAGCGGCTGGAAACCTGGATCATGCGCGAAGTGGAGCGCGGCGTGGCGCTGCCGGGCCTGTATCCGCCCAATGCGGACACCCGCGCCCGGTATGAGCGCGGCGAGGGGTAGAGTGATTGCGCATTGCCGAATGCTTGCAGTTTCAAAAAAAATGCCGGGCCGCAGGCGATTTTCTGATTGGCCGCGCCGGGCAATAATGCTCTAAATCGAGCTGGCATTTTAGCATTCCCTGGGGGCTGGACATGGCGGGCGAGAATAATTTTCCGAAACTGCACAATGCCATGTGGCCCGGCCTGGTCGGCAAGGGGCCGGATTCGGAGCCGGGAATTGACCTCGACACGCTGCTGGACCTGACCGCCAAAGCCAGCGTGGATGGCGTGAAGTTTGACGGCGTCGATCTGTTTCTGGTCGATCCGCACACCAGCATTGACGCCAGTGACGATGATCTAAAGCGCCTTGCAGACAAGCTCGCGGCAAAGAACCTGGTGGCCGGTTCTTTCGTCGCGCCGGTCTGGGCACCCGCCGGCGGCGGCTCGGCGATGGGCAGCGCCGATGACCGCAAACGCTTTGTGCAGATGGTGGAGAAAGCCTGCCGCATCGGCGCAAAACTGCGGGCGCTCGGCATCCGCCCCTCGGGCGTCGTGCGCATTGATTCAAGCGCGGGCGTGCAGGACTGGGCCGCCGATCCTGTTGGCAACAGCAAGCTCATCGCCGCGACTTTTGCGCAAGCCTGCGATGTCGCCGAAAGCTTTGGCGAGCGCCTCGCGGCGGAGGGCGAAATCTGCTGGGGCGGCATGCACGGCTGGAAACATATGGTTGACCTGCTGGAGAGGACGAACCGCCCAAAGATCATCGGTTTTCAGGCCGACATGGCGCATACGCTGTTGTATACCATGGGCTACAACGCGCCGGAAAACCGCATTCTGCCGCAGGATTTTGAATGGGAGCAGCACGCGGTGTTTCAGGCGGCGCTGAAAACGCTCACCGACGCGCTGCGGCCCTGGACGATTGATTTCCACGTCGCGCAGAATGACGCGACGGTCAAAGGCGGCGGCTCGCATGACAAGACCGGCCGCCACTGCCTGCCGGACGATCCTGATGGCAAACTCGATATTGCCCATGACGCCGGCTACTGGCTGCGCGACGGCGCTGGCCAGCTCACCAAGACCATGCGGCATATCTGCTGGGACGGTTGCATGTTCCCCAACGCGACGATGCTGCGGCAGGACACCTGGAACAGTGTGCTCGGCGCGATGATCAAGGTGCGCGACGCGCATGGCTGGCGGGAGTGAACTGTCATCACGGGCCGCAAAGCGGACCCGGGAGCCAGGGGTCACTGACGAAATGTGAGTGGCGGCTCCGGGTTCCGGGTTCGGCTGCGCCGCCCCGGAATGACAGCGCCTGCGGGCGAAGGGAGAGACCATGGCAAAGAAGAAAAAACTCAGCATCGGCCTTGTCGGCTGCGGCTTTATGGGCCGCACGCATTCCAACGCTTTCCGGCAGGTCAGCCAGTATTTTGACACCGGCTATGAGCCGGTGCTGACGGCCGCCTGCGCCCGCAATGGCGCGGACGTCAAGGCCTTTGCGGACAACTGGGGCTACGCCTCGCACGAGACTGACTGGCGCCGGCTGGTCGAGCGCAAGGACAT
Source organism: Hyphomicrobiales bacterium (assembly GCA_031367295.1). GTDB lineage: Bacteria > Pseudomonadota > Alphaproteobacteria > Rhizobiales > Beijerinckiaceae > JANLPP01. The sequence goes on along the minus strand of JANLPP010000452.1, from coordinate 3,041 downwards.
TGACCTCATCGACATTGCGACCCCCAATGACACGCACGCCGAGATCGCCATCGCCGCCGCGCAGGCGGGCAAGATGGTGATGTGCGAAAAGCCGCTGGGCCGCAACGCGGCGGAAACCCGCGCCATTGTCGCCGCCGTGGAGAAGGCGGGCGTAGCCAACATGGTCTGGTACAATTACCGCCGCGTGCCTGCGGTGACATTGGCCAAGCAGCTGATTGACGAGGGGCGGCTTGGCAGAATCTTCCACTACCGCGCCAAATTTCTGCAGGACTGGACGATTTCAAAAGACCTGCCGCAGGGCGGCGCGGGCCTGTGGCGCCTTGATGCCAGCGTTGCGGGCAGCGGCGTAACCGGCGATCTGCTTGCCCATTGCATCGACACGGCCATGTGGCTCAACGGCGGCATCAGCAAGGTATCCGCCATGACCGAGACTTTTGTCCGCGAGCGCCCGCACACGCTGACCGGCAAGGTGCAGCCGGTGACCATTGACGACGCCAGCGCTTTCCTCGCGCGCTTCGCCAATGGCTCGCTCGCCACCTTTGAGGCGACGCGTTACGCGCGCGGCCACAAGGCCTTGTACACGCTGGAAATCAACGGCGAGAATGCCTCGCTCAGTTGGGATTTGCACGACCTGCACCGGCTGCAATATTTTGACCATGGTGACGCGGGCGCGCTGCGCGGCTGGCGTTCGCTGCACATCACCGACGGCGACCACCCCTACATGAAGCACTGGTGGGTGCCTGGCCTGCAAATCGGTTACGAGCACACGTTTATCCATCAGGCGGCGGATTTCCTGCAGGGCCTGCGCGACGGCAAGCCCGCCGCGCCAACTTTCCGCGAGGCGCTGGCGACCGACCTTGTGACCGACGCGGTGCTGAAGTCGGCGCAGTCGGAGCGGTGGGAGACCATCGGGACAGCGTGAAGGCATAGCCGTAAATCGGGCAAACCCTGGAGCCTGTTGTATCTGGAGGCATCCACGCCCTCACTTGCCGCCTTTCAGCGCCTCCAGCACGCTGGCGCTCGGGCGCCCGTCCGCAGGCTTGCCGATCTTGCCCTGGTAATCGGCAATCGCCTGACGCGACTTTGTGCCGATCACCCCGTCGATTTTCTCGATGGCGTAGCCGCGCTGCTGCAGCAGGCCTTGCAGCTCGCGCCGCTCCACCCGTGACAGGCCCCGGTCCGCCACTGGCCAGGCGGTGACGAGCGGCCCGCCGCCACGCAGCCGGTCAGACAGCAGGGCGATGGCCAGCGCGTAGGACTCGGCGGCGTTGTAGGCGTAGATGGCGTCAAAGTTGCGGGTGACGAGAAAGGCCGGGCCGTTGCGCCCGGCAGGCATCAGCAGGCCGGCCGAGCCCTCGCCCATCGCCCCGCCGTCGACCCGCGAAAAACCCTGCGCGGCCCAGGTCGCCATCGCCTTCTTGGCACCGCGCCCGGTCGAGCCGGAATAGCCTGAGGGCGCGCTGACCTCAAAACCCCAGGGCAGGCCGGTGATCCAGCCCGCTTTCTTCAGGTAATTGGCGGTGGAGCCGAGCGCGTCGGGCACCGAGTCGATGACATCGCGATGGCCGTCGCCGTCAAGATCGACCGCGTTGCGCAGGAAGGTTGAGGGCATGAACTGCGTGTGGCCGAACGCCCCCGCCCAGGAGCCGATGAAATGGCCGGGGTTGACGTCGCCATGCTCAATGATTTGCAGCGCGGCAAACAGCTCGCCCTGAAAAAACGCCTGCCGCCGGCCAAAGCAGGACAGCGTCGCCAGCGACTGGATGATCGGGCGCTTGCCAAAGCCCTTGCCAAAATCCGACTCGACGCCCCAGACGGCGGCAATGGTGAATTTGTCGACGCCGTAGCGGCTTTGCGCCGTTGTCAGTGCCGAGGCCCATTCACCCATGCGCGCCTTGCCGTCGCGCACGCGCTCCTCGTCCACCAGCTGGGCAAGGTAATCGTAGATGGCGGTTTTGAATTCGGGCTGGTCATCGAGAAAGCCGATGACCTCCATGTTGGGCTGCAGGCTGCCGACCTGCGCGTCAAACGTGGCGGCGGAAACACCGCGCGCTGAAGCGGGGCCGCGCAGCCCGCTGACACAGGAGGCAAAGTCCGCGCGGGCGGGAGCGGCTGCCGCGAGCGCGGCGGCGAGAGCGAGGGCGATTCGGCAGGTCATGCGCCCGTGCATAGCGCAGAATGCAAGGCCAGGGAATCCGTTGTGGTGCGGGCGGGCTGGCGTTCTCTCACGCGGCTTTGGCCACCAGGCGTTTGACTGCAAGGCCGGAGGCGCGCGCGCGCATCTGCGCCAGGTCAAAATTCGCCTGCATCCTGAGCCAGGCGTCGGCGCTGCTGCCGATGCCCAACTCCAGCCGCATCGCCATTTCGGCTGATACGCCGCTTTGGCCATTGATAACGCGGTAGAGCTGCTGGCGGGTCACGCCCAGACCCTCGGCGGCCTGCGCAACCGACAGGCCCAGCTCGTCAAGCTCATCCCTGACAAGGCGGCCGGGGTGCGGCGGGTTTTTCATCATGGGCTTAACCTTGAGGCCGGGACAGCGCATGCTCTATCGCGCGGCGAATAAACCGCTGATAGGGAATTTCCTCCTGCTCCGCGCGGTTGCGCACTGCGTTCAGGAGTTGCTCGGGCACGCGGATATTGACAGTCTTGTCTTTGCGCCGCAACTCGAACCGCATCGGCACCATGCTGGAAAGATCATAGTCCGTCAGGTCAGCATTGGCGACAAAAGCTTCCGCCTCCGCGTCAGTTTTCAAGCCTGGCAGCTGTTTCTTCATAATAGCCGATCTCCTTTGCGTGCATATGGCGCGCTAACCTTCCTGCGCACAACCCGCCTTGCGCCCCGGACGCACCAACCCCCTCACATCCAGGGCCGGGCCGCGCCCGCCTTCGCCTCAAAGCGGTCAATGGCCGCCGCCTTGACCATGGTCAGGCCGATGTCGTCGAGGCCGTTGATGAGGCAGTGCTTGCGGTGCGCATCGACCTCGAAGCTGATCATGCCGCCGTCCGGGCCGCGGATGGTCTGCGTCTCGAGGTCCACGCT
>JANLPP010000441.1:0-2966 GCA_031367295.1 Hyphomicrobiales bacterium | reverse complement strand
GCCAGGTGGAACCGGCGGTCAGCTCGTTTTTCTCCAGCAGCAACAGGTCGCGCCAGCCCCGCTGCGCCAGATGCCAGAGGATGCTGCATCCAACCGCGCCGCCTCCGATGACGACGACACGGGCATGGGCGGGAAGGCGGGTCATGAGAGTGGACTTTCGGGGGCGCTTTTGAAGACTTCAGCGTGGCGACTTGTGGCGGATCGCGCGAGGCACTAGGTGCGTACATGCAGACTCACGCCGGACGCGCGCTGCAAATGGCCGATCACCGCCATCAGGTTTTTTGCTGTGGGATTGCCGCTTTTGCCAAACATGCGCATCAGGCTTTTTGGCTGGGTGCCTGTCGCGGCGGCGAGCATGCCAAAACCCACTGTGGCGTTGATATAGTCGCGAAGGATCGATTTTCCTGTGTCAACATCACCGCTGATCAGGGCTTCAACGCCCTCGGACAACAGCGCGTCGCGAAACACAGGATCGCGCATGGCGCGCGCCTGAACAATTTCCTTAAAGGGCCGGGTTAACGCCATTTTATCATTTGCCTTTCGTGCACGCATTGTAGTCGCGCCAATGAAACTGCGCTGCCGCAATGTCTGTTTGCTAGCGCTGCTTGGCGGCACCGCCGAGCAGTATCACCAGTAATTCGCCATCCTTGCTGAAATAGACCCTGTATCCTTTGCCAAAATTGATTTTCAATTCGTGCACGCCCGCGCCGACGCTCTCAATATTCGAAACATTGCCATGTGACAGCCAGGCAACAAAAAAGTGGTGACTTTGGCTGCCGCCTGCGAATCAAGATCATCAAACCATTTTTGAAACGGGATGCGACCTTTGCTGTCGAGATAAGCCACGAGATCCATTCGCATGGTACCATATTCGTTACTATTGGTGCAAGTCTCCCGAATTTTCACCCTTGTCCCCTACCCCCGCACCCGCTCCGATTTCGGGTCGTACAGCGGCGTTAAACTTGCCTTGGCGGAAAATTTTTCTCCTGCCACTTCAATCTCATAGCTGCTGGCGAGCAGATCACCCTGGGCCTCTTGCGGCGTGCAACGAACATAGCCCAGACCCACCGCCGCGCCGAGATGATGGCCATAGGCACCCGAGGTAATGAACCCGGCAATTTTTCCGTCGCGCCAGATGGGCTCATTGTGGAACAGCAGCGGCACGGGATCAGCAAGCTGGAACTGCATCAGGCGCTTTTTCAGGCCCGCGTGCTTTTTCTCCAGAACGCCGCGCCGCCCGATAAAATCTCCATATTTTCCTGCGGGTTTGTCCAGCTTGACTGCAAAGCCAAGGCCAGCCTCCAGCACATGGTCCTCGTCGCTGATGTCATGGCCGAAATGGCGGTAGGCTTTTTCCATGCGGCAGGAATCCATGGCGTGCAGGCCACATAGCCGCAATCCGTGGACTGCACCACTTCCGGTAATCACATCAAAGACATGGCGGGCCTGATCGGCGGGTACGTAGATTTCCCAGCCAAGCTCGCCGACATAGGTGACGCGGTGGGCGCGCACCTGCGCCATGCCGAAATCCAGCGTCTGAGCCGTGCCGAACGGGAAGGCCGCGCTTGAAAGTGACACGCTCGCAAGGGGTTGCAGCAGGTCACGGGCGTTTGGCCCCATCACGGCGATGCAGGCTTCCGCAGCGGTGACATCGGTGGCGATACAATGGGCCTCAACCGGGATGTGGCGGCACAACCAGGAGAAATCCCGCACCGCCGCAGCTGCCGAGGTGACGACCATGAACAGCGTTTCCGACAGGCGCGTCACAGTCAGGTCCGCCTCTATGCCGCCGCGCTGATTAAGCCATTGTGTGTAAACGATTTTGCCGGGATCAACGGCCACGTCGTTGGCACAGAGCCGTTGCAGCACCGCCCCGGCATCGCGGCCCTCGACGCGGAATTTTGCGAAGGGTGACATGTCGAACAGGCCGACGGTGCTGCGCACAGCAAGGTGCTCGGCGGCGGCATGCGGGAACCAGTTCTGGCGCTTCCAGCTATACTGGTACGCACGCTTTTCGCCTGCGGATTCCGCAGCTTGTGGCAGGAACCAGCCGGGCCGCTCCCAGCCTGCCGCCTCGGCAAAAACCGCGCTGCGCGCCTCCAGCCGCTCGTGCAGGGGCGTGTGGCGCACATTGCGGGCGGATTCAAACTGTCGGAAGGGAAAATGGTCGGCGTACAGCAGGCCCAACGTCTCTGTAACGCGGGACGCAAGATAGGTTTTTGTGTTCTGGAATGGAAAAACCCGCCTTATGTCAACATCATGCAGGTCCATTGAGGGTTCACCCTGAACGATCCATTCGGCCAGAACCTTTCCGGCCCCGCCTGCCGACTGGATGCCAACAGAATTGAAGCCCGCCGCGACGAAGAATCCGGCGAGGCCGGGGGCTTCGCCGATCAGATAGCGGTCATCCGGCGTGAAACTTTCAGGGCCGTTGAAGAAAGTATGTATGCCTTTTTCCGCCAGCACCGGCATGCGGATGAGAGCCTTTTCAAGCTCTGGCATGATGTGATCCCAGTCATCCGGCAATGTTCCGAACTCGAAGTCCCCAGGAATTCCGTCCAGCGCCCATGGTTTGGATTTGGGTTCGAAAAACCCGACCAGCAATTTTCCGGCATCTTCTTTATAATAGGCGCATTCATCTTGAACCCGCAGCACCGGAAGGTCGCGGGCGAGGCCCTCAATTGCCTCGGTTAGCACATAGAAATGCTCGCAGGCCTGCAACGGCACGTGAACGCCAGCCATCAGGCCAATGTCGCGGCCCCACATGCCGGCACAATTGACAACAAAATCCGCCTTCACCGTCCCTTTGTCGGTGGTGACCCCGGTTGCCCGCCCGCTTGCCTGCTGAATGCCGGTTACGGTCACACCCTCAAGAATCTTGACGCCTGCGTTGCGCGCGCCTTTGGCCAGTGCCAGCGTGATATTGGCCGGATCACCCTGCGCGTCCTGCGGCGTCCACAGGCCGC
>JANLPP010000408.1:0-2219 GCA_031367295.1 Hyphomicrobiales bacterium | reverse complement strand
CAGCCCGGCCCGGTGGTGGTGCTGGTGATGGATAAAGACCGCCTCGGCGACTACCAGAAACTCGTCACCAGGCTGCGCGAAGCGGGCATCCGCGCCGAAATGTATCTCGGCAATTCCGGCATGAACGCCCAGCTCAAATACGCCGACAAGCGCGGCTCTATCTGCGCCGTCATCCAGGGCTCCAACGAGCGCGAAAAGGGCGAGGTGATGATCCGCGATCTTGTGCTTGGCGCGCAGCTGGCGGGCGCGGCAAAGGAGCGGGCGGATTATCTGGAGCTGCGCCAGAAGGCGCAGTTCCCGGCCAGGGAAAACCAGCTGGTCGAAAAGGTGCGCGAGGTTCTCGCCCGGCACCAGCGGCAAAACTGACGCTCCCAATCATTTTAGTTGACATGCCCGCCAAGCCTGCGTGGATTAGGGCACGGGAGCACAGCGCTGCTTAAGCCTGGCTGAACCAGTGTGCGCCGCTCAAAATCCGGGAGGAAACCACAATGAAAAACAAGCTTCTGCTGGCCGTGGCGCTGACCCTGTCATCCTGGGGCGCGCTGGCGGACGACACCAAAATCGGCGCGCTGATGGACGTTACCGGCCCCATCGCCAGTTTTATTCCGCCGCTGACCAATGCCGTCACGCTGGCGATAAAGCACGTCAATGACCAGGGCGGCCTCTTGGGCGGCAAGGCGGCGCTGGCGGTTGGCGACACCCAGGGCGCGGCGCAGACATCCGTTGACGCGGCGGGCAAGCTCGTCAACGTCGAGGGCGCCGCCATCGTCATGGGCGCGCTGATGTCTGGCACCACGATCACCGCGGCCAATGCGGTGACGATTCCGGCCGGCGTCGTGATGATTTCCCCAACCGCCACATCGCCGGCGATGACCGACCTTGAGGACAAGGACACAGTGTTCCGCCTCGTGCCCTCGGACAATTATCAGGGCGAGGTTCTGGCGCGCATGGTGCTGAAGGAAGGCATCAAGAAAGTCGCCGTCACCTTCGTCAACAATGATTATGGGGTCGGCATCGGCAACACTTTCATGGCGGCCTACAAGGCGGCGGGCGGCACCATCACCGCCTCGGCCAAGCATGAGGAAAAGAAGAACTCGTACCGTTCTGAACTCGCGACGCTCGCCGCCAGCGGCGCTGACGCGCTGGTGGTTGTGGCTTACGCTGGCGACAGCGGCGGCACCATCGTCAAGCAGTCGATTGAGGGCGGGCTGTTCACGCGCTTCATTGGCACCGATGGCCTGCGCGACGAGGCGCTGATCAAGGCGGTGGGCGCGAAGGCGCTGGCAACCTCGTTCTTCTCCTCGCCGACGTCTCCGGCTGACAATGCGGCGCAGGGCACGCTGCACAAGCTCTACAATGACGCTTTCAAAGAGGGCGCGGACAAGGCCTTTGTTGACCAGGTCTATGACGCGACGTTTCTGGCGGCGCTGACGGTTGAGCAGGCAGGCAGCGCCGACCGCTCCAAAATGTCCGCCGCGCTGCGTGCGGTGACATCAGGCAAGGGCGAAGTGATTTTGCCGGGTGAATGGGCCAAGGCCAAGAAGCTGATTGCTGAGAAAAAAGCCGTCACCTATGTCGGCGCGGGCGGGGCCTATGTGTTTGACGCCAAAGGCGACGTGAAGGGCTACATCGGCAAGTTTGTGGTGGATGGAGAGAAGTACAAGCAGGTCGAGATTCTGCAGTAGGAGCGCGGGCGCCACCCTCGCCCGGAGGGAGAGGGTCGGCCGAAGGCCGGGGTGAGGGGTTACAATGCCGGGAAGTTTGCGCGCGTAAACACGGGTAACGACTTAGACCGTAACCCCTCACCCCGCGCTTCGCGCGACCCTCTCCCAAAAGGAGAGGGTTGGCACCACGGAAGCATCCCCCTTGCTCGCCCTGCACACCATCACGGTCACTTTCGGCGGCCTCGTTGCGGTCAATGGCTTCAGCATGGCCATCCCGCAGGGCGCGATAACCGGTCTCATCGGCCCCAATGGCGCGGGCAAAACCACGGCTTTTAATGTGCTGGCCGGGCGGCTCAAACCAGACAGCGGCACGGTGATGTTTGAGGGGGCCGACATCACCAGCCTGCCGCCGCATGCCCGCGCGCAGCTTGGCATTGCCCGCACCTTTCAGCTGCCGCATGAATTTGCGCGGCTGACGGTGATCGAAAACCTGATGGCGGCAGCCGATGCGCGGCTTGGCGAGAGCCTCATCAACGCAGTGTTCCGCCGCGCCCG
>JANLPP010000396.1:0-7736 GCA_031367295.1 Hyphomicrobiales bacterium | reverse complement strand
GCCCATCTGCGCCTTGGCGGCCCGCTCTGCTCCTATGTCGGCCACCCGCTGATCGAGCGTCTCGCCGGGCTGCGCCCCGATGCGCAGGAGGCGGAGGCCCGCCTCGGCGTGCCGCCGCTGCTTTTGCTGCTGCCAGGCTCGCGCCGCTCCGAAATTGACCGGCTGATGCCGGTGTTCGGGCAGGCGCTGGCGCGCATCACCCGCCTGCACGGGCCGGTGGACGCGGTGCTGCCGGCGGTTGCCAAGCATGCCGGCCGCATTGCGGCGCTGGCCAGCGGCTGGCCGGTTGCGCCGCGCATTGTGCAGGGTGAGGCGGCCAAATATGCCGCGTTCCGCCGCGCCCGCGCCGCGCTTGCGGCCTCTGGCACAGTGTCACTGGAACTTGCCCTTGCGCATGTGCCGATGGTCATCGCCTATAAGGTGGCAGGGTGGGAAGCAGCTATCGCGCGGCGGCTGATCGAGGTGCCGACGATTGTGCTGCCAAACCTGATATTGGGAGAGCAGGCAGTGCCGGAATTCATTCAGGCTGACTGCACGGAGCAGAATCTGGCCGCGTCAGTCGTTGCCATGCTCAGCGGCGGCCCACAGCGCGATGCCCAGCTGGAAGCTTTCACGCGGCTCGATTTTCTGGTGGAATCGCAAACTGGCCTCACACCCAGCGAAGCCGCCGCCGCGCGGATTTTGCACTGGCTTGGCCGGCGCATGTAACATGCCGGCCAAAGCGGCCGCTGGCATTATATCGCCTGCGGCTGGAAATCGCTGGCCTGCGCCGGCGCTGCTGCCCGCAGCAGGTCAGCCGAGCGCTGCACGCCCTCGACGCGCGACAGCATCACGTCCTCATGCTCAATTGCCAGCCAGCCATCATAGCCCACCATGCGCAAACGGTAGCAGAAGTCGCGCCACCAGCTTTCGCCATGGCCAAAGCCCAGCGTGATGTAGCTCCAGGCCCGGCCCGGAATATCCATCAGCGAGCCATTCTCAAGACGGCTGGTTATGGCGCAGACCGGCTGGTTGATAAAAGTGTCCTTGGCATGCACATGGCCAATGGCGCTGCCCAGTGCGTCAATTGCCGCGATCGGGTCGGCACCCATCCACATCAGGTGGCTGGGGTCGAGATTGGCGCAGACGATTGTGCCGGTTTCCTTGCGCAGCCGCAGCAGTGTCGGCACGTTATAGACGACCTGATTGCCATGCAGCTCGACACAAAGCCTGGTCACGCCATGCTTTTTGGCATGAGCGGCAAGTTTTTCCCAATAGGGCAGCAGCACCTCGTCCCACTGGTACAGCAGGATGGCCTGTGTTTCCGGCGGCCAGGACGACACCACCCAGTTCGGCATGGTATCACCGGGCGCGCCAGCGGGCAGGCCGGACATCAGCACGACCGTAGCGACCTCAAGCTGGCCGGCCAGCGTGATGGTGTCATACAGCGCCTGCGACTGGCGCGCGCCGTCGGTCGGGTGCAGCTGGTTGCCATTGGCATTGAGGGCGACAAGCTCGAGGCCGCGCGCCAAAAATTCCTTCGTGAAGGCCGCGCGCCCTTCGGCGCTCTTGATGAGACCGGCAAGATTGCAATGCGGCGCGGTGGTCCAGTTGGCGCTGTTGATTTCAATGCCGGCAATGCCCGCCGCCCGGGCGGCGTCAAGCATGCCGGTGAAAGACAGATGCCCCAGCGAGTCCGATACCATTCCGATTTTCATGTGCGCGCCTCTAGTAAAGCCGGGGCCGGCTCAGGGGCGTCACCGGCACCGCCGATCCGCACGCCAGCGCAGCGATGCCCGCCTCTGCCACCTGTGTCGCGCAATACCCGTCCCAGGCGCTGGCGCCAGCGGGCTTGCCAGTGCCGATGGAGCGTATCCAGGCCAGGTTCTGCAAACGGTAGGCCTCGGCAAAGCGCGGACGCCAGTCTTCAGGGTAGGCCAGGCCGCTCGAAAGGTTGACGCTGACCTCGCAGCTGACCGGCGCGCGCAGGGACACTGAGCCCTTTTCGCCCACCAGCTCGCCGCGCACGTCATAGCCATAGGCGGCGTTATTGTTGATTTCGATGTTGACGAGTTGCCCGGCCAGTGTTTTGACCACCATGAACACGGGCGCGCCGGTTTTGGCGGTATCCGTGTTTTGCGGCTGAAACACGCTGATGGACGCGTAGTCCGCATCAAGCACCCAGCGCGCGATGTCGAATTCATGCGGCGCGGAATTGGTGATGGCCATTTGTCCGGTGAAACTGCGGGGTGCCGATACATTGCGGTGGATGCAATGGAACATCAGCGCCTTGCCGATGGTGCCGCGCGCCAGCTGCGCCTTCATCTCGGCATAGGCGGGATCAAAGCGGCGCATGAAGCCAACCTGCACCAGCCGCTTGCCGCATTTGACCTCGGCGTCGATCACTTTGCGGCACTCGCCTACGGTCTGGGCCAGCGGCTTTTCGCAGAGCACGGGTTTGCCGGCCGCGATGGCCGCCATCGTCAGCTCGCCATGGGTGGCGTCAGGGCTGGCGATCAGCACCGCATCAACCAGCGGCGAACCGATGACGGCATGCGGGTCGGTGGATGCATCCGCCGCGCCGGTCTCGTCCGCAACGGCTTTCGCCCGGGCCGCGTCGGCATCGCAGACAATTTGCAGTACCGCGCCGGGTATCTGCATTGCGATGATTCTCGCGTGGTCGCTGCCCATGATTCCAGCGCCAATCAAACCAACCCGTACCGCCACAATTTCAGTCCTTTGGTTTTTTCCGGTTGAGTGCAGACAGTCGGCAACAGCAGATCGACCGATCCATCCCGTGACCGGCCCCGGTTTGTCCCTGTATCACAGCAAGTGCCCCGTCGTTTTGCAGGGCCGTGCAGGCTGCACTCAGCGCGTCACCGCCGTCGCGCCGGTTTTCACGTCCGCAGCAATTGCGTCGCCAAATCATCATTTTATTTAGATCAAATCAATTCCAACGATGGCCAAAAATGATGGGTATGCGATCAAAACGATTGGCGATTGCAAGAATGCGATGACAAAATGCTGCATCACAAAATATATTGGCATTGACGTGATCTAAACCACATCATATTTTGCCGGGATGACCGCCATCACTCCCCCCGGCGCGCCTGAAGCTGGCCATGGCTGGCGCGGCCCCACCATTGCCGAAATTGCCAGGGCAGCCGGCCTTGGCACTGCGACTGTCGACCGCGTGCTCAACCGGCGCGACAGTGTGCGCGAGCCAACCCGCAAGAAAGTTCTGGCGGCACTGGCGCGGCTGGGCGGCGGGCGGACAGCGGCGGCGCGCGAAACACGGCGGCGCATTGCCTTTCTCACAGACTCGGGCGTGAGCTATAACCGCGCGCTGCAAGAGGCGGTGGCCGACTATTGCGTGGCGCATCCGGGCCTCGACTGCCCGTTTATCGCCGTGGCCACCGCGCAGGTTGACAGCATCAAATTCGCGCAGGCCATCGAGCGGGCGGCGGGCGAAGCTGATGGGGTCGTTGTCGTGGCGCGCGAGGATATGACCATCAACCGCGTCATACGCGCCGTGGCCCAGCGCCGCGTGCCGCTGGTGTGCCTGACGACGGACCTGCCGAACTCGGGCCGCAGCGCCTATGTTGGCAATGACCAGGTCAGCGCGGGCGCGACCGCCGCCTGGCTGATGGGCCAGCTGGTGGGGCCGCGCCCCGGCAAAATCCTTGTCGTGGTCAGCGCCCCCTACCGCGTGCAGGAGGACCGCGAACTGGGTTTTCGCCGCGTGCTGCGCTCTGAATTCAGCCATCTGGTGGTGGATGACCGTGTCAACTCCAATGACGAAAACGAATATTCCTGCCGTCACGTGATGAAATACATTGGGGAGCACGGCGCGCCGGCCGGCATTTACAACACGGCGGGGGGCAACAAGGGCATTGGCCGGGCGCTGCAGGAATCCGGCCTTGCGGGCAAAACTGTCTTTATCGGCCACGAGATCAACGCCAATTCGCGTGTGCTGCTCGAATCCGGCCTGATGCATTTTGCCATCGGCCACGACGTCGACCGCGAGGTCGCGCTGTGCATCGAATATGTCAGCGCGCTTCTGGACAAGCGCCCGCCGCCGCCGCTGACCCCGACACGGGTGCAGATTTACACGAAGTATAGTTGTTATTGAGAGGGTGGCGCGGGTCGCGGCATTGCGCAAGAAATGCACTGAAACGCATGGGGCCGCCGCTCATGCAACTCTGCATCGTCAAGGCCAGTTGCAATCACGAGGCTGACGTCTGGCAGGTGGATCACACTGATGTGCAAGGACTGGCCACAGAAGCGGCCACGTTTGAGGCGTTATGCCGCAAAATGGAAGTTATGGCACCGAAATTTCTTGAATTGAACGGACTCGAGACGGCAGAGCCGACGGTGCGGCCTTGATATGGCAAACGGCGGGCGCTTGATTTTGCCGGGCTGTTGGGGGAAACCGGGGGCGGCCAGTTTGTGACAGCTTGCGCGGCGGCCTGCCAGCCCTGCCTCGCGTTATCGGCGCAGCCTTTCTGCCTGTCTGGCGGCACGAGTTTTGGAGCAGTGTTTTTGTCGCGCAATGAAATCCGCCCGCCGCTCCGCAGGTCGCCGCAATTTCGCGGCGTAGTTTTGCTGCCCATGGGCGGCAACCGCAGCCGGGCCAGCTGAACGTGGCGTTCCTGCGCCTCTACGCCCGGGTGCTGCGCCAGCTTGGCGTGGAAATTCCGCTGGCCGTTCTGCTCACCCTTGCCAATCTCGTGCTTGCCATCGCGCAATTTGCCGAACCCATCCTGTTTGGCCGCATTGTTGACACGCTGGCCAATGCGCAGGGGGCGGGGCGCGCGCCAACCTTTGCCGAGCTTGCGCCGCCGATGCTGGGCTGGACCGGGTTTGGCCTGTTCACCATTGCGGCGGGGGCGCTCGTCGCGCTGCATGCCGACCGCCTGTCGCACCGGCGGCGGCTCGCCACCATCGCGGAATATTTCGAGCATGTGCTGCATCTGCCGCTGAGCTTTCACAACGAGATTCATTCCGGGCGGCTGCTCAAGGTCATGCTCGATGGCGCGGGCGGCATGGCGGGCCTGTGGCTGTCGTTTTTCCGCGAGCATTGCGCCTCGTTCGTGGCGCTTTTCGTGCTGCTGCCGCTGACCCTGTTCATCAACTGGCGGCTGGGGTCGCTGCTGCTGGGCCTGGTGTTCGTGTTTGGCGCAATGACCGCCTACGTGCTGCACAAGACCCATCTGCTGCAAGGCAAGGTCGAGCGGTTTCATGGCGACATGGCGGCGCGCGCGTCCGATGCGCTCGGCAATATTCCGGTCATCCAGAGTTTTACCCGCGTCGAGGCAGAAACGCGGGCGATGCGGGACCTGATTGAAGCGCTGCTTGCCGCGCAAATCCCGGTGCTGTCGTGGTGGGCGGTTGCCGCCATCGCGACGCGCGCCGCTGCCACGCTCACCATCCTCTGCATTTTTGTGCTCGGTGCCTGGCTGCATGTGCAGGGCCTCGCCACTATCGGCGAAATCGTCACCTTCATCAGCTTTGCCACCATGCTCATCGGGCGGCTGGAGCATGTCGTGGGCTTTGCCAATTATCTGGTGCTGGCCGGTCCCAAACTGCGCGAGTTCTTCGAGATTTTCGACACGGTGCCGACGGTGCGCGATGCCACTGACGCCGTTGATGCCGGACACCTGCGGGGCAGCGTTGAATTTCACAATGTCGCGTTTACCTACGACGGGCTGCGCGGCGCGGTGGCGGGCCTGTCTTTCACCGCGAAAGCGGGCGAGACCATCGCGCTCGTCGGGGCGACCGGCTCGGGCAAATCCACCACGCTCAACCTGCTGCACCGTGTGTTTGATCCGCAGAGCGGGCGCATCACGATCGACGGGCGCGACATCCGCAGCTTCACCCTCGCCAGCCTGCGCCGCAACATCGGCGTGGTGTTCCAGGAGCCGATGCTGTTTGCCCGCTCCATCGAGGATAACCTGCGCGCCGGCAAGCCAGACGCGACGCCGGACGAGCTTGCCCTGTCGCTGGCGCGCGCCCAGGCGGCGGATTTCATTGCCCGCCAGCCTGCGGGCCTTGCCACCATCATCGGCGAGCGCGGGCGCACCCTGTCGGGCGGCGAGCGCCAGCGCCTCGCCATTGCGCGGGCGCTGGTCAAGGATCCGCCGATCCTGATCCTCGACGAGGCGACCAGTGCGCTCGACAGCCGCACCGAGGAAGCGATCCAGGCGACGCTCGACGGCGCAACCAAGGGACGAATGACGATCGTCATCGCGCACCGGCTGTCGACCATCGTCGGCGCGCACCAGATCGTGGTGCTCGATGATGGCAAGGTGGCCGAACGCGGAACACACGCCGAGTTGCTCGCCGAGCAGGGACTTTACGCCGAGCTGTGGGCGCGGCAGGCGGCGGAGCGCGAACTGGAAACCACGGCCGAATGAGCCGCTTGCCGTAACAATCGGCACGTTCGTCGGTTCAGGCTCGGGACAGGCGCTTTGCCATTGTAGCCGGGCGACACGAATTCAGATGGTGGAGAAGATTGAATGATCCGTACTTTGTTGATGACGACCGCCGCATTGGCGATCGCGACCCCGGCGCTTGCCGCCCCGTCGAAATCCGCCGCGCCGACCGCCGCGATGTCCGCGACCAACCCCTTCGCCAAGCCGTCGAGCCTGCCGTACCAGACGCCCGATTATGCGCGGATCAAGGACAGCGACTATTTGCCCGCCTTCATCGCCGGGATGGCGCAGAACAAGCGCGAGATCGACGCGATCGCCAACCAGAAGGCGGCACCGACATTCGACAATACGCTCGGCGCGCTGGAGAATAGCGGGCTGATGCTCGAGCGGGTTGCGCTGACATTCTCGGCGGTCGCCGGGGCCAACACCAACGACACGCTCGACGCGGTCGACACCAAGACCGCGCCGTTGCTCGCGCAGCATCGCGATTATCTGTTCCTCAACAAGAAATTGTTCGCGCGGGTGAAGTCGCTTCACGATCGCGAGGCGAGCCTTCGCCTCAACCCCGAACAGTCGAGGTTGCTCGACGTTTATTACCAGCAGTTCGTCCATGCCGGAGCCGAGCTCGCACCCGCCAAGCAGGTCGAGCTGAAGGCCTACAACAAGCGGCTGAGCAGCCTTGAGAGCTCATTCGGCCAGAAGCTGACCGCGGCGACCAAGGATGGTGCGTTGCGAGTCACCGACAAGGCCGCGCTGGCGGGCCTGAGCGACGCCCAGATCGCCGACGCCGCGACCGCCGCCAAGAGCCGCAAGGTCGATGGTTATGTGCTGCCGATGCAGAACACGACGCAGCAGCCGGCGATGGGATCGCTGACCAATCGCGCGACCCGCGAGGCATTGTTCAACGCCAGCTGGACGCGATCGGAAAAGGGCGATGCCAATGACACCCGGCCGGTGGTCGCCGAAATCGCCAGCCTGCGCGCCAAGAAGGCGGCGCTGATGGGCTATGACAATTGGGCGTCCTATGCGCTGTACGACCAGATGGCCAAGAACGCCGATACTGCCAAGGGCTTCCTCGCCCGGCTGGCCCCTGCCGTTGCCGCCAAGGAGAAAGCCGAAGCGGCCGACATCCAGGCGATGATCGACAAGCAAGGCGGCGGATTCAAGGCCAAGCCGTGGGACTGGGATTATTATTCGGAAGCCGTGCGCAAGGAGCGCTATGCCTTGGATGGTGATTCGCTCAAGCCCTATTTCGAAATCAACACCGTGCTGGAAAAGGGTGTCTTTTTCGCCGCCAACCAATTGTATGGCGTGACCTTCAAG
>JANLPP010000366.1:0-13218 GCA_031367295.1 Hyphomicrobiales bacterium | reverse complement strand
GGGCTTGCCGCGCTGGCCTACCTCCTCGGGCATTTTGCGCTTTACATGCTCGACCAGCAGTTTGACCTCGTCAAAATCGTCACGGAAATCGTCATCCGTTTTTACCTGACCATCGGCTTTGTGGCGCTGCTCGGCATGATCGCGCTGGGTGCCACGTCTACGGACAGCATCATCAAGCGCATGGGCGGTGTTGCCTGGAACCGGCTGCACAGCCTGGTCTATCCTGTTGCCGCGCTGGGGCTGCTGCACTTCTTCCTGCAGGCCAAGATCGAGATTTACGAGCCGACGCTGCTCACCGGCCTGTTCTTCATGCTGCTGGCCGACCGGCTGCTGCGCAAGCGCGGCGCGCCCAAGCAGGGCTGGCGCGCGCCGGCGGTTGTGGCGCTTGCGGCTGTGGGCTGCGCGCTGGCGATCGCGCTGTTTGAGGCGGGCTGGCGCTATGTCCGCAATGACATTGATCCGCTGCGCGTGCTCGCCGCCAACCTCGATTTTGAGTACACGATCCAGCCTGCCTGGTGGGTGCTGCTGGGCGGCCTCGCGCTTGCGATGGTCGTCGCGCTGCGGGTCAGAGGCTGGCTTGTCCAGCCTTCAAAGAAGCCGGTTGCGCGTGCGGCGGCCTTTTCCCGGCCAGTCTCTCCAGCGCGCTGATTTCAGCAACCGTCCCGGGGATAAAAGCGTCAAACGCAGCCCAGAACTGGCTGCGGATTTCGTCGCTCTCCATCAGGATCTCATGTTCGCTGAACGGGATGCTGACCAGCATTCCGGCTTTCAGCCGCGTCGCAAACCGCTCCATCGGGCGGTTCGCGACAACCTTGTCCGCGCCAGCCATCACCACCAGCGTCGGCACCAGGGTGCGGCGGGGAAATTCCGCATCCTCAAACGCCTTCATCTGGCGGAAGGCGGCATTGGCCCAGCCGATGCTGGGATCGCCTATGCTCAGGTCAGGCGCGGCGGCTGCAACCCCGGCATTGCGGGCATAGCGGCGGTGATCCGAGCTCAGGACATTGTCCTTGAAAGGTTTCGACAGGATCGACTCGGGGCCGCCGCCCGGGATGTACCTGCCGCCCAGTCCGCTGATGTCGCACAATTCCGCCAGGGCGCGGGCCCCGCGCGGATAGCGCAACCGCGCAATGTCGATCAGCGGCGCGCTCAGGACCATGCGCTGCAATGGCAGGGTGCCGGCATGCGCCATGCGCAGCATGACCGCCGCGCCCATGGAATGGGCAAGGCCATACCATGGCCTGGGGCAGGCCGCCTGCGCCATATGCTTAAGCACAGCTGCGGCATCGCGCTCGAACAGGGCGAAGTCATCAATGTGGCCCTTGCGCGGATCGGCCAGCTCGCGCTCGGACAGGCCCTGTCCGCGCCAGTCAAAGGTGACCACAGCAAAGCCGCGCTGGATCAGCTCGCCGACGGTCTCGAAATATTTTTCGATAAATTCACTGCGGCCCTGGCACAGCAAAACCGTGCCCAAAAGCGCGTCAGGCGGCGCGGCCACAGGCGCATCCATGCGCCAAAGCGCAACACGCAGGCGGCGGGCGTCCTGTGTCTGCACGCTCTCAACCTCAGCGCCCGGCGGCACAGGGTTGTCCGGCGTTGCCACGAGCCGCATGTTGCATCCCTTTCGCCCGCAGGCACTACGCGGTTATAGCGCCTCGCCCGGGCACAGGAAAGCGTCAAGGAAAATACTTGCGCGCCGCCCCTTGCGGGACTTCGATGCCCAACCCACCTCTGTCTGGCGCGGGCCTTCGGGACGCGCACCCCGGTCCCGCTGGCCACTTCCGGCAGCGGGCCGCTCATGTCGCTTCCTCAGGAGGATATGCAATGCGTTACGATCTGTCTCCCCTCTACCGCTCCACCGTCGGTTTTGACCGGCTGTTCTCGATCATGAATCAGGCCCCCGGCAATGACACGCCGGTTCCGACCTATCCGCCCTATAACATCGAGCGCACCGGCGAAAATGCCTTCCGCATCTCGGTTGCCGTCTCCGGCTTTGCCGACAATGAGCTGACCATCGAGACGCGCGAGAACACGCTGTCTATCCGTGGCGCGAAGGCTGCGCCTGCCGAAGGCACCGAAAAGGTCGAGGTCGTTTATCAGGGCATCGCCGCCCGCGCTTTTGACCGGCGCTTTGAGCTTGCCGATCACGTCCGGGTTTCCGGCGCAACGCTTGAAAACGGGCTTCTGCATGTCGAGCTGACGCGCGAGATTCCCGAAGCCCAGAAGCCGCGCACCATCCCGATTGGCGTGAAAGCCGCCAAAACGCTGGATGTGCTGGCCTCGCCAGCACCGGTCAAGAAAGCCGCCTAAGCGGTTTCCGCGAGGCAAAACCAAGGGGCGCTCATTGAGCGCCCCAGCCTGCGGGCAAATCCCCGCTCTCCGCCCGCAACGGCGGTTTGCCCGGGAGACTGCGGTCAATGCCGCCTGCCGCCGCCTGCCCGGCCGGTTCCTCCGTGATGGCCCCACTGGCCGCACCTGCAAGAACGATTCAGTCGTCTGCCGCGCGTGCGCGCCGCTCGTATCGGTCGAGCCACCGCCTCTCCTAGGGGGCCTGCGGCGCAGCGCGCCTCAGCAGCGTGAAAACCCGCCCGTCAATTGCCGCGAGACCCAGGCCGATCAGCGCCATCGCCGCGAGGTGAATGAACCCAAGGTGTTCGCCAAGGAACGCCACGCCAAGCAGAATTGCGGTGACGGGAATCAGAAACGTGACGAGAAGCAGGTTGGTCGTTCCGGCGCTTGCCAGAATCCGGAAGAACAGCACGAAGGCGAGCGCCGTGGAAATTACGGCGAGGCCGGCGAGCGCAGCAAGCGGCGCGAGGCCAGGCATCGGCAGGGTCCAGGGCCGGTCGGCAAAGCTGGCCACCGGCAGCATGATCAGGCTCGAGGCGGCAAGCTGTCCAAAAGCCAGCTGCATGGGCGCGACGCCCATGGCTTTGAAGCGCCGCGCGTAAAGGCCGCCAAACACGTAGACGCAGGAGGCCGACAGGCAGGCCAGCATGCCGAGCGCGGCGGGGACGTCTGCGCGGGCACCGGCGCTGAGCAGCCTTGGCGCAAGCAGCAGGAAAACCCCCATAAAGCCGAACACAACACCGAGCGCGCGGCGCGGCGTCAGCTTTTCATCAAGGGTCAGAAAATGCGCGATGACAACCGCGAAGACCGGTGTTGTGGCATTGAGG
This sequence comes from Hyphomicrobiales bacterium, assembly GCA_031367295.1. Taxonomy (GTDB): domain Bacteria; phylum Pseudomonadota; class Alphaproteobacteria; order Rhizobiales; family Beijerinckiaceae; genus JANLPP01. The sequence continues at coordinate 10,042 of JANLPP010000366.1, read as the reverse complement.
ATGGAGGCCAGCGACGCGGCGATTTCCGCCGGCATCTGGTGCTGGCCCCAGAAAATCAGGTTGAAGGGCAGGACATTGTTGATCAGGCCGAGCACGAAAAAAGCCGCCCAGAGCTTGCCGAACGAAGGCAGCGCAAGGCCGCTGGCCTTCAGCACAATGAAGAGTGTCACCGCCGCAATCGACACGCGGCCGAACACCAGCGTCATGGGCGGAATCTCGGCAAGCGCGATTTTGGCGAAAAAGAATGTGCCGCCCCACAGAACCGAAAGCGCCACCAGCAGCAGCCAGTCCTGACCGGACATGCGCAGCGGCGCGGCAAGGGGCGCGGCAAGGGGCGCGGCAAGGGGAGATGACATTTCTGGTCCCGGGTGTTTGTGCGGCAGTCGCGGTTGCACCGGCCTATGGCAGTGGCTTAAGCCGCGCCACCCGTTTTTCCCGCATCCCCAACCAGCGCCAGACGCACGTCTCCCGCCATCAGCGCCTGCCCAGCCGCCAGCGCATCCGCCGCCTTGTCCAGCCGCAGCATCGCCAGTGCATGGCCAAAATAGCTGGAGCCGATGCTGCCGATCTCGGTTTCGCCTGCCATGACTTTCGTGCCCGGTGCCAGCAGCGGCCCCTTGAATGTCACGCGCGCCACCCGCTTGCGCGCCGTGCCCCTGTGTTCCACCCGCGCCACCACCTCCTGGCCGATGAAGCAGCCCTTGGCAAAATCAACGCCATGCAGCCGGTCAAGATTGGCCTCATGCGGAAATGTTTCGCCATAGGCGAAATCCGCGCCGCCCCTCGGCACGCCCGCCTCGATGCGGCGGGCCTCATAGGCGCTTTCATAGCCGGGCAGGCCCTGTGTCACGCGGCGCGGCGCGATGCTGCGCGTGCCCAGCACGGGCGCTCTGGGATCAGCAAAGCCTGCCACCGCGCCGGGCAGGGCCGGGTCTTCGCCCCAGCTGGCGGCAAGCGTCATGTCATTGTCCGATTGCGTGTCGAGGCTCAGGCCGCCTGACTCGATCTCAATGACAATTTTGGCGCGCAAGCGGTAGAAGCTCAAGCGCTTTGCAAGGTCCGCCGTCAGTGCCAGCGGCGCGTCCATCATAAAACCGTCGCCGTTTTCCACAATAAAAAAATCCGACAGGATTTTGCCCTGCGGTGACAGCAGCGCGCCGTAGGCGGCGGTGTCCGGCGTCACCCTGTCCATGTCGCAGGTGACAAGACCCTGCAGGAAAGCCCGCGTTCCCGCCCCCGAAAGGCGGATTACGCCCCGGTCGGCGAGCTGGCAGGTGCTGGCGTAAAAAGTCATTGCGGCCTTTGCGTTGTGTCAGTTCTGACTCTACCTTGCGTGCGCTCACCCTCGCCCTTTTGGAGCGGGTGCGCGCGTCACCGGGAAAATCGCGTGCCACCAACTTACGACCTCATCCTCGCCAACGCCACTGCCGTCAACCACGACGGCGAGGGCCTTCGCGACATCGGCGTGTCACAAGGCCGCATCGCTGCGCTGGGCGATCTCTCCCGCGCCTCGGCTGGCGAGCGCATCAACTGCACCGGCCTGCATATCCTGCCCGGCGTCATCGACACGCAAGTGCATTTCCGCGAGCCGGGGGCGACACACAAGGAAGACCTGGAAACCGGTTCGCGCGCCGCCGTCATGGGCGGCGTCACCTGCGTGTTTGAGATGCCCAACACCGCGCCCTTGACTATCAGCGCGGAGACGCTGGCCGATAAGGTGCGCCGCGCGCATCACCGCATGCATTGCGATTTCGCCTTCTGGGTCGGCGGCACGCATGACAATGCGCGCGACCTGCGCGAGCTGGAGCGCCTGCCGGGCGCAGCAGGGATAAAAGTGTTCATGGGCTCGTCCACCGGCGCGCTGCTGGTGGAGGACGACGCCGGGGTTGCCGCAATTCTCGGCGAGACGCGGCGGCGCGCTGCCTTCCATTCCGAGGACGAGTTCCGCCTGCGCGAGCGCCTGTCTTTGCGCGTGCCGGGTGATCCGGCATCGCATCCTGTGTGGCGTGACGCGAGCGCCGCGCTGCTCTGCACGCAGCGGCTGGTGCGCATCGCGCGCGCGCAGCACGCGCGCATTCATGTGCTGCATATTTCGACCGAGGAGGAAGTCGCGTTTCTGGCAGGCCACAAGGACTTTGCCAGCTGCGAGGTGACGCCGCATCACCTGACCTTGAGTGCGGACGATTACGCGCGGCTCGGGACAAAACTGCAAATGAACCCGCCAGTGCGCGACACGCGCCACCGTGACGGCCTGTGGCGCGGGCTGCAGCTGGGCGTGCTCGACATTCTGGGCTCCGACCACGCGCCGCATACGCTGGAGGAGAAGGCAAGACCCTATCCAGAAAGCCCCTCCGGCATGACCGGCGTGCAGACCCTTGTGCCGGTGATGCTCGATCATGTGAGCGCCGGGCGGCTGACACTGGCGCGCTTTGTCGACATGACCAGCGCCGGTCCGGCCCGCCTGTTCGGCCTTGCAGGCAAGGGGCGGCTGGCGGTGGGCTACGACGCCGATCTGACAGTGGTGGACCTCAAGCGCCGCGAAGTGATCACGGATGCATGGATCGCCTCGCGCTGTGGCTGGACGCCGCATGACGGGCGTGCGGTCACCGGCTGGCCCATAGGCACGCTGGTGCGCGGGCGGCGGGTGATGTGGGAGGGGCAAGTGGTGTCGCCGGGCAGCGGCGAGGCGGCGCGGTTCGGCGAGGCGCTGCCATGAGCGGGCGCAGGCTGGCTGCAATAATCCGCTATTCCGGCGGGGCGGGGCCGGTCGATTCGCGCAACACAAGTTCGACCGGCCATAATTCATGAATGTCGCCTGCCGCGCGTCCTGCGAGCAGCTGCAGGGTCAGCGCCGCGACGCGCGCGCCTGCCGCGCGGATGGAAGAGCGCGTCGTTGACATGGACGGCACCATCTGGTCGGCGTTGAGAAAGGGAAACACGTCGTCATGGGCGATCATCGAGACGTCGCGGCCAAGCGACAGGCCGGCCGAGCGGATAGCGCGGAACACCCCCAGTGCCGACATCATGGAGCCGGCCAGGAACGCTGTGGGCGGTGACTTCTGCTCCAGCAGCCCCTGGGCGAAGCGGAAGCCGATCTCGTCGGTGAAACGGCCATGCACCATGAAGCGCCGCTCCGCTGCAATACCGCGCGCCGCCAGCGCTTCGCGGTAGCCCCTGGCGCGGTGTTCGGCGAAGGTGAAGCCCGCCCGGCCATTGACCATGGCGATGCGCTTGTGGCCGAGGTCCAGCAGATGCTCGGTGGCACGGCGGAAGGCGCCCTCGTTGTCAATATCAAGCCAGGCCAGCGGCGCGCCAATGTCGGTGCGGCCATGCAGCACGAAGGGCAGGCCGATGTCGGTGAGAAGCTTTGCTGTCGCGTCATTCAGCGTCGGCGAATGCAGAATGACGGCGTCAACGCGCTTGCTCGCCGCAAGCCGCCGGTAGACGGTCAGCGGGTCTTGTGACGGCGACATGGGGCTGACCAGAATGTCAATGCCATGCTCGGACATGTCGTGTCCAAGCCCGTGGATGAATTCGTTCATGTGCACCTCGCCCTCAAGGTCGAGCACGAGGCCGACCGCGCCCGCCCGCCCGGTGGCAAGGCGGCGGGCGCTGGCGTGCGGACGGTAGCCGAGCTCAGCCGCCGCGTCACGGATGCGCTGGCGCGTCGCCGGATTGACCTCCGGATAGTCATTCAGGCCGCGGCTGACCGTAGTCTGCGACAGCCCGAGCTTTTCCGCGAATTCCTTGAGCAGCATCGTGTCTGGTCCAGTGCCCAATGCGGCCGCAGCCGCAAAAAATTTAAAGCGCTTTAAATTTTTTAGGCCGACCGTTTCTGGTGGCGAGCTTATGCACAGCGCAAACTGTCCGCAAGAGGCGCGTGGAAATAGTTAACCAAATATTTGTTGAAGTGTTATCTATATGAAATAACTGTGTTTTACATATTTTTTTCAGCCACTGGGGCAGTTTTTACAGAACAGTTGGCTTGACACAAAAATTCCTCTCTGGCAGATTTTGAAATTGTAAGCGCCTTTAAAAAGCACATCAACTGCGGCGCAGATTTTCATGATGGTCTAGGGACGCTCAGCAGACTTGGGGCCGCACATTCGAGCGGTCTCTGGTCTCGCCGCCCTCGGCTCCAACACGTGAGAGGGAGGACGACAATGCGATTCAAGTCATCGGGATTCAAAGGTCTGCTGGCTGGCCTTGTGGCCACGACAGTGCTGGGCAGCGCGGCTTTTGCGGCCAATTTATCCATCGTTTCCGGCGCGACCGGCGGCGATCTGAAATTCATGCAGACGCAGCTCGACAAGTTCGCGGCCAAGACTGGCAACAAGGTCACCATCGTGCCGATGCCGTCCTCGACGACGGACCAGTTTGGCCAGTACCGCCTGTGGCTCGCGGCTGGCAACCCTGACATTGACGTCTACCAGGTGGACGTGATCTGGGCGCCGCAGCTCGCAGACCAGTTCCTCGACCTCACGGCGGACGCCAAGGATGTCGCCGCGTCGCACTTTGCCTCGATCATCGCCTCGCAGACGGTCAACGGCAAGCTTGTGGCGCTGCCGTTTTTCACCGACGCGCCGGCCCTGTTCTACCGCGCCGACCTGCTCGAAAAATACGGCCTGAAGCCGCCGGCAACCTGGGAAGACCTGGCTGCCTCCGCCAAAAAGGTAATGGATGGCGAACGCGCCGCCGGATCCAAGGACCTGTGGGGCTTTGTTTTCCAGGGTAACGCCTATGAGGGCCTGACCTGCAACGCGCTGGAATGGGTCAAATCCTCGGGCGGCGGCCAGATCGTCGAGGCCGACGGCAAGATTTCCATCAACAATCCCAAGGCTGCCGCGGCGCTCGACCGCGCCAAGACCTGGGTCGGCTCGATCTCGCCCCCCGGCGTCCTCGCCTATCAGGAGGAGGAGGCCCGCGGCGTCTGGCAGCTTGGCAATTCCGTGTTCATGCGCAACTGGCCTTACGCCTTCGCGCTCGGCAATGGCGATGACAGCAAGGTCAAGGGCAAGTTTGGCATCGTGCCGCTGCCGGCTTCAGGTGACAAGTCGGCCGCGACGCTGGGCGGCTGGAACCTCGCCGTGTCAAAATATTCGAAGGCGCCTGCCGAAGCCAAGATGCTGGCGCTGTTCCTCGCCTCGGCCGAGACGCAGAAGGCAAACGCCATCGAGATGACGCATCTGCCGACCATCGCGGGTCTCTATGACGATGCGGATGTCGCCAAGGCGCAGCCGGTGCTGGTGCAGTGGAAGCCGATCTTCCAGACCGCCGTGCCGCGTCCTTCCGCGCCGGCGAAAGTCAAATACAACGAGGTGTCCTCGCTGTTCTGGAACGCCGCGCATGACACGCTGGCCGGCAAGGGCAGCGGCGCGGAAAACCTGGCAGCGCTTGAGGCCAAGATTGCGGCCATCAAGGGCGCAGGCTGGAAGTAAGCGCGCTTTTCTCTCCCGCGCAGCGGGGGTTGAGCAAAGCGACAGGCCCGAAGGGCAGAGGGGGCTGTGCGGGTGGCGGCTGATGCTGTTCCGGCACCGCCCCCTCCCCAGGCCTCCCCCGCTTTGCGGGAGAGGGAGCAGACTCCGGCTGTCTTCAGCCACTGCCTTCTTCAAGGCTCATCTCATGACACTGGCCTCCGCATCAACTGCCGCCGCGCCGTCGGCCGGCCCCTCCGAACTGACGCGCCAGCGCAGCCGCGCGGCGATGATATTTCTGCTGCCGATGGGCGTCACTCTGGCGCTCGTGGCGGGCTGGCCGCTGCTGCGCTCGATCTATTTCAGCCTGACTGACGCCTCGCTCAACAATCTCTCCGGCGCCGAATGGGTCGGCTTGAGCAATTACCTGAGCTGGACGACGCTCGACAGCGGCAAGACCATCTACTTCGGCGTCCTGGCTGATCCGGCCTGGTGGAATGCCGTCTGGAACACCGTGCGCTTCGCCTTTATCTCGGTACTGCTCGAATCGGCGCTCGGCATGGCGGTGGCGCTGGCGCTCAACGCCGAGTTCCGGGGGCGCGGCCTGGTGCGCGCCGCCATTCTCATCCCCTGGGCCATCCCCACCATCGTCTCCGCCAAAATGTGGGGCTGGATGCTGAACGACCAGTTCGGCATCATCAATGACATGCTGCTGAAAGTGGGGCTGATCAGCGACAAAATCGCCTGGGCGGCGACGCCCGAAACCTCCATGCTGGCCGTGCTGGTGGTCGATATCTGGAAGACGACACCATTCATGGCGCTGCTGATCCTGGCCGGTTTGCAGACCATCCCCAAAGATATTTACGAGGCCGCAGCGATTGACGGCGTGCATCCGGTCAAGACATTTCTGAAAGTCACCCTGCCGCTGGTGCGCCCGGCGCTGATGGTCGCGGTGATCTTCCGCCTGCTCGACGCCATGCGTATTTTTGATCTGATCTATGTGCTGACGCCCAACAGCGCGCAGACCAAAACCATGTCGATCGCGGCGCGCGAAAACATGTTCGACTTTGACAAATTCGCCTATGGCTCGGCCGAGGCGACGCTGCTGTTTTTGATCATTCTCATCACGGTCATCGCTTATGTCTTCATTGGCCGCGTCAATCTTGCCGGGAGTGAGCGCTGATGGATCTGCTCAAGAAAACCTCATTCTACGGCTTTGTGGCGCTGATCGTTCTCGTCTCGGTGTTTCCGTTTTATTACGCTATCGTCACCAGCTTCAAAAAAGGCACGGCGCTGTTCCAGATCGACTATTTTCCGAAAAATTTCGATCTCGACAATTATGTCTCGGTGCTCACGACGGGCAGTTTTGTGCGCAACCTGCTCAACTCGCTGCTGGTCTCCTCCATCGTCGTCATTGTGGCGCTGTTTCTCGCGGTCACCGCCGCCTACGCCCTGTCGCGCGTGCGCTTCCGCGGGCGCGGGCTGCTGCTGATGACCATTCTTTCTGTCTCGATGTTTCCGCAGATCGCCGTGCTGGCCGGGCTGTTTGAGATCGTGCGGTTTTTCCATGTCTTCAACACCATCTGGGCGCTGATTTTTTCCTACATGATTTTTACCCTGCCTTTCACGGTCTGGGTGCTGACGACCTTCATGCGCGACCTGCCGCTCGAAATCGAGGAGGCGGCAATTGTTGACGGCGCGACGCCGTGGATTGTCATCACCCGCGTGTTCCTGCCGCTGATGTGGCCGGCGCTGGTGACGACAGGCCTGCTCGCCTTCATTGCCGCCTGGAACGAGTTTCTCTATTCGCTGACATTCACCTCGTCGAATGACACGCGCACCGTGCCGGTCGCGATTTCGCTGCTGTCGGGCGGCAGCGAGCATGAAATTCCCTGGGGCAATATCATGGCGGCTTCCGTCATCGTCACTGTGCCGCTGGTTATTCTCGTTCTCATTTTCCAGCGCAAGATCATCTCCGGCCTCACGGCTGGCGGCGTCAAAGGCTAGGGGCCTGCCATGACTGACATCAGTTTCAAGGACGTCCGCAAATCCTTCGGCGCGTTTGAGGTAATCAAGGGCGTCAATCTTGAGGTCAAGAGCGGCGAGTTCATGGTCTTCGTCGGCCCGTCCGGCTGTGGCAAGTCCACGCTGCTGCGGCTTGTGGCGGGGCTGGAGGACATCACCTCCGGCACGCTGAAATTCGGCGGCGCGGTGGTCAACGGCCTCGCGCCCTCCAAGCGCGGCATCGCCATGGTGTTCCAGTCCTACGCGCTCTATCCGCATATGACGGTTTATGAAAACATGGCGTTCGGCTTGCAACTCGCCGGCAGCGGCCCCGACGCGATCAGGACGGCGGTGGAGAAAGCGGCGGAACTGTTGCAGATCACGCCTTACCTGCAGCGCCTGCCCAAGCAGCTGTCTGGCGGCCAGCGCCAGCGCGTTGCCATCGGCCGGGCCATCGTGCGCGACCCCAAGGTGTTTTTGTTTGACGAGCCTTTGTCCAATCTTGACGCCGCGCTGCGGGTGGCGACGCGGCTTGAAATCGCCAAGCTGCATCACAGCATGAACAAGGTGACGATGATCTATGTGACGCATGACCAGGTGGAGGCGATGACGCTGGCCGACCGCATCTGCGTTTTGCGCGACGGGCTTGTCGAGCAGGTCGGCACGCCGATCGAGCTTTACGAAAAACCCGATTCGGTTTTCGTCGCCGGTTTCATCGGTTCGCCGAAAATGAATTTCCTCAACGGGAAATTCGCCGAGGCCTATGGCGCGCATACGCTGGGCGTGCGCTCGGAGCATCTCGAAATCAAGGACAGCGGCGGCTGGCCTGGCAAGATCGTGCATACTGAAAATCTCGGCTCTGACAGCTACGCATTTGTCGACGCAGGCTCAGCCGAGCCGGTCATCGTGCGCCAGGCCGGGACAGCGATCTATCAGCCGGGCCAGGCCGTGACGGTCGCGCCCATCGGCAACCAGGTCCACCGCTTTGACAAGGCGGGCAAGCCGATCCGGCATTGAGGGAGAACAGCGCATGAGCATCCGCGCCATTGTCTGGGGGGAGAATATTCATGAGCACGTCAATGCGGAAGTGGCGCGGCTTTATCCCGACGGCATGCATGAAACCATCGCGCGGGCACTGCGCGCGGACACCGGAATAAAGGCTGAAACCGCCACGCTGCAACAGCCCGAGCATGGCCTGAGCGAGGCGCGGCTCGCCCGGTGCGACGTGCTGCTGTGGTGGGGCCACAAGGACCATGGCGCGGTCGATGACGCGATTGTCGAGCGCGTGGCAAAACGCGTCTGGGAGGGCATGGGCCTGATCATCCTGCACTCCGGCCATTTCTCGAAAATCTTCAAGCGGCTGATGGGATCGCCCTGCGCGCTGTCGTGGCGCGAGGCCGGGGAACGCGAGCGCCTGTGGGTGATCAATCCCGGCCATCCTATCGCCGCCGGGCTGGGGCCGTATTTTGAACTGGAATATGAGGAAATGTACGGCGAGCCTTTCTCGGTGCCGGAGCCTCTGGAGACAGTGTTCGTATCGTGGTTTCAGGGCGGCGAGGTGTTCCGCTCCGGCCTCACCTGGCGGCGCGGCGCCGGCAATATTTTCTACTTCCGCCCGGGGCACGAAACCTATCCGACCTATCACGACGCAACGGTCGGCAAGGTGCTGCGCAACGCCGTGCATTGGGCGCATAACGCGCAGGGTGCCTGGCCCGGCGTGCATGACGCCCCCAACACGCCGGTGGACAAGGCGCTGGAGAAAATCACCGAGCGCGGCCCGCGCCTGCACAAGCCTGGCGAAGCCGGGCATAAATAACAGCCAAGGACACACCACATGCGGCTTCTAATCCTCGGTGCCGGCGGCATGGCGGCGCAGCACGCCAAGAACTTCGCCGCCATCGACGGCGTGACGCTGGCGGGCGCGGTCGAGCCAGACCTTGGCCGCCTCACGCAATTCTGCGCCGAGCATGAGATTCAGCGGGGTTTTTCGACGCTTGAGGCTGCCCTCGTCCGCAACGAGTTTGACGCCATCGCCAACGTGACGCCGGATGCGGTGCACCACCCCACAACGATGCAGGCCATCGCCGCCGGCAAGCATGTGTTCTGCGAAAAACCGCTGGCGTTGAATTACGCCGACGCGCTGGAAATGACAGAAGCGGCGGAAAAAGCCGGCCTCGTCGCCATGGTCAACCTGACTTACCGCAATGTGGCGGAGCTGCAGGCGGCGCGCGCGCTGGTGCTGTCAGGGGCCGTCGGCAAGGTGCGGCATGTCGAGGCCTCCTATCTGCAAAGCTGGCTGGTGTCGAAAGCCTGGGGCGACTGGCGCACGCAAAGCCAGTGGCTGTGGCGGCTGTCGAAAAAGCATGGCTCGAACGGCGTGCTCGGCGATGTCGGCATCCATATTCTCGACTTCGCCGTCTATGGCGCGGCCACCGAAATCGAGCGTGTGTTCTGCCGCCTCAAAACCTTCCACAAGGCGGAAAGCGACAAGATCGGCGCCTACGAGCTTGACGCCAACGACAGTTTTTCGATGACGGTGGATTTCGCCAATGGCGCGCTCGGCAGCGTGCATGCCAGCCGCTGGGCCAGTGGCCATATGAACGATCTGACCTTGCGGATATTCG
>JANLPP010000353.1:0-17288 GCA_031367295.1 Hyphomicrobiales bacterium | reverse complement strand
GCGCTGATCTTCGAGACCGGCCGCCTCGAAACCACCGGCGTTGACATTGCCGATCCCGCGCCCTTCACGCCGCGCCTTGGCGGGCTGGAGCGCCAGACTGCCATCGGCTTGCCGGGGCTTACTGAACCTGAGGCCATGCGCCACTATGTGCGGCTCTCCCAGAAAAACTACGCCATTGACTCGGGCCTCTATCCGCTCGGCTCCTGCACGATGAAACACAATCCGCGCCTTAACGAAAAAATGGCGCGGCTGCCGGGTTTCGGCGATATTCATCCGTTGCAGCCGCAATCCACCGTGCAGGGCGCGCTGGAGCTGATCGACACGCTGGCGCATTGGCTGATGACGCTGACGAACATGCCTGCCGTCGCTATGTCGCCCAAGGCCGGCGCGCATGGCGAGCTGTGCGGCATGATGGCAATCAAGGCGGCGCTTTCCGCGCGGGGCGAGGCGGGCACACGGCGCATCGTGCTGGTGCCCGAAAGCGCGCATGGCACCAATCCGGCCACCGCCGCGCTGATCGGCTTTGAAGTCCGCGAAGTGCCCGCCGCCGAGGACGGCACGGTGAAAGTCGAGGCCGTGCAGGCGCTGCTCGGCCCCGATGTGGCGGCGATCATGCTGACCAACCCCAACACCTGCGGCCTGTTCGAGCCGCAGATTGTCGAGATTGCCGCCGCCGTGCATGCGGCGGGCGCGTATTTTTATTGCGACGGCGCCAACTTCAACGCCATCGCGGGGCGCGTGCGGCCCGGCGATCTTGGCATCGACGCGATGCACATCAACCTGCACAAAACCTTTTCGACGCCGCATGGCGGCGGCGGTCCGGGGTCCGGCCCGGTGGTGCTGTCACACCGCCTCGCGCCGTTCGCGCCGGTGCCGTTTGTGCGCGCTTCCGCCTCGGGCCGCGCGCTGGTCGAGCATGTGGAAGACGGCGCGCAAAGCTTTGGCCGCATGACCGCGTTCCATGGCCAGATGGGCATGTTTACGCGGGCCATGAGCTACATGCTGTCGCATGGCGCGGACGGGATTCGGCAGGCGTCGGAGGACGCCGTGCTCAGCGCCAACTATATCCGCGTCTCACTCGGCGACCTTATGTCCTCGCCCTATGGCGAGCGGCCTTGCATGCATGAGGCGCTGTTCGATGACGCCTGGCTGAAGGACACCGGCGTGACAACGCTCGACTTTGCGAAAGCCATGATCGACGAGGGCTATCATCCGATGACGATGTATTTTCCGCTCGTCGTGCATGGCGCGATGCTGATCGAGCCGACCGAGTCCGAATCAATGGCCAGCCTCGACCTCTTCATCATGACGCTGCGCGATCTGGCGATGAGCGTGAAAAAGGGTGAGGTCGAACGATTCTCGGGCGCGCCTTATCACGCGCCCCGGCGGCGGCTGGATGAGACGCGGGCGGCGCGCGCGCCAGTGCTGAAATGGACGCCGCGCGCGGCGGAGTTGGCGCAGGCGGCGGAGTAAGCAGAAACGTTGCACCGCCGGCCTCCAGCCGGCTCGTGCAGCGAGAAGCAAAGAGCCGACCGGAGCCCGGCGGTCCAACGCTGCTGCTACACAATCTCCGCCAGCGCGCCCAAATCCACATTCGCCCCGCATAGCAGCACACCGACGCGCTCGCCCGTCGCCGGCTTGTACGCACCAGACAACAGCGCCGCGTAAGCCGCCGCGCCGCCCGGCTCCAGCGCCATGCGCCAATCGTTCCACAGCGTCTTCTGCGCCGCGATTATCGCCGCATCGCTGACCAGCGCGACATGACCGACCGCTTCGCGCGCAATTTCAAACGCCAGCGTGCCCGCGCGCCTTGCGCCGAGCGAATCGGCGGCGACGGATTTCACCGGCACGTCAACCGGCGCGCCCGCTTCTAACGCCGCGTGCAGCGCGCGCGAGCCTTGCGGCTCGACGCCGACAATCTTTGCGCGGCCCGCGAACCACGCGGCGACGCCCGCGATCAGCCCGCCACCGCCGGCCGCGATGAGGAGTGTGTCGAGCGGCTTGTGCCCGGCTTCAGCCAGCTGGCGCTCCCATTCGCGCGCGACTGTGCCCTGTCCGGCGATGGTTTCGACCGCCTCAAACGCTTCGACATTCAGCGCGCCGCTCTCATGCGCATAGGCCTCGCACAGCATCCGGGCGTCCTGATAGGCCGCGCCCTGCACGATAACCTCCGCGCCGTAGGAACGGATTTTCGCCTGCTTGGCGGGCGAAGAAATTTCGGGCACGAAGATGCGCGCGGCATAGCCAAGCGACCGCGCAGCATAAGCCACCGCTGCGCCATGGTTGCCGCCGGACGCGGCGGTGACGCCTGCGGCAGGAACCCTGCGGGCAAGCAGGTTGTTGAACGCGCCGCGCGTCTTGAACGAGCCGGCGTGCTGGAGAAATTCGAGTTTGAAGGAGATTGACGCGTGGGTGTCGAGCAGCGGCGTCACGCGCGCATAAGGCGCAATGCGCGGCGCGGCAACCTCAATATCGGCGCGTGTGACGGGGAGGATCATGGCGCTATTTCGTCCTTGCGAGCGAAGCGAAGCAATCCAGAGGCCTCACGCGCGGCTCTGGGTTGCTTCGCTGCGCTCGCAATGACGGCCTCACATCCGCAGCGCGGCTTTCAGCTCGCGCATGCGGTCGAGCCGCTCTTGCGCGACGCGCTTGGCGGCTTCGCCTACAGCGTCGGCCACGTCTTCCGAAGCGTCCTTGATCTGCTGGTCGAGTTTGGCGCTGTCGAGTTCGGCAAGCGGTATCGCCTGCTCTGCCAGCAACGTCAGGCCCGCAGCGTTGACATCGGCAAAGCCGCCGCGCACGAAGAGTTTGGTGTGCTTGCCTTCAGTGTCGCCAATATCAACGATGCCGGGGCGCAGCGCCGTCATCACCGGCGCGTGGCCTGCCATCACGACAAACTCGCCCTCCGTGCCGGGGACCAGCACGTCGTTGACGCTGCCGGAAAACAGCAGTTTTTCGGGCGAGACGAGTTCGAGATGAAATGCGGCCATGTCCGATACCCCTAAGCCTTAATTTGACGTCGCCTGAACCAGACTGCCAGACCCCAACCCGCGTAACCCAGACCCGCGCAGCTGACTGCAAAACCGGCGGCGAGCAAGAAGAACGCTGGCTCCTTGACCATCGCGGCCAAAGTCAGCGCATCATCCTCTGTGCGAACCGGCAGGTGTCCCGCAGTAATCACCGTCACGATGCCAAGGCCAATGGCTTTGCCAAATGCCGCAAGAAACTGCATCGCAGCCCAGGCCATGACCGTTCCCAGAAACGCGCTCGCCATCCAGATGAAAAAATGGCCGCGACCGCGATTCAATGGTGCGAACCCTTACGCCGCCTCAGCCGCCAGCCGCTTGGCCTTCTCGACCGCCTGCTCAATCGTGCCGACCATGTAGAAGGCGGCTTCCGGCAGGTGGTCATACTTGCCTTCGCAGATGCCTTTAAAACCCTTGACCGTGTCTTCGATCTTGACCTGCACGCCGGGCGAGCCGGTGAACACCGCCGCGACGTCAAACGGCTGCGACAGAAAACGCTCGATCTTGCGGGCGCGGGCGACGGCGGTTTTGTCCTCTTCCGACAATTCGTCCATGCCCAGAATGGCGATAATGTCCTGCAAGGATTTGTAGCGCTGCAGAATCTGCTGCACCTGGCGGGCGATGTTATAATGCTCCTCGCCGACAACCTGCGGGGTGAGCATGCGCGAGGTTGAATCGAGCGGGTCCACCGCCGGATAAATGCCCTTTTCGGCAATCGAGCGCGACAGCACGGTCGTCGCGTCCAGATGCGCGAACGACGTCGCCGGCGCCGGGTCGGTCAAATCGTCGGCAGGCACGTAAATCGCCTGCACCGAGGTGATTGACCCCTTGTTGGTGGTGGTGATGCGCTCCTGCAACGCGCCCATGTCGGTGGCGAGTGTCGGCTGATAGCCCACCGCCGAGGGAATGCGGCCGAGCAGCGCCGAAACTTCGGAACCCGCCTGCGTAAACCGGAAGATGTTGTCGACGAAGAACAGCACGTCCTGGCCCTGATCGCGGAAATGTTCGGCGACGGTGAGGCCCGACAGCGCGACGCGCATGCGCGCGCCTGGCGGCTCGTTCATCTGGCCGAACACCAGTGCGCATTTCGACTTGACGCTCGGGTCGGGCTTGTGCGGATTGGCGTTGACCTTCGACTCAATAAACTCGTGATAGAGATCGTTGCCTTCGCGGGTGCGCTCGCCGACGCCGGCGAACACCGAATAGCCGCCGTGGGTTTTCGCCACATTGTTGATCAGCTCCTGGATCAGCACGGTCTTGCCGACGCCCGCGCCGCCAAACAGGCCGATCTTGCCGCCCTTGGCGTAAGGCGCGAGGAGATCGACGACCTTGATGCCGGTGACCAGAATCTGGCCTTCCGTCGCCTGCTCGGCGTAGCTTGGGGCGGGCGCATGGATCGGACGCAGGCCCTCGTTGATGATAGGGCCAGCCTCGTCAATCGGTTCGCCGATCACGTTCATGATGCGGCCGAGCGTGCCCGCGCCCACCGGCACCATGATAGGCGCGCCGGTGTTGGTGACTTCCTGCCCGCGCACGAGGCCTTCGGAAATATCCATCGCGATGCAGCGCACCGAATGCTCGCCCAGATGCTGCGCTACTTCGAGCACAAGGCGGTTGCCGTTGTTAAAGGTCTCAAGGGCGTTCAGAATTTCCGGCAGCTCGCCGTCAAATTTCACGTCAACGACCGCGCCGATCACCTGGGTGACATGGCCCTTCGAGCGGTTGGTGTGCGCATGCGCGCCAGTGGTTTCCATGGTTCGTCCTCGCTTTTATGTGCCGGTCAGAGCGCTTCGGCGCCCGAGATAATTTCGATGAGTTCTTTGGTGATCTGCGCCTGGCGCGTGCGGTTATATTTGATCGTCTGCTTCTTGATCATTTCGCCGGCGTTGCGGGTGGCGTTGTCCATCGAGGACATGCGGGCGCCCTGCTCCGACGCGGCGTTCTCAAGCAGCGCGCGGAACACCTGCACGGAGATATTGCGCGGCAGCAGCGACGACAGGATCTCGCCCTCGTCCGGCTCATAGTCATAGACAGTTGCGCCGCCGCCCGCCGATTTCGCGGCAGGAATTTCCGCCGGGATCAGCTTTTGAGCGGTGGGGATCTGCTGGATCACTGACCTGAAGCGCGAGAAGAACAGCGTGCAGACATCAAACTCGCCCGCCTCGAACATGGCGATGATTTTCTTGCCGATGGGATCGGCGTTGATGAAAGCCAGCTGCTTGACGCTGCGCAGGTCGATGACTTCCAGAATCTGCTTCTCGTACTGGCGTTTGAGCTGGTCATGCCCCTTCTTGCCAACGCAGAGAATCTTGATGGTTTTTCCCTGCGCGGTCAGCGCGTTCAGTTTTTCGCGCGCCAGCCGCACGATCGACGAGTTGAACGCGCCGCAGAGGCCGCGCTCGGCGGTGCAGACGACGAGGAGATGCACCTGGTCCTTGCCATTGCCTGCCAGCAAAGCCGGGGCCTGGCCGCCTGCGCCGATGCCCCCCGCCAGATTGGCCAGCACGCTTTCCATGCGCTCGGCGTAGGGCCGCGCGGCCTCGGCAGACAGCTGCGCGCGGCGCAGTTTTGCCGCCGCCACCATCTGCATGGCCTTGGTGATTTTCTGCGTCGCCTTGACCGAGGCGATGCGGTTTCTGAGATCCTTTAACGACGGCATCGGCGCGCCCTGTCTTTGAGTTCAGAGGGCTTCAGGCGAAGGATTTGGTGAAGGTCTCAACCAGCGTCTTCAGCGTCGCGCCATCGGCATCCGACAGGTCACGCGAGTCGCGGATCGAGTTCAGCAGCGCCGCGCTCTTGGTGCGCAGGATCGACAGCAGCCCGTCCTCGTAAGCCTTCACCCGATTGACCGGGAGCTTGTCGAGATAGCCATTGACGCCGGCGTAAATCACGCAGACCTGCTCTTCCATTTTCAGCGGCGAGAACTGGCCCTGCTTCAAGAGTTCGGTCAGGCGCGCGCCGCGGTTCAGCAGACGCTGCGTCGTGGCGTCAAGATCGGAGCCGAACTGCGCGAAAGCCGCCATTTCGCGGTACTGCGCCAGCTCGCCCTTGATCTTGCCGGCGACTTTCTTCATCGCTTTCGTCTGCGCGGAAGAACCGACGCGCGACACCGAAAGTCCGACGTTCACCGCCGGGCGAATACCCTGGAAGAACAGGTCGGTCTCAAGGAAAATCTGGCCGTCGGTGATCGAAATCACGTTGGTCGGAATATAGGCCGACACGTCATTGGCCTGCGTCTCGATGATCGGCAGCGCGGTGAGTGAGCCGCCGCCCAGCGAATCGTTGAGCTTGGCGGCACGCTCCAGCAGGCGGGAATGGAGATAGAACACGTCGCCAGGATAGGCTTCGCGGCCCGGCGGGCGGCGCAGCAGCAGCGACATCTGGCGGTAGGCCACCGCCTGTTTTGACAGATCGTCATAGATCATGACGGCGTGCATGCCATTGTCGCGGAAATATTCGCCCATGGCGCAGCCGGAGAAGGGCGCGAGGAACTGCATCGGCGCGGGATCGGAGGCGGTGGCGGCGACGATGATCGAATATTCGAGCGCGCCCTGCTCTTCCAGCACCTTGACGAACTGCGCGACAGTCGAGCGCTTCTGCCCGATGGCGACATAAACGCAGTAGAGCTTGACCTTCTCGTCGGTAGACTGGTTCAGCGGCTTCTGGTTCAGAATCGTGTCGAGCGCCACCGCCGTCTTGCCGGTCTGGCGGTCGCCGATGATCAGCTCGCGCTGGCCGCGGCCGATCGGGATCAGCGCGTCGATGGCCTTGAGGCCGGTCGCCATCGGCTCATGCACGGATTTGCGGGGAATAATGCCGGGCGCCTTGACGTCCACGCGGGCGCGGCGCGAAGTCTTGATCGGCCCCTTGCCGTCGATGGGGTTGCCGAGCGCGTCCACGACGCGGCCCAGCAGCTCTTTGCCGACCGGCACGTCGACGATGGCACCGGTGCGCTTGACCGTCTGGCCCTCTTTAATATCGCGGTCGGAGCCAAAAATAACGATGCCGACATTGTCGCTCTCAAGATTGAGCGCCATGCCGC
Organism: Hyphomicrobiales bacterium; assembly: GCA_031367295.1. Lineage (GTDB taxonomy): Bacteria > Pseudomonadota > Alphaproteobacteria > Rhizobiales > Beijerinckiaceae > JANLPP01. Next base: position 10,220 of record JANLPP010000353.1, on the reverse strand, counting down.
GGATGCCGTTCTCGAACTCGACCATTTCGCCGGCCTGCACATTGTCAAGACCGTAGACGCGGGCAATGCCGTCGCCGACGGACAGAACCTGCCCTACCTCGGTAACCTGCGCCTCGTTGCCGAAATTCTGGATTTCGGATTTGAGAATCGCGGAGATTTCTGCGGCGCGAATGTCCATTAGCCGGTCTCTTTCATACGTGTGCGGATGGAGTTGAGTTTGGTGCGGATCGAGCCATCGACCATCCGCGAGCCAAGCTTGACGATCAGGCCGCCGATGATGGCGGGATCGACCTTGACAGCGACTTCGACAGATTTGCCTTTAGTGATTTCGGAAAGCTGCGCTTTGAGAGCGGAGAGCTGGCTGTCATTCAGGTCATGCGCGGCAGTAACCTCCGCGCGGCTCACGCCTTTGTCGGCGTCATTCAGTGCGCCATAGGTCCTGATCATGTCACGAACGGCGAAGAGTCGGCGCTTGGCCGCGACAAGGCGGATGAAATTGGCGGCGATGCCAGATATGCCAGCCTTTTCCAGGACTTTGTTGATCGCCCTGGTCTGTTCTTCAGCCGTAAAAACCGGGCTGCGCACCAGCCGCTGCATGTCGGTGCCGGTGGCGATCATCGTATCGAATGCCATGAGGTCGGCGGCGACCTTGTCCGTCGAGCGCTGCTCCTGCGCCAGCGCAAACAGAGCAGAGGCGTAGCGGCCGGCGACACCCGTTGCGATTGATTCGTCCTGAGCCACGCGCGTTTCGTCTCTCGAAGACCCTGACGCCACGAGGGTTTTGTGATTACGGCACTGCCGTAAAACCTCTGCGCCTAAGGCTGTGATTGGGGCACGGAAATAGCGGCGCGCGAACACGCTTCACCCCCGCAAGCGCGCGTCACCTAACATATGGTTTTAGGCCATGCAACCCTGTGCTGGCGGCACGGTTGCCGCAGGCGGCAGGCGGCGACGGTTCAGGAAACCTTGCGTCCGCTGAGCCTGTAAAACACATGCCGTGCCCGCGCCCGCAGACGGCCTGCTGCCTTAACCCGCAGGAGCGCGATGAAATATCGCGGCTGCGCGCCCTGCTCAACCGACAGCAGCATGTCGGCGATCTCGATGCGCTCGTGCCAGATGCTGTCAATCATCGGGTGGTCGGCTATAGCGCAGGAATCGGTGATGGAGACTGCACTCTCCTGCATTTGCTGGCGCGAGATTTCGTGGCACAACTGCACGCCGGGCGACTGGGCGGCAAAATCTTCATCATACGTGGTTTTCCAGAACGCGGCACGGTCTGCGCTGCTCAAGACAATGCCCATCGCCACCGGCTGGCCCGCCCGTAACAGCATGTCGACGCGGCATTTGCCTTGCCGGGCGAGGTCCCGTGTCAGCGTGCGCACAAAGGCTGCCTGCCCCGGACTGGAAAGAAAGGCTGTGCCGCATTTGCCCTTCCAGCCGCTGGCCTCCAGCCGCAGGAACTCCTCGATCGCCGGGCGCACCTCCTCCACCGCAGACATGGACACGAAGGTCACAGCGGCCCCATCAGCCAGTCTGCGGCGCTGGCGGCGCAACTCCTTGTTCTTTTTAACTGAGCCAAATGCGTCGAACGCCGCCTCTGCCACCGGGCCGCCGGTCAGCGCCGCCCGTGCGTGCACACCGGACAGGTCAAGCCTGCGCCCGGTTGCCGCCGCAAGGGCACGGATCAGGACGGCGGATTTGCCTGCCTGCGGCACCTTCGTGAACATCAGTGCGGGCGCGCCAATCGTGCGTGCACCCAGATGGTCCAGCATGGCCCGCAGCGCTGCGTCCGCCGTGTCTTTGTCGAGCAGTGGCGCGCCGGAACAGGACTGTTTGCTGAGCCAGACGCGGGCCGCGCCAGTGCGGGCAAACCCGGGCAGCTGGATGGGGCACAGCCCAATCAGCCGCCGTCCTGCGCCAAAGCGCGGCGTTTGCCAGACCAGCAGGAAAAGTGGCCGTTTGCTGACAGCTATATGCAGCGCGGCTGGCAGCACGAAACCTGATTCAAGAAAAACACTGGGTTCCAGCGCCCGGGCGCACAGGTCATCCCAGTCAGCGCGGCAATGGCTTACTGCCGCAAGATTGACCAGTTCGGTCTGAATGCCGCTGGCCGGTGCGCGAGCGGGCGAGTGTGCGGACGGGTGCGCCGGGGCCTCCGCCTGCGCCTGAAACGCGTTCGCGCCGCGCAGCCAATGTGGGACGGTTGTGACGCTCATTGCTTGCCTCCGCGAGGGCCGGGCTGACAGTGCGGCGCGGACTGTCTCAAAACAGGACAGCCGCAGCCGTAAAGGCACCTCGCGTTAACAAAGCATCAAGTTTTGGGCCACGCGGGAACGTCGGCTGCCATCCGGCTTTCGCACACGGCCTCAAAGCCAACTGGAAGCCAATGGTCGGGGAGCGCCCCTAAACCCGTGTCGCACCGCTCGCGATGTCGGCAAATTCTGCCGGGCCGACTGCCGTGAACAGGCGCGCCCGCGCGTCATAGACATAGAGCGGATCTTTCACTCGCGCCGGATCAAAACCGTCTTTCACCAGCTCCACCTTGCGCTGTTTGAAGGTGCCGGTGATTTCCAGCTGCTCCTGAAAGCGCAGGAACAGCGGGCGCGCGTAGTCAGGCAGGTGCGCGGCAAGATGCGCCGGGAAGGCGGCAAGGTCGAAGGGGACCACAGGGTCTCGCACCACAGCAACCATACCCGCCCGCCCGTCCGCGCCTGGAACCGTGACACCGTAGACGGTGGCCTCGGCAATGCCGGGGAAACTGGTGATCGCTTCCGACACCTCGGTCGTGGAAACATTTTCGCCTTTCCAGCGAAACGTGTCGCCGATGCGGTCGATAAAGTAAAAATAGCGGTTGGCATCCTTCTTCAAAAGGTCGCCGGTTCGGAACCAGGCGTCGCCCTTGGCGCGCACATCACGCAGGATTTTTTTCTCTGTCGCCGCCTTGTCGGCATAGCCTTCAAAGCGGGCGCTGGGGCGGGCGGGATCATTGAGGATTTCGCCCACCATTTCGCCGACCTCGTCGGGCGCACATTCAATGCAGAAACCCTGCGCGTCACGCACCGGCTGCCCGGTCTCGACATCAAAGCGCACGATCTTGATGATGAATTTCTTTTCCGCCCATTTGGGAATGCGGCCGACCGCGCCAGCTTTTGAGTCAAAATTAAACAGCGAGCAGTTGCCCTCGGTGGCAGCGTAGAACTCCAGAATATGCGGCAGGCCGAAACGGTCGCGAAACGCCTCGAACACATCGGGGCGCAGGCCATTGCCGACACACAGCCGGATTGCATGGCGCCGGTCATCGGGGCCGGGCGGCGCGTGAACGAGATAGCGGCACAGTTCGCCGACATAGGCGAACATGGTGCACTGGTGTTTGACAATGTCAGTCCAGAATTCGCGCGCCGAAAATTTTTCGCGGATGACGCAGGTGCCGCCAACTGTCAGCACGCTGCCGGGCGCAACCACACCGCCCACCGTGTGATACATTGGCAGGCAGTCATACATGCGGTCGCTGGCCTGCGCCCCGGTCGCGCCCGAAAACCCGTGCATGGCGAGCTGCACGCGGTAATGGTTGATATTGGCGGCCTTGGGCAGGCCGGTGGTGCCTGAAGTGTAAATGTAGAGGCATTTGTCATCGACCGTCAGCGGCACGCGCTCGCTGGCGGGCAGGTTGGCGTCGGACAGTGCGTCCACCGCCGTGTCAACACGTGGATGCGCGCTGCCCTCGCCATGCGCGAAAATGCGAATGTCTGAGGTTAGCAGGGGCCGGGCGGTCTCCAGCAGCGCCGCCATCGAAGCCTCGACAATCATTGCCTTGGCGGACACGACATTGATGCAATGGGCCAGCGATGTGCCGGTGAGGTTGGTGTTGATCAGCGCCGTCACGCCGCCCGCTTTGGCAATGCCCAGCCAGACGCACATATATTCGGGCCGGTTGGGCATCAGCAGCGCGATGACATCGCCCTTTTGCAGGCCGATGCTGGCGAACCAGCGGGCATAGCGGTTGGCGCGGGCGTTCCAGTCCCGGTAGGTCAGGCTTTCGCGCTCGGAGACCAGCGCAACCCGCCCGGCATAGCGTTCGGCCAGGGATTCAGAAAGGTCACGAATCGTGGTCGTGGGATTGGCGGCGATGACTTTGGTGCGCTTCAGCGCCCGCAGCGAGCCGCGCAGATAGGCGATTTCGGTTCGCAGCGTCGCGACCAGACCCATGGCATGTCTCCCTCCTGTGGCAGCCGGTTGGCCCGGCTTTGCATCGGGGCTATTGTGACCGCAATCGTGCCGCCGCGCCAGTGCCCAACCCAAACATGGATGACTTTGCAAATGCCAGCCGTCCTTGATCTTGTCGGCCTGAGATGCCCGCTGCCTGTGCTGCGCACGCGCAAGGCGCTGCTGGCGCTGCACGCCGGCGCAATGCTTGAGGTGCGGGCCAGCGACCCGCTCGCGGCAGTGGATATTCCCAACCTTGTGCGCGAGCTTGGAGACTGGATCGCCGCGCAGAGCATGGATGGCGGGGTGTGGACATTCATGATCCAGAGAGGCGGTCCAGCGCCGCGGCGCTAGCCCAGCAGCCCGCCCATGCCCGGCGCGAGCGGATTGTCGCGCATCGCCGCCATGTCGGCGCGGTCCGGCGCAATACCCCCGGTCAATGCCGACCATAGCCCGTCGACGAAACTGCGCGGCAGGTCGCGCACAATGAACACCATGCGCGTGCGCCGGTCGCTGTCTGGCCAGGCGTCGAGCCGCACCGGCGGGTGAAACACGTGCTGCACGCCATGCACGACCACCGGGCGCTCGAGGTCATCGGCCAGCGCCACAATGCCCTTCAGCCGCAGCAGCCTGGGTCCGTGCATTGTGCCTATCACATCGAGAAACATCTCGAAGGCTTCGGGCGCGATCGCGCTGTCACTGGTCAGGCAATATGCATGAATATTGGCATCATGCCGGTTGATGTCATGCGGGTCCTGCCCTTTGCCATGATCATGGCTGTGCGCGTCGCCGTGGTGGTGATGCGGCTGCGGCTTGCCATAGGCCCCGGCGTTCAGCCAGGCGCGCACATTCGCGGTCTTGCGGTCCGGCGCATAGAGGCCCGCGTCCAGCAGCCGCGCGGCCTGTGCCTCGCCAAGCGCGGCATCGAGCAGGCGCGCGCCGGGGTTGAGTGTGGCCAGCGCATCCCGCAGCGCCGCCAAATCCGCAAGCTGCCCGGCCGACTGCGCCAGATCGCTCTTGGCGATCACCAGACGGTCAGCAACCGCAGCCTGGCGCAACGCCTCCTCATGCGCGTCCAGCGTGGCAAGGCCGTTGATGGCATCAACAACCGTGATCACGCCGTCAAGCTGGTAGCGCAGCATCAGGTAGGGATGATACATGATCGTGTGCAGCACCGGAGCGGGATCGGCAAGGCCGGTCGTCTCGACAATAACCCGGCGGAATGGCGCCATGCGGCCATTGTCGCGCCGCTTCAGCAGGTCTTCCAGCGCGGTGACCAGATCGCCGCGGATGGTGCAGCACAGGCAGCCGGAGGCCAGCAGAATCATGTCGTCGGCAACGCTTTCGACCAGCAGGTGATCGAGCCCGATCTCGCCAAACTCATTGATCAGCACTACCGTGTCGGCAAGCGCCGGGTCTTTGAGCAGCTGGTTGAGCAGCGTGGTTTTGCCCGCGCCCAGAAAACCGGTGAGCACGCTCAGGGGAATGGGCGGCGGCGGTTTGCGGTGCAGCGGGTTTTCCCCTGTCATGTGGTAGCCTCCACCCGCTTGTGACTCGACAGCATGCTGACCCCCACTGCAAGCAGCACCAGCGCGCCGCCCAGATACTGGACAGGGGAGAGCCGCTCGTCCAGCAGCCACGCGGCAAACGAGACAGCGACTATCGGCTCAAGACAATAGACAAGTCCGGCGGCGGCGGCGGTGCTTTGGCTCAGGCCGCGGAATTGCAGGACAACCCCTGTGAGATAGAACAGCGTCGTCCAGCCAACCGGCGCGGCCGCTGCCTCGAAATTCGCCAGTTGCACGGACCCGCCAAAGACAGCAGCGATGGCGATGCAGACAGGCAGGATAGTCGCGTGAATCCAGAATATCGTGGTGACGCCGCCGCCGCCCGGCGCGCGCGCGGCCAGAAAAAACTGGACCACAGCCGCGCAGCTGGCAAGCCCCGCGAGGGCCAGCCCGCGCCAGTCCAGCACGCCCAGACCTGGTCCGATCGCCAGCGCTATTCCGGCAAATGCCACAACACAGGCTGCAACCTGCGAGGCAGGCAGCCGGGTTCCATCTACAAAAGGCGTTGCCGCTACGATGAGTAGCGGGAACGTGTAAAAAATCAGCACAGCAATGCCGACAGGAATGAAACTGACGGAGGAAATATAGGCGAGGCCCAGCAGCGCCGACACCAGCGCCAGAGCCAGCAGGGCTGGCCGTTCGCGCGCCGCCACGCGCAGGGAAAGTCGGCTGGCAGCCGCCAGTGCGGACAGCAGCGCGAGCATGACCGCAACGCGAAACACCACGAGGTGCGGACCCGGCACACCCAGCGCCGCAGCGAGGCGGGCAAAGGGAATGTTCAGGCCAAAGCAGGCCGCCGATCCCAGCAGCATGACCGCGCCTGCCGACGCGGTGCGGGCGGGCGGGGTGCCCGCCTCGCCTCCCTCCAGAGCGGTCATTATGCCCCGGGCTTCGGTTTTTGCTTGGTCGCCAGCTTTTTTGTGGCAGGCGCGGGCGTTTCAGTCAGCACTGCCGCGCGTGGCTTGCTTTTCTGCGGCTTGGCCAGGCTGGCCGTCAGCTTCGCCTTGGCGGCCTTGGCGCGCGCTGCCTTGGGGTCATCCAGCGAGGCCTTGGGGTCATCCGGCGTTGCCAGTGCCCCGGTCAAGGCCATTGGCGCATCGTCGCTTGCGGGGACTTTTGCAGTGCGGGCGAGCGGTGCATAGGCCGTGGTGGTTTCGGCAGCTGGCGCTGCTGGCTCGCTCTCCACCTGAGGTTTTTCTGGCACCATCTTTGCCACAGCACCCGACCAGCCGGGCGCGCGGCCAATGTAGACTTCCACTGGGGTGAACTGCGGGCGCGATCGTGAGGCCACCTCCCGGCCGCCAGCGGACGAAGCGGTGCGCTTCAAGGTCCCCGCTTGCTCCAGAATAAACTCCATCTGCGGGTTTTTTGTCAGTTCCTGGCTGATTGCGGACAGGGGAATGTCAAAGTCTTCGAACTCGCTGGCCCAGCCACCCCGCCCGTGCCGCGTGCAGGCCGAGCCGCGCATGTCCGGCGCCTCGCCGGTCCCCGCCGCCGCCAGCGTATTCACTGACTGGCCACTACCCCAGCCGCCAAAGCCCTTGTCAAACAGGGAGGCTGCCTTGGCTGTGCGGTCCTTGGCCGAGGGCGCGCCCAGCACCACGGTAATCAGTCGCCGCCCGGCGCGCGAGGCGCTGGCGACAACATTGAAACCCGCCGCGCAGGTAAAGCCGGTCTTCATGCCATCCGCGCCCGGATACCGTCCCAGCAAGCCATTATGCGTCTGGATGATTCGTCCGTTCAGGCTCAGCGCGCCGATGCCAAACAGCTCCCGCTGCGAGGGAAATTCCCGCAGCAGCGCCCGCGCCAGCAGCGCCATGTCACGCGCGGAGGTCACCTGCCGCGTGTCGGGCAGGCCGTTGGGGTTGACCCAATGCGACTCGCGCATGCCCAGACTGGCGGACTGGCGGTTCATTTCGGCGGCAAAACCGTCAACCGAGCCCCCAATATTTTCGGCGATGGTCACCGCTATGTCATTGGCGGATTTGACCATCAGCATCTTCAGCGCATTGTCGAGCGTGACCTCGATGCCGGGATGAAAGCCCATTTTTGAGGGCGCCTGGCGTGCCGCGCGCTGGGAAACCGTGAGCGGCGTGTCCATTGTCACCCGGCCTGCCTGCACGGCCTTGAGCGCCACATAGACGGTCATCAGCTTGGTGATGGAGGCGGGAAACCAGGTCTGCGTCGCCTGTTCCTGCGACAGCACATCGCCCGAGTCGGCGTCCACTACCAGGTGCGGTGTGGCGCTGGCGGGCAGCGCGGCAAGCAGGCTGCAGGCAGCCGCAAGCGCCACGCCATATTTCCGCAAAGTGAGTTTCATCACTTGACAACTCGCGTCTGGTGAAAGCGGCTCGATCGCACGCATGGACCTCGTGTGTTGCGGCCCTGTCCGAACGGTCCGTCGCGAGATTGGACAGTCTTGCAGCTGGGCAGCGAAGCACTTGTAGCATAAATTGCGGCGAAATAGCATAGGCGCGAGCACAGAAATTTGTTAAATCGCACTTGTGTGACAGGAGATTAACATGACGGCATGCATTATTGGCTGGTCGCATCTGCCGTTTGGCAGGCATGACGCCGAGACGCTTGAGGATCTGATCGTCAAGGCCGCCAGCGCCGCGCTGCTGCATGCGGGTGTTGCGGCGCGCGACATAGACGCCGTCGTGCTCGGCCATTTCAATGCCGGTTTTTCCCCGCAGGATTTTACCGCCTCGCTGGTGTTGCAGGCGGACGCCGGTTTGCGCTTCACGCCCGCAACGCGCGTGGAAAACGCCTGCGCCACCGGCAGCGCGGCGGTTTTCAATGCGGTGACACTGGTGGAGGCGCGGCGGGCGCGGCGTGTGCTTGTGGTGGGGGCCGAGCAGATGACGCGCACACCTGGCCCCGAGATTGGCCGCAACCTGCTGCGCGCGTCCTACCTTGCCGAAGAGGGCGAAACGCCGGGCGGCTTTGCCGGCGTATTTGGCCAGATCGCCGCGACGTATTTTCAGCGCTACGGCGACCAGTCGGACGCGCTGGCCATGATCGCCGCCAAAAACCACAAGAACGGCGTCGCCAACCCCTATGCGCAGATGCGCAAAGACCTCGGCTATGAGTTCTGCCGGCAGGAAAGCGCCAAAAACCCCTTCGTCGCCGGGCCGCTGAAGCGCACCGACTGTTCGCTGGTTTCCGACGGCGCGGCGGCACTGGTGATCAGCGATGTTGACACGGCGCTGTCTGCCCGCCGGGCTGTGGTGTTCCGGGCGCAACAGCATGTGCAGGATTTTCTGCCCCTGTCGAAGCGCAGCATACTGGAGTTTGAAGGCTGCGCGCTGGCCTGGGCGCGCGCGCTGGATCAGGCGGGGATCACGCTGCAAGACCTGTCGTTTGTGGAAACCCATGACTGTTTCACCATCGCCGAACTGATTGAGTACGAGGCCATGGGCCTTGCGCCCAGAGGCCGGGGCGCGGATGCAATTGCCAGCGGCCTGACCCACATGAGCGGCCGCCTGCCGGTCAATCCTTCGGGCGGGCTGAAGGCCAAAGGCCATCCCATCGGCGCAACCGGCGTGTCGATGCACGCCCTCAGCGCGATGCAGCTGTGCGGCGAGGCCCCCGGCGGCATGCAGGTGGCGGGCGCAAAACTTGGCGGAATTTTTAACATGGGCGGGGCGGCGGTGGCCAATTATGTGAGCGTGCTGGAGCGGCTGCGCTAGCCAGCCCGCACATCCGGAACAGGAGCTACGCAGCCACCATCGCCAAAAACACTGGCAAAGTGCGTGCGGACTGACTATCCAAACCTGCGACGCCCCTTTCCGCCACGCCGCAAAGAAAACCAGACGCGCATGCCCGACCTGCTGCTTGAACTGTTCTGCGAAGAAATCCCCGCCCGCATGCAGGCGGACGCCGCCGCCGCGCTGCAAAAGCTTGTGACTGGCGCGCTGGTGGAGCGCGGCATCCTCTATGAGGGCGCGCAGGCGTTTGTGACGCCGCGCCGCCTCGTGCTGCACATCGCCGGCCTGCCTGCCCGCCAGAGCGACACGCGCGAAGAGCGCAAGGGGCCGCGCGTCGGCGCGCCCGAGGGGGCGATCCAGGGGTTTTTGAAGGGGGCGGGGATCGCGTCTCTGGCCGAGGCCACGCTGGTCAACGATGTGAAAAAGGGCGATTTCTACGTCGCGGTCATCGCCCGCGCCGGGCGCGTCACACCGGAGGTGCTGGCCGAGATTCTGCCGGGGATTGTGCGGACTTTCCCGTGGCCAAAGTCGATGCGCTGGGGCGCGGCTTCGGCCTCGCCGGACGCGCTGCGCTGGGTGCGGCCGCTGCAGTCGATTGTGTGTCTGTTTGGCCCGGAGACCGAGGAGCCGGAGATCGTACGGTTTGAAGTGGGCGGCATTGTTTCGGGCAACATCACCTATGGCCACCGCTTCCTGTCGCCCGGGCCAATCAAGGTGCGGCGGTTTGAGGATTACGTCG
>JANLPP010000352.1:0-5879 GCA_031367295.1 Hyphomicrobiales bacterium | reverse complement strand
ATCGACCCCGATACAACAATCTTGAAGACGCAGGCTGCCGGACTCGATCGCGCGCTGGCTTCGATTCAGGCCTCTGTGATTGATTCCAGTTCAGGCAAAGACATCATAAAGCGGGCGCAAAAAGCTTTTCGCGAGGCGCGGGCGCTTCGTCCGAGGAAGCGCGCGCATGCATCCGCCAAAGCGCTTCACAATTTTCGGCGCGCGGCAGTTCTGCACCGATACCAGATCGCGTTTCTTGACGCCGGCGGAATGGCCAAACGCGTGAGGCACCTTGAGCGGCTGCGCAAACTGCTTGGCCGCAATCACGATCTTGGACTGCTGAAAGAAGCCCTGGTTGAATTGAAGCCGCGCGCCCAAGCATGCATGCTTCGCCCAGTGCTGGGTATTATTTCGGACACGCAGCGCCGATTGCGCAGGAAAGCAATTTGGCTTGGGCGCAGACTGTTTCGCAGGAAAGCTGGGCAAGAGCTGTCCAGGAGCTTGCAGGCAGTTAGCGTGGGCAGATGAGGGGGTCTGCCAGACACACGTTTGGATTTCGACAGACTCAAGTCCGGGTCTAACAAGTGCTTCAGTCTTGCGACATATCGCTCTAAAGTGAAAAACCAAAAAACCTGCGTCAACGGTCCCAACATTGTCTTCTAATTTTCTAAAAACACGATTAACAATGGGTCGCTGGCCGCATGCGTTTTCTGCATCTGCGCAAGTTCCGGTCGTCAATGATGATGGTCATCCGGCTCTTTCATCCGGAACGGCAGCGTTGCCGTTTTATCTCCTGCAGAAAACCGCAGGGCGGCGCGGAATTCGTGCGGCTCGGACGGCGCAAACGTGCTGAGGTAGCGGCTGTGATCGCCCTGCATCGGCAAAAGCTCAAGCGCTTCCCGCTTCCCGCCCGGGCGCTCGATCTCCACAACCGCCGTCAAACCTTCGGCCTGGTGCGCTAACATAAGGCGCATGCGCTCGCCCTCAGGCGTGTCCACGATTTCAAGCAGCCCCCTGGCAAGCGCGCAATCGAACTGGAAGGGCTCCGGCGCGTGGTGATGCGCAGATTTGCTGGCCAAAACTGCATCGACTGCCGCGTCCGCAGCTATGGCAAAACGGACATTCGCCACCCGGAGTGCAGGCATATGGCCCAGCAATTCGGCTTGCAGCGCTGCGGCGATTGTGTTGGCTTGCGACAGCAGCAGACTGTCATCGACGGCTATGGTCACATCGGCGTGCAGCTCATGCCCGAGCCAGCGCGCCCTGGCCTCCACTACTTGAGTGACGCCAGGCACATGTTCGGCAGCGTGATAGATTTCCTCGACCACGCCGGGCTCGACGCCATCGAGCATGCGGGTGAGGACCGAGCGTGAGGACTGCCAGACGATGGCGAGAATCGCCACGGTGATGATCAGGCCGATGACCGGGTCCGCCATCGGATAGCCGAGCCAGACGCCAATCGCGCCAAGGACAACGGCAAGACTGGTGAACCCGTCCGTACGGGCGTGATAGCCGTCCGCGATCAGCGCTGCGCTGTTCATCTGCCGCCCGATGCGGATGCGGAAAACGGCAACAATCTCATTGCCCAGAAAGCCAATAATGCCCGCAGCCGCCAGCCAGCCAAGCTGCTGAACCGGTTGCGGATGAAGGAGGCGCAAAGTCGCCTCATATCCAGCGACCAGCGCGCTGAACAGGATGATAAGCACAATGAGTATGCCCGCCAGATCCTCGGCACGTCCCAGTCCGTAGGTGAAGGTTTTCGACGGTTTGTGCCGCGCCAGCATAAACGCAAACCAAAGCGGGATGGCAGTCGTCGCGTCGGCAATGTTGTGAATGGTGTCCGCCAGAAGCGCGACGCTGCCGGACACAAAAACCACCGCAAGCTGAAAGGCAGCTGTTATCACGAGGATGACGAAGGACCACTTGATGGCCCAGATGCCGCGCTCGCTGGATGCCAGACTGGCGTCGATCACGCCATGGGTATGGCCATGTTCGCCTGCGTGTCCGTGGCCCGCATTTCCGTGAAATTGATTTACTCCGCCGAAACCAAGCCAATCGCGAATAGTGTCGAGCATTCCGGGCCTCACAGATATTTCGCCAGCGCCTGGAATTCGCCCATGGCAATTTTACCAGCTTTGCTGACCTCGCCGCCGAGACAATGCTCCATGTGGTCAAGAACCAGCTCGCGTTTGGCAATTGCGACAGCTCTTTCAACCGCATGCAGCTGCTGGGCGAGGTCAACGCAGGGCCGCCCCGCCTCGATCATCCCGATGACCGAGGCGAGGTGTCCGTGTGCGCGTTTCAGTCGCTTGGTAAGATCCGGGTGCGACGCGTGTATCATCCCACCCTCCTATCCAGCGGGACAGGATATGTCCAGACATTTAGCGTACCTGGCAAGTTAAAACGCGCGTCCGCTGAGACAGCTAAAATATCAACCGGGTCACCAAACGGTTCGCCTCGCGCAATATTACGCCGCCATTTTCCGGCACGAGTCCGCGCAGGCACGGCAGGCGGCAACACAGTCCTTCATATCGCCAAGCTTTTCGCAATCGGCGGCGCATTGCGTGCAAATCTCCGCGCATTCCTTGCACAGATGCTTGTGATGCTCGGAGTTGAGGAGCATAAAATGCGCTGAAGTGCGGCAGATTTCGGCGCAGGTCATCATCAGGCGAAAATGAGCGGGCGCAACATGGGCTCCGCCCAGTTCAAGGCAATGGGTCATGGCGTCGCCAAGGCACGCCTGATAGCAGCGCAGGCACGCCTCAATGCCGGTTTTCATTCCAGGGTCCATCTTGTGCATTGTTATTTCCCTTTCTGGTGTCGGCTGACTTCGAAATTACCGACGGTGGTGTGTCAACCTCGAGAATTCTGGTGTGGAAAACTATTTCGCCGCAGGCGGAAATGGCCCGGTCCTAAGCGGCATTTACCGCGCGCGTCAGCCTCGCGGCAACATCGTCAGCCAATTGCGCGAGCTTGGGATTGCCGAGCGCGCCAATCGCCATGACCGGATTAATGGCCGCAATCACAACGCTCCCCGGTGTTGTCTCCCGCACCACGACATTGCACGGGAGCATGACGCCGATGGCAGGCTCAGCTTCCAGCGCCGCGTGGGCGATGGGCGGGTTGCAGGCACCGAGGATACGGTAGCGCGGAAAGTCGTCGATTCCGAGCTTCGCCTTCATCGTCGCCTTGACATCAATGTCGGTGAGGATGCCAAAGCCTTCGCTTTTCAAGGCTGCGGTGACGCGTTCGACTGCCACATCGAAGCCGCCCTCAAACGTCTTGCTGATTGTGAATCTCATTCTGGTCCTCCCAATGAAAGCGTTCACTTGCCACTCTTGGCGAGCCAATCGCGCAATGTCGCGATCGCCGTTGTATGCGCCTTGATCACGTCTTCGGCGAACCGTCCGCGTGCCCTGCCCACGCTTTTCCTTGCGGTCAGACGCGGGCGAACAGGCTGCGCCGTGCTTTGGGGCATACACAGCCTAACGCCGTTACTCGCGCCAGCGTTCCCTGCAGGCTGTCTTCGGAAAGTACGCAGCGGCGGCGAGCAGCGCGCGGATGGCAGGGCCATGATTGCGCAGGCGCGACCGGAACTTTGCTGGCGGGACGGCGTTCACACGAGCGGATCAGACGCGTGCGGTGCCGCCGAGCGAAGCGCGGCGCTGATGCCCTGGGCCGCCGCACGGAGGGGGGAGACAATGATACTGGTCAGCGAGCGGCATGTGCGCCTGGCGCTGTTTGCGGCGGCTATCATCGGACTGCTTGCGGGCCTGGCGCTCTGGGCCTATGGCCAGGATCTGGCTGCCGGGCGCGCCTGGGCTGCGGGCACAATCCCTGTCATCCTGTCGCTGTCGTTTTTCATTCTGCGCGATTTCATCAAGGGACGCATGGGCGTCGATGCGGTCGCGCTTGTCTCCATGACAGGCGCGCTGCTCGTCGGGCAGGAACTGGCCGGCGCGGTTGTCGCCCTGATGTATACCGGCGGCAATTTGCTGGAGGATTTTGCCATAGCCCGCGCGCAGCGGGATTTGACATCGCTGGTGGACCGCGCCCCGCGCATTGCCCATCGTATCAATGCAGAGCAGATTGCCGATATACCAGTCAATGAAGTCGCCATTGGCGACGCCATTCTGGTGCGCGCGGGCGAAATCATCCCGGTTGACGGCGTTCTGACGACACCGCTTGCCTTGATTGATGAATCCGCCCTGACCGGCGAGCCTCTCCCGGTGCGCCATGCCGTTGGCGCCATCCTGCGCAGCGGCGCGTTGAATGCGGGTGAAACATTCCAGATGCATTCGACGTCAAAGGCGGGCGCCAGCACTTACGCCGGCATCGTGCGCATGGTGAGCGCGGCGCAGACAGCCAAGGCACCGTTTATCCGGCTGGCGGACCGCTTTGCCCTGCTGCTGTTGCCCGTAACGCTGCTGGTGGCCGGGCTGGCGTGGTATTTTTCCGCCGATCCCGTCCGCGCCATCGCCGTGCTGGTGGCCGCGACGCCGTGCCCGCTGATCCTTGCCGCCCCGGTGGCGTTTATCGCCGGTGTTGCCCAGGCCGCGGGGCGCGGCATTGTCGTCAAGGGCGGTGGCCCGCTGGAGGCTTTGGCCCGCACCAGGACCGTCTTGTTCGACAAGACCGGCACCCTGACCGTCGGCGGCGCAAAGCTGCTGTCCATTATTCCCGCCGGCGCTTTCAGCGCGAACGAAGCCCTGCGCCTTGCCGCCTCGCTTGAACAAGCCTCGCCCAATGTGATTGCCACAGCCATAGTAAGCGCCGGAATTGCAAGGGGGCTGCGGTTGTCGATGCCGCAAAATGTCAAGGAAACGCCGGGCTTTGGCATTGCGGGGGAAGTTGAAGGTCACACGGTCAGCGCCGGATCAAGGGAGATGATGCCGACTTCCGGCGACGGTGCGCAAGTGCTGGACCAGACAGCGCCCGCTGCCGCGCTGCGGATTTATGTGTCAGTCGATGCGCAGGTGGCGGCTGTGCTGCTGTTTGGCGATGAATTGCGTCCCGAAACGCCGGAGGCCGTACATGCCCTGCGGGCCGCAGGAATAGCGCGCATTGTCATGGTGACGGGTGACCGGGCGGACATTGCCGAACCCATTGGAGCAAAGCTTGGTCTCGATGCCGTGTTCGCGCACCAGACTCCGGCTGAAAAGGTAGAGATCGTAACGGCCGAACAGCGCCTCAATCCCACGTTAATGGTGGGCGATGGCCTGAACGACGCCCCGGCGCTGGCCGCCGCCGCCATCGGCATCGCCATGGGCGCGCGCGGCGCGAGCGCGTCCACCGAAGCTGCCGATGTGGTCATTCTCGTCGATAATCTCGGGCGCGTCGGGGAGGCGGTGGTGATTGCCCGGCGCGCCCGCGCCATTGCCATGCAAAGCATTGGCGTTGGCATGTCCCTGTCATTCGCCGCAATGCTGGTTGCAGCCTTGGGGTTCTTGCCGCCGGTGGCCGGGGCCTTGACGCAGGAGGTCATTGACGTGGCGGTTATTCTCAATGCCTTGCGGGCGCTGGTTCCGGGTAAAACTCTGGTCATTTCTGCTCCAGTGACAATCAGGCACGCAGCCGCCTCGCAGCCATAATCGCAGGGGCCGATACGGAAGCATACTCCATGAGACGGGTCGTACTCTCATCGCTCAGCTATTTCGCAATTGTCTTTGCTGCTGGGTTCGGCTTCGGTGCCGTGCGTGTGCTATGGCTGGAGCCGCAAGTGGGCAAGACATATGCGGTTGCCTGTGAAGCGCCGCTGATGGCCATCGTCATTTTCCTTGCGGCGCGCAGCCTGCCCGTGCGTCTTGGCCTGGAGATGCGGGTCTGGCCACTATGCCTCATGGGGCTGGGCGCGCTCGCCCTTCAGCAAATGGCGGATTTTGTTTTGGGCATCTTTTTGC
>JANLPP010000345.1:0-5084 GCA_031367295.1 Hyphomicrobiales bacterium | reverse complement strand
AGGAAACCCTGGGCGGCGAAATCGCCAAGCCAGGGCGAAAAAAACTGCAGCGCGTCAAACGACGCCTTGCCGCCGAGGAATTCGGCGACGACCTTGTCATACATGCTGTCGTCCGGGATCGGCACGAGCTCGACCTTGATGCCCGAAAGCTCGGTGAACGTCTCGTCCTTGGCCGAATCCGCGTCAGCCGCGCCGATGGCGAAGCGCACCGTCTTGCCCGCATGTTCCTTGCGCACCGCTTCCCAGTCAACCGTGCGTATCCAGTCTTTTTTGGGATCCCACAACAGGTCATTGTCGCCGAGCTTGTACTGGGCGCGGTAATCCTTGTTGACCTTGTTGCCGACATTGATCGTGGCCAGGATGTCGGCGGGGTTCTTCATCGCGGCAAAGCTGCGGTTGATATTGAACAGCGATATGCCACTGGCGCCCGCCGCGAGCGCAGCGCCCTTTGCGGCCGACGATTTCAGGAATGACCGGCGTGAATAGCCGGGAGGCTTGATAAGGGGCATTGTTGTTTCCTCCTCGATGAGACTTGGTCTTTTTGGAGTCGCCGGGACGCCAGGTCACACCATCCCGAGAATTCCCGCCCGCCATGATAAGCGCTCTTCAAGGACTTTGGACAAGCGGCGAGAGAATGAACTTACTCTCATTTTATAAGTGATTTGTACACTCAGCAATTTTGTCGAGTCAAGTCAATCGCCACCCCAATGACGAATTGCCGCCGTCTGTCAGGCGGTACCCGCCAAGGTCAGCAGCTCCTTTGCCGTCAGTTCATCGGTGATGAAGACGGTCGGCTGGATGAGCTTGATCGCGCCGAGCAGCGCTGCGGTTTTTTCGCCGCCGCCCGACGTGAGAATACGCTGCGGAATGGCGCGGATAGTCTCGACCGGGATCGACATGACACGGTCGTTCAACGGGTGACCGACCAGCGCGCCGCCGGCGTCATAGAAGTGATAGAGCAGGTCGCCGACGGCACCGCTGGCGGTCAGCGAGCGCCGGTCCGCATCCGTCATGAAGCCCGACTGGTAGATGGTAGCGCTTGGCAGCATGCCGCCGACCGAGAAAATCGCGGCATCAAGCTCAGTGGCCAACTGGAAAATACGGTCGAGGCCACATTTCTCGATCAGCGTCGCACGCGTTTCGGGGCTGTCGACGAGGGCGGGGGCGGCCAGCAAATAACACTCACCGCCAAACGCCTTGGCCAGCTGCCAGGCGTATTCCGAAGGGTTGAAGCGGCGCGCCTCGGTGATGCCGCCAAGCAGCGAAACGACAGTGAAATCGGCAAGCTGGCGCGACGGCATGAACGCGAGCGATTCGATCAGCGTGCGTCCCCAGCCAACCCCGAGCCGCATGCCGGCGCGGGCAAAATCGCTGACAAAGGCGCCGGTCGCCGCGCTGACGACATGCGTGCGGTCGGAGGCAGGACCGGCGATGGGGGCGACGATAGCTTCGGTGAGATTGAAGCGCCGTTCCAGCCGCCGTTCGGCGGCGACGAGTTCGGCAAGCTCCCCCTCGATGGTGATCTTTATCTCATTGCGGGCTACGGCGTCGGCGAGCAGCCGCACGACTGTCACGCGCCCCGTCCGCAAAGCGTCGGCAATCTCGTTCTGCGTCATGCGCTCGACATGGTACATCCACGCCGCGCGCAGCCGCGTGCGCATGCGCGCCGAATGATTGCCCGGTGCCGCATCGGGATCGGGCGCCTTGCCGCGCGGTTTTCGTCCTGCGCTGACCGGCGCGCCCTTCTTCATGTCGCAGCCTCGATCAGGGTGCCGTGCATGATCGCGTGCGCCAGTTTGAGCCGGTTTGCAAAGTCATCCATGTCAAATCCACTACGGCGAACGCGTTGGCGCGTCCAATGCCCCGACGTTTCGCCGTCGCTTGGAGGCTGTTCCGAAATTTAGTTCTGATCCGTCAGGAGGCGCAATCTGGATCAATCACCGAGGGCGCCGTGCCGAATTCCGAAGCTTTCGTGATGGCAGAGCGCCTGCCAAAGAGGTCCGAAGGGAATTTCGAAACAGACTCTGAGGGCGCAAACTCGAACGGAGTCGCTTGTATGATTTTCAAGCGCAGGCAGCATGTCGGGAACAGCGGCACATCCTTTGCAAAATAATTCCTCAACAAGTGCGGCTATTCCCAATTCCCCCGCCCCGGTCAATGGCGCGACTCCGAAGTTCTTCCACTTTTCGAAGCGTCATATTGCGCAGCATGCACCTTGCCGCAAGTCGCAACCGCCCACAAGTTCCCTTTATCAGATTCTTGTCGGATGGTTGTCTGAAGAATTTTTCGCCCGCAGACTTGTGTTTCGGAAATTGGTGCCGCCCAGTTTGCGATTGCGCTTATGTCGCCCGCTACAACCCTCCAAAATCCATAGAATTGGTTGTCCGAGTCGAACAGTTGATCCGCAATATTGTGGCTTTCCCGGAAGGCTGTCGATCACGAGAGTATCTTCCTCCTGTGCTTCGCCGATGCTCTTTCCGGATGAGCCCTCGCTATTCCGACGAGTACGCTATTTTTTATGACTTTGACGAACAGCGGAATCACGTGACAGTGCATGCCCTGTTCCCCGGCCACTTCAATTTTGCCGAGATTTTTGAAGATTGGACGTGAGGCGGCTCCCGCTCCCGCCCCGGCCACGTCACCATCCCGCTGTAAACAGCGCCCACCACACCAGCACCGGCTGCATCGCCAGCCTTGGGCCGTGATACCACCCGGAGGATGGCAGCGCCTCGAGGACCACCCCCCTGAAACGCGTGCTTGATATTGGCGGGGAACACGCAAACTGCGTAGAGCGCCAGCATGATACCGTCGGCGCGGCGCAGCCGCGTGTTCAGCAGCGCCAGCGCGCCAGCTATTTCGCAGGCACCGCTCGCCAGCACCACGGCGCGGGGCGCTGGAACCCATTCGGGCATGATCGGCAGGAAGGCGTCCGGTGCACCGAGGTGGACAACGCCGATCGCCAGATAAAAGGCGGCCATGATCAGGCGCATGACGCGGCGCAATGTTTCAGACTTAACCATCATGCTGCTGCGCCTTGCCGCCATCCCTAAACAGATGCCGCAGCGAACCTAACCTGTTTAGCGCTCCGCCTGCCGCACATAATGCTGAAACGTCCCCGCAAACCCCGCTGCGACCGCCACTGCAAAGCCCCGGTTCACCTCGCGCTTTTCCACAACGGCGGCGCGTGCGGATTCGCGCAGTTCATAGGGCAAGCCAAAGCCGTCGCCGCTGTCGAGCCGGTCGAGATAGTCTGAATAAGCCGCCTCGAACGCCGCCGCCGCGCCCGGGCTGTGGCAAATTGAGTTGGCGCGGATACGATAGCTGTAACTCGCCTCCGGCGTGACTGGCAGGCGGCCGATGCGCGCCACGAGCTGAAGGTTGGCAATAACATCTTCCGCATGCTCGACGCCCTCCGCCCGCACCAGCACATGGTCCCGGCGCACCAGCGGCACGAGCGGCGTTGACAGCGCGACGATGTCGGCGCCGCTCAGCAAGACAACGCCCTGCGTCTCGCCCAGAGCCTGCCGCAGCACCGCCCCGCTGCCCGCATCCACCACCACCAGATTGTCGGCCGCCGCGCCAAATTCCGCCGCCAGCGGCAGCAGGCGCGTCAGGCGATTTGGCGTCACCGTGTCGTCCGCGTCAAGCTGCGTCACAAAATCGCCGCGCGCCGCCGCCAGTCCGCTATTGCGCGCCCGGTGGCAGCCGGAGGCCACACGTCCGGTCGAGACCATGCGCAGGCGCTTGTCCGCAATGCCAAGCCCGGCGAGCAAAGCCAGATAATCAACGCCATCGTCAGAGACGATGACCGCTTCCCAGTCCGGCTCGCGCAAGGCGATGAGGCTGGCAACCGCCGCGCCAACACTGTCCTGCGCGGCGCAGGCCGGCATGATGAAGGATGTCAGCGGCGTTCCGGCGGATTGCGGCAGGGCCGTCTCCTCTCAATGCTGGCCGCGCGGGCGGCGCTACCCCAGCGCCCTGCCCATCACCCGCGCCAGTCTTGCCGAAAAGGCCGCCGCGTCGACCGGCTGTTCGCCATCCATCACCCGCGCCTCGTCGAGCAGCAGCCAGGCGGCATCCTCCACTAGCGCCTGATCTCCACCGCTCTTGAAGCGGGCAGCGAGCGAGGCGACCAGCGCATGGCCGGGGTTCAGCTCCAGCACCGGCTTGGTTATTTCGCGACCGCCGCCCTGCGTCGCAAGGATGCGCTCCAGCCGCCGGTCCATGCCGAATTCCGGGGCCACCAAACACGCCGCGCTTTGCGACAGCCGGTCGGAGGCGCGCACGTCAGCGACAGTGTCCGCCAGCTTTTCCTTGATGAAGGCGAACAGCGTCGCTGTCGCTGCGTCGGTCTCCACGGCAGCAGGATCAGCCGCGCCCTCGGCCAGCGGCACCAGCTTGATGTCCGCCTGGCCCTGCGTCACCGACTTGAACGGCTTGCCGTCAAAGCCAACGCTGTTGGTCACCCAGAACGCGTCCACCGCGTCTGGCAGCAGCAGCACCTCAATGCCCCGGGCGCGAAAACCCTCCAGCTGCGGGCTGGCCTTGAGGCGCTTCAGGTCTTCGCCAACCAGATAATAGATGGCTGTCTGGTTCGGGCGCAGCGCCTTCACATAATCGGCGAGTGTGCGCTTGACCTCCGGCTCGGTTGTCGAGGCAAACCGCGCCAGCTTGAACAATGGGTCGCGGCGCTCGGGGTCTTCATAAAGACCCTCTTTCATGACCGCGCCGAAATTCTCCCAGATGCCGGCAAATCTCTCCGGCTCATTCTCGGCAAGCTTTGTCAGGTCGGCCAGAATGCGGCTGGTCGCGCCTTTCTTGATCGCGGCGAGCACCGGGCTTTGCTGGATCATTTCGCGCGACACGTTCAGCGGCATGTCGGCACTGTCGACCACCAGTTGCACAAAACGCAGCCAGCCCGGCAGCAGGTCAGCGTCCTGCGTGATCAGCACGCGCCGCACATAGAGCTTGCCCTTGCCTTTGCGCGAGGGCTCAAACAGGTCAAGCGGGCGCGACCCCGGCACGAAGGCGAGCACCGAATACTCGTGCCGCCCCTCGGCGCGCCAGTGCATGGTCAAAGCCGG
>JANLPP010000338.1:0-1715 GCA_031367295.1 Hyphomicrobiales bacterium | reverse complement strand
GTTTATCGGGCGCGAGCCTTTGCGCTTTGCAATC
This sequence comes from Hyphomicrobiales bacterium, assembly GCA_031367295.1. Taxonomy (GTDB): domain Bacteria; phylum Pseudomonadota; class Alphaproteobacteria; order Rhizobiales; family Beijerinckiaceae; genus JANLPP01. Next base: position 1,681 of record JANLPP010000338.1, on the reverse strand, counting down.
GGCGGCATTGGCATCATGGACCAGCGCCGGATGGCGGCGGAAAGCATCAAGGCCATCGCCAATGTCGACCTGCATCTGCGCTCGCCGGACGCGCTGGTCGGCGAGCTTTCCGGCGGCCAGCGGCAGGGCGTCGCCATTGCCCGCGCCATGCATTTCAAGTCGAAACTGCTGATCCTTGACGAGCCGACGAACCACCTCTCCGTCAAGGAAACCAGCAAGGTGATCGGTTTTGTAAAGGGCCTGAAAGCGCAGGGCGTGACAGGGATTTTTATCAGCCACAACATGCATCACGTGTTCCAGTCCTGCGACCGCGTTGTCGCCATGGCGCGCGGCGAGATCGTTTTTGACAAGCCGGCGGCGCAGACATCAATTGATGAAGTGCATGAGTATTTGTAGACAATGAAATGCGCTGAGACACCGCGATGACACAAGGTCCGCTCTCCGGGAAAACAGTTCTCCTCACTGGCGCCCTTGGCACGCTTGGACGCGCCCAGGCGCAAACTTTGACAAAGGCCGGCGCGCAGCTTTTGCTGCTTGACCTGCCGGACATGAAAGACGGCCCCGCCTTCGCCGCGTCGATATCCGCAGCGACCGGCGCGTCTGCGCTCTATGTGGGACAGGATCTGAACGTCCTCGCCGCATCGCAAGCGCGCATTGAAGCGCTAATCGCCGAGCGCGGCGCAATCGATGTGTTGATCAACAACGCGGCGTTGATCGTCAATAAGCCTTTCGAAGCGTTCTCACTTGAGGAATATGAGGACCAGATACGCGTAAACTCGTCGGCCGCCTTCGCGCTGACGCGCGCGGTTGCGCCGGGCATGAAGCAGAAGCGCTATGGCAAGATTATCAACTTCTGTTCGCTCACGCTGAACGGCAGGTGGGATGGCTATGTGCCCTATGTCGCCTCGAAGGGCGCACTCCTCGGGCTGACAAAATCACTGGCGCGCGAATTGGGTCCGTTCGGGATCAGGGTCAACGCCATTTCCCCCGGCGCTGTCGTGTCTGACGCTGAAACGCGGGTGTTCGGCGACCGGCTCAAGCAGTACAGCGACTGGGTTATCGAAAACCAGTGTCTGAAGTTCAGGATTGAGGCCGCGAGCGTAGCGGAGCTGGTGCTCTTCCTCGCCTCGCCCGCCTCCGACATGATCACCGGGCAAAACCTCGCCATTGACGCCGGCTGGTGAGGCGCGCCGCGCCGCGCCAGGCCACGCAGACTTGCAGTTTCACCCAAAACGATTGTGAAGCCATGCGACAACCCATCCGCATCACAAGCTTTCAAGGGGCGGGTAAGTCTGCGCCGCGAGCCTGATAACCTGCACATACAACCAGGTTTTTATCTGTATCGTGATCTATCCCAATGATCACCCACCGCCGCATGTCCGGGCGGGACGGAGCGCGGGCGAAATTTGAATTGAACTGCGAGGGCGGGCCGGTTGTCATGGTTGAGCAGGCCGGATTCCGGACGCTCGACATAGCTGCGGCCGGCGCGGCCATAGCGGCAGCGCTGGCGGCGATTTGCGGACGCTGGAGAGGGCTGCATGGCTGGATCCAAAACTCCAGGCCAGCAGGCATTCGATGCAATCACGCGGCGCACGGCCCGGCGGATGAAGCGCCAGCGTGTTGCAGTGGCCGCCCGTTGCGACCGGCGCAGCGCGCCTGTGATGATCACCTTGAACACTGG
>JANLPP010000296.1:0-2033 GCA_031367295.1 Hyphomicrobiales bacterium | reverse complement strand
GCTTGACGACAAAGAACTCGCCGCCGCCAGATTCAACCTCGCCGAAGCGCGGGCCTCGCTCGCCTGCGAGGGCATGGTTCTGACGCCGGAAGAAGAGGCGCTGTTCGCGCGCTTCGAGGCCGAGCGGCTGCCGCATGACGAGCGTCGCCGCCAGCTTGTCGCCTATAGCCGCGCCCTGCGTGGCGCGAAGGCTGTCGCTGCGGAATGACGCCAAAATCGCGTGACCCTTACGTCTATCCGGGCACCCATGTGCTCATCAACAAGGAAGACATTCGGGATGCCGCCGAACTGGACCAGTTCGAACGCACAATGTCTGCGCAGCGGCTTCGCGAAGGGCTGCCAGACATCACACTGACGCCGAAGGGCTATTGCAGCCTGCATCACCACCTGTTTCAGGATGTCTATGCCTGGGCGGGAAAACGGCGCACGGTCGATATTGCCAAGGGCAATGACATGTTCTGTCTTGCCGCGCATGTTGAACGCGAATTGCAAAAGCGCATGGAAGCAATTCGCGGCGAAAGGCGCTTGCGCGGCCTCAGCACAACGCAATTTGCCGGACAAATGGCAGTGCATATATCGGAGTTGAACGCCATTCACGCGTTTCGCGAAGGCAACGGGCGCACGCAGCGGGCCTTCATTGTCGTCGCCGGCCGGCAGGCGGGACACAGGATTGCGATACAGCGCATCAATCCAGACGCCTGGATGGATGCCTCAAAGCAGAGTTTCCGCAAGGGCGACACCTCACGTATGCAGGACGTTATCGCGGGCTTGGTCGTCTGACGCGCGCGATGCGCGGCGCGTGGCGCCCGCTATTGCATCCAGGCTTTCAGCCGCGCCAGCGCCTCGCGCACATCCGCTTCCGGTCCGGCGTAGGACAGGCGCATCGCCCGCGCCCCGTGTGTGCGGTCAAAGTCGAGGCCGGGTGTTGCGGCAACGCCGGCCTCGGTCAGCATGCGCTGGCAGAACACCATCGAGTCATTGGTGTGGCGGCCAATGTCCACGTAAAGGTAGAAGGCCCCGTCGGCGGGATGGAAATCGCCCAGCCCCAGACCCGGCAGCTCGTTCAGCAGCATCGCGCGGCTGCGGGCGTAACCGGCGCGCACCGCCTCCAGCTCGTCGCCCGCCTCAAACGCCGCTTCCGCCGCTATCTGTGAAAGGTAGGGCACGGAGATGGCAAGGCTCTGCTGCAACCGCTCGACCGGACGCACCAGCCCGGGCGGCAGCACCAGCCAGCCGATGCGCCAGCCGGTCATGCAGAAATATTTGGAGAAAGAGTTGACCACCACCGCGTCCGGGCAAAACGCCAGCGCCGTGGCGGCGGGCGCACCATAGGTCAGGCCGTGATAAATCTCGTCCGAGATGAATTTGATGCCGAGCGCGGCGCAGGTCCTGCAGACATCCGCCAGCCCCGCTGCGGTCATCATGGTGCCGGTGGGGTTGACCGGACTCATCAGCAGCACGCCGTCCAGCTTGTGCGCCTGGTGTTCTGCCGCGATCATCGCCCCGGTGACGACATGACGGGTGGTGGCGGCCGTTTCGATGACCACGGCAGTCAACCCCAGCGCCTCCATTATGTTGCGGTAGGCCGGATAGCCGGGCGCGGAAATGGCGATGCGCGCCCCGGCGTCAAACATTGCCAGAAACGCCAGGATAAACCCCGCTGACGAGCCGGTGGTGACCGCTATGCGCTCCGCATCAACGTTAACGCCATAGGTGTCGCGATAATGCCGGGCAATCCGCGCGCGCAAAGACGGCCGCCCGAGCGAGGCCGTGTAGCCAACCCGCCCGCCTGCCAGCGCCCGCATCGCCGCCTCGCGCACAACACGCGGCGGCGGCGCGCCCGGCTCGCCCACCTCCATGTGAATGACACTGTGACCGGCAGCCTCGCGCTCTGCGGCCTGGCTCAGCACGTCCATGGCGAGAAAAGGCGCGACAGCGGAGCGGCGCGAGGGGGCGGCGAGGTCCAAGGATGTACGGGCAGCGGCGGTTGCCGGAATATCACGCATATGCAATTTCAAAGCCTTGTTCCGGTT
>JANLPP010000235.1:0-9681 GCA_031367295.1 Hyphomicrobiales bacterium | reverse complement strand
TGCGGAAACTGTTAATCCCTCATCATTTTTGAATTCCGTTTGGTGTTTTGAGCTTCAAAACCTGAGACAGCAAACGGTGGATAGGTCGGCGGACCCGGGGATATCTCTCGTGTTCTGTCCGGCCATGTCCTGTCCGAGACTGCAGGCGCTCACGCGGTTTGCCCCATTGGGGCGTGCCACGCGGGCTTAATCTGGAACGCCGCCCGCAAGGGCGGTGCACCGGGCCAGCACAGACGGGGAAAACCGGGATTTTTAGCGCTTTGCCGCGCTTTGTTCAGGTCCAACCATCTCGCCGTTGCGTGGGTCATTCCGCGCGGGGGGACAGGCACAGGCATCCGTAGTTGCCGCTGCAAGGCGGGGAACGCGGACAGTGCAACTGGCGGTCTCGCACCGCCTATTGGAGAGAGCAACGTGGACAGAGCGGAAAAAAAGCAGGCTGTCGCGGACCTCAACGCCATCTTTAAAAAGACCGCCGTTGTCGTTGTCGCGCAGTATTCCGGCCTGACTGTCGCCCAGATGCAGAAGCTGCGCAAGCAGATGAAAGCCGCTGGCGCGTCCGTGCAGGTCGCCAAAAACCGCCTTGCCAGAATCGCTCTTGACGGCACCGCTGTCGCATCCATCGGCCCCCTGTTGAAGGGGCCGACCCTGATCGCTTATTCGGCTGATCCGGTTGCGGCGGCAAAAGTGTGCGCGGCATTTGCCAAGGAGCACGAGAAATTCGTGCTGCTGGGCGGTGCCATGGGCACAACCTCCCTGAATGTCGATGGGGTGAAGGCGCTTGCCACACTGCCATCGCTCGACGAACTGCGCGCCAGGATTGTGGGCCTGATACAGGCACCCGCAACCAAACTCGCCCAGCTCGCCACTGCGCCAGCCGCCAAGCTGGCACGCGTGTTCGGGGCCTATGCTGTCAAAGACGCGGCCTGACACAGGCCAAACCCATCAACCATCCCCGGTTTTCATACCGTTTTCCAAAGGACCAAAACCATGGCCAATCTTGCCAAAATCGTTGATGAACTGTCAGCCCTGACCGTTCTGGAAGCTGCCGAGCTCGCCAAGATGCTCGAAGAGAAGTGGGGCGTCTCCGCCGCCGCCGCTGTTGCGGTTGCCGCCGGCCCCGCCGCTGCCGCCGCCGTGGTGGAAGAGCAGACCGAGTTCACGGTGATGCTGACCGCCGCCGGCGACAAGAAGATCGAAGTGATCAAGGAAGTGCGCGCCATCACGGGCCTCGGGCTGAAGGAAGCCAAGGACCTCGTGGAAGCCGCACCCAAGGCCGTCAAGGAAGGCGTGACCAAGGACGAGGCCGCCAAGATGAAGGCGCAGCTCGAAAAGGCCGGCGCCAAGGTCGAACTGAAGTAAGCAGCTGCGGTGGCTGCGCCGCAGCCGTCCGAAAAAGTCTTTGTGCGGCCCCGGATTTGTCTTGGGGCCGCGCAATCGTTCCGGGGCATGGGCGGCGCTGAGCCGCTTGCCGCACCGGGTGAAAGGAGCTGGCGGGACCGCCAGCGGAGTTTTGGGCAACAGCCCAGCCCGCACGGGCCGCATGGCGCGGCAGGCGCGGCGCGCGGCGCGAGGCTTGGGTTGAGCCCGCCGTCCAGATGCGAGGAACGACATGGCGCAGACGATCACGAGCCGCAAGCGTATCCGCAAATTTTTCGGGCACATCCGCGAAGTTGTCGAGATGCCGAACCTGATTGAGGTTCAGAAGGCCTCGTATGACCAGTTCCTGCTCGTCAACGAGCCCAAGGGCGGGCGCGGCGACGAAGGCATGCAGGCGGTGTTCAAGTCTGTGTTCCCGATTTCCGATTTTGCCTCGACGGCTTTGCTCGAATTCGTCAAATATGAATTTGAAGCGCCGAAATATGACGTGGAAGAATGCCGCCAGCGCGGCATGACCTATGCTGCCCCGCTGAAAGTGACGCTGCGCCTCATCGTGTTCGATGTCGATCCGGACACCCAGGCCCGCTCGGTGCGTGACATCAAGGAACAGGACGTCTACATGGGCGACATGCCGTTCATGACCATGAACGGCACCTTCGTGGTCAACGGGACAGAACGCGTTATCGTCTCGCAGATGCACCGCTCGCCCGGCGTGTTTTTTGACCATGACAAGGGCAAGTCGCATTCGTCCGGCAAGCTGCTGTTTGCGGCGCGCATCATTCCGTACCGCGGCTCGTGGCTCGACATTGAGTTTGACGCCAAGGATATTGTCTACGCGCGCATCGACCGCCGCCGCAAGATTCCGGTGACCTCGCTGCTGTTTGCGCTGGGGATGGATGGCGAGGAAATTCTGTCCACTTTCTACAAGAAGGTGACCTACAAGCACACCAAGGCTGGCTGGCGGGTTCCCTACAATCCTGACCGGATGAAGGGCGTCAAGGCCAGCGTCGATTTTATTGACGCTGACACCGGCGAGGTTGTGCTTGAGGCCGGCAAGAAGCTGACCGTGCGCGCCGCCAAGCAGCTGGAAGAGCGCGGCGTGAAAGCGCTGAAAGCGGCGGACGACGATCTCTACGGCCAGTATATCGCTGAGGATATTTATGATGCCGCGACCGGCGAGATATTTGCCGAGGCGGGCGACGAAATCACCGACAAGACCCTGGCGAGCCTGATGGAGCACGGGCTTGGCGAAGTGTCGGTGCTCGACATCGATCACATCAACATCGGCCCCTATATCCGCAACACGCTGACCGTGGACAAGAACTCGACGCGCGAGGAAGCGCTGTTCGACATTTACCGGGTGATGCGCCCGGGCGAACCGCCGACCATCGAGTCGGGCGAGGCGATGTTCCAGTCGCTGTTTTTTGACTCCGAGCGTTATGACCTGTCGGCGGTCGGCCGCGTCAAGATGAACATGCGCATGGACCTGAATGCCGAGGACACGGTGCGGGTGCTGCGCAAGGAAGATATTCTGGCGGTGGTGCGTGCGCTGGTCGACCTGCGCGACGGGCGCGGCGAGATTGACGACATCGATCACCTTGGCAACCGGCGCGTGCGCTCGGTGGGCGAGCTGATGGAGAACCAGTACCGCCTTGGCCTGCTGCGCATGGAGCGCGCCATCAAGGAGCGCATGTCGTCAGTCGAGATCGACAACACCATGCCGCAGGACCTGATCAACGCCAAGCCGGCGGCCGCGGCTGTGCGCGAATTCTTCGGCTCCTCGCAGCTGTCGCAATTCATGGACCAGACCAATCCGCTGTCGGAAATCACCCACAAGCGCCGCCTCTCGGCGCTTGGACCGGGCGGTCTGACGCGCGAGCGCGCCGGCTTTGAGGTGCGCGATGTGCACCCGACGCATTATGGCCGCATCTGCCCGATCGAGACGCCGGAAGGCCCGAACATCGGCCTGATCAATTCGCTGGCGACTTTCGCGCGCGTCAACAAATACGGCTTTATTGAAGCGCCCTACCGCAAGGTGAAAGATGGCCGCGTTTCGGACGAGGTGCATTATCTCTCGGCGATGGAAGAGGGCAAATACAACGTCGCCCAGGCCAATGCCGTCATCGACGCCAAGGGCAACCTGACCGAGGACCTCGTCACCTGCCGCCGCACCGGCGACGTGGTGATGCTGACGAGGGACAAGGTTGACTACATGGACGTGTCGCCCAAGCAGCTGGTTTCGGTGGCCGCCGCGCTGATTCCGTTCCTCGAGAACGACGACGCCAACCGCGCGCTGATGGGCTCCAACATGCAGCGCCAGGCGGTGCCGCTGGTGCGCTCCGACGCGCCGTTTGTCGGCACCGGCATGGAAGCCATAGTGGCGCGCGATTCGGGCGCGGCCATTGCGGCGCGCCGCACTGGCATCATCGACCAGATTGACGCAACACGTATCGTCATCCGCGCGACGGAAGAGACCAATGCCGCCAAACCGGGCGTTGACATCTATCGCCTGATGAAATTCCAGCGCTCAAACCAGTCCACCTGCATCAACCAGAAGCCGCTGGTGCGGGTGGGCGACCATGTTCAGAAGGGCGAGATCATTGCGGACGGTCCCTCGACCGACCTCGGTGATCTGGCGCTGGGGCGCAACGTGCTTGTCGCCTTCATGCCGTGGAACGGCTATAATTTTGAGGACTCGATTCTCCTCAATGAGAAGATCGTCAAGGAGGATGTTTTCACCTCGATTCACATCGAAGAATTCGAGGTGATGGCGCGCGACACGAAACTCGGGCCAGAGGAAATCACCCGCGACATTCCTAACGTTTCCGAAGAGGCGCTGAAGAATCTCGACGAGGCGGGCATCGTCTATATCGGCGCGGAAGTGCAGGCCGGCGACATTCTCTGCGGCAAGATCACGCCCAAGGGCGAAAGCCCGATGACGCCAGAGGAAAAACTGCTGCGCGCCATCTTTGGCGAGAAGGCTTCGGACGTGCGCGACACGTCCCTGCGCGTGCCGCCCGGCGTGCAGGGCACCATCGTGGAAGTGCGCGTGTTCAACCGCCACGGCGTCGACAAGGACGAGCGTGCCCAGGCAATCGAGCGCGAGGAAATCGAGCGCCTTGCCAAGGACCGCGACGACGAGCTGGCGATCCTTGACCGCAACGTTTACACGCGCCTTGCCAATGTGCTGGCAGGCAAACCAGCGGTTGCCGGGCCGAAGGGTTTCAAGAAAGAGACCGTGCTGTCGAAGGAAATCGTCACCGAGTATCCGCGTTCGCAATGGTGGATGTTCGCGGTTGAGGACGAGGCCTCGATGGGCGAGATCGAAGCCATGCGCAAGCAGTATGACGAGTCGAAGAAGGGCCTTGAAAGCCGCTTTCTCGACAAGGTCGAGAAGCTGCAGCGCGGCGATGAACTGCCGCCCGGTGTGATGAAGATGGTCAAGGTTTTTGTGGCGGTGAAGCGCAAGATCCAGCCGGGTGACAAGATGGCGGGCCGCCATGGCAACAAGGGCGTCGTCTCGCGCATCGTGGCGCAGGAGGACATGCCTTTCCTTGCCGATGGCACGCCGGTTGACATTGTGCTGAATCCGCTGGGCGTGCCCAGCCGCATGAACGTGGGCCAGATTCTGGAGACGCATCTGGGCTGGGCCTGCGCCGGTCTGGGCAAGCAGGTGGGCGAGGCGGTCAACGCCTACATGCGCCTGAAAGACATCAAGCCGCTGAAGAAAAAGCTGCATGATATTTACGGCGACAACGCCACGATCAAATCGCTGGATGATCCGGGCCTGATCGAGCTTGGCAACAACCTGCGCCGCGGCGTGCCAATTGCGACGCCGGTGTTCGACGGCGCTCGCGAGAAGGACATTGTCGAGCTGCTGAACCAGGCGGGTCTTGACCCATCGGGCCAGGTGACGCTGTTCGATGGCCGCACGGGCGACACGTTTGATCGCAAAGTGACGGTCGGCTACATATATATGCTCAAACTGCATCATCTTGTGGACGACAAGATTCATGCGCGCTCCATCGGGCCGTACTCGCTGGTGACGCAGCAGCCGCTCGGCGGCAAGGCGCAGTTCGGCGGGCAGCGCTTCGGCGAAATGGAAGTCTGGGCGCTGGAAGCCTACGGCGCGGCCTACACACTGCAGGAGATGCTGACAGTGAAGTCCGACGACGTGGCGGGCCGCACCAAGGTTTACGAGACCATTGTGCGTGGCGATGACGCGTTCGAGTCCGGTATCCCCGAGAGCTTCAACGTGCTGGTCAAGGAAATGCGTTCGCTGGGGCTGAATGTCGAGCTGACGTCGAACAAGAAGCCAGATGCGCTGCCGGCGGCGGCGGAGTGAGGGGTGGAAGTGAGCAGGCAACAGGCAATGGGGCTCAGGTGCCACTGTCTAATGCCGATTCCCTACTCCCCGTTTTTTCAATTGCCCTAGAGAATTCCGCAGCGACCCTCGCGGCCTGCGAATAAGGAGCACACCATGAATCAAGAGGTCATGAATCTCTTTGCGCCGACGGTGCAGACCCAGGCGTTCGACCAGATCCAGATCGCCATAGCGAGTCCGGAAAAAATTCTGTCCTGGTCGTTCGGCGAAATCAAGAAGCCCGAGACGATCAATTACCGCACCTTCAAGCCGGAGCGGGACGGCCTGTTCTGCGCCCGCATTTTCGGGCCGATCAAGGACTATGAGTGCCTGTGCGGCAAGTACAAGCGGATGAAATACAAGGGCGTCATCTGCGAAAAATGCGGCGTCGAGGTCACGCTGTCGCGCGTGCGGCGCGAACGCATGGGCCATATTTCCCTTGCTGCTCCGGTTGCCCACATCTGGTTCCTGAAGTCGCTGCCCTCGCGCATCGGGCTGCTCCTCGACATGACGCTAAAGGAGCTGGAGCGCATCCTCTATTTCGAAAGCTATATCATCCTCGATCCGGGTCTGACCCCGCTCAAGGACCGCTCGCTTTTGAACGAGGAAGAATACCTGCGCGCCCAGGACGAATATGGCCAGGACAGTTTCAATGCGATGATCGGCGCGGAGGCAATCCGCGAGATTCTGAAAGGCATGAATCTGGCGAAAATCGCCGAACAGCTAAAAATCGAGATTTCGGAATCGAAAACCGAACTGAAGCCGAAGAAACTCGCCAAACGCCTCAAGATCATTGAGGCTTTCATGCATTCGGGCAACAAGCCGGAATGGATGATCCTGACTGAGGTGCCGGTGATTCCACCCGACCTGCGGCCATTGGTGCCGCTGGATGGCGGACGCTTTGCCACGTCTGACCTCAACGATCTTTACCGCCGCGTCATCAACCGCAACAACCGCCTGAAGCGGCTGATCGAATTGCGCGCGCCTGACATCATCATCCGCAATGAAAAGCGCATGCTGCAGGAGTCGGTGGACGCGCTGTTTGACAATGGCCGCCGCGGCCGCGTCATCACCGGTGCCAACAAGCGCCCGCTGAAGTCGCTCGCCGATATGCTGAAGGGCAAGCAGGGCCGCTTCCGCCAGAATCTTTTGGGCAAGCGCGTCGATTATTCCGGCCGCTCGGTCATCGTTGTGGGCCCGGAACTGCGCCTGCATCAATGCGGCCTGCCGAAGAAAATGGCGCTTGAGCTGTTCAAGCCGTTCATCTACGCGCGGCTTGACGCCAAGGGCCTGTCCACGACGGTGAAGCAGGCGAAAAAACTTGTGGAAAAAGAGAAGCCCGAGGTCTGGGATATTCTCGACGAGGTTATCCGCGAGCATCCGATCATGCTCAATCGCGCGCCGACGCTGCATCGTCTCGGCATTCAGGCGTTTGAGCCGGTGTTGATTGAAGGCAAGGCGATCCAGCTGCATCCGCTGGTCTGCGCGGCGTTTAACGCTGACTTTGACGGCGACCAGATGGCGGTGCATGTGCCGCTGTCGCTGGAGGCGCAGCTTGAGGCGCGCGTCCTGATGATGTCGACCAACAACATCCTGCATCCGGCCAACGGCCAGCCGATCATCGTGCCTTCGCAGGACATTGTGCTGGGCCTCTACTACGTGTCGCTGATGCGCGATGGCGAGCCGGGGCAGGGCATGGCATTCGCGCAGATGGGCGAGATCGAGCATGCGCTCGCCAACAAGTCGATCACGCTGCACACCAAGGTCAAGGGCCGCGCCTGGACCTATGACGCGGCTGGCAAACGCGTATCGAAAATCTTCGACACCACGCCGGGCCGCATGATCCTTGGCCAGCTTTTGCCGGACCATAACAAGGTGCCGTTTGACGTCGTCAACAAGCTGATGACCAAGAAGGAAATCTCCAACACCATCGACACTGTCTACCGCAACTGCGGACAGAAGGAGACGGTGATTTTCTGTGACCGCATCATGGCGCTGGGATTCCGCGAGGCCTTCAAGGCCGGCATTTCTTTCGGCAAGGACGACATGGTGGTGCCGGAGACCAAGCCGAAGATCATCGCCACCACCAAGGCCCTGGCCAAAGAATACGAGCAGCAGTATAATGATGGCCTGATCACGCGCGGCGAAAAATACAACAAGGTGATCGACGCCTGGGCGAAATGCTCCGACAAGCTGGCCGAGGAGATGATGATCCGCATCTCGACGGTGAAGAAGGACGCCAAGGGCCGCGACCTGCCGATCAACTCGATCTACATGATGTCGCATTCGGGCGCGCGCGGCTCGCCGACACAGATGAAGCAGCTGGCCGCCATGCGCGGCCTGATGGCCAAGCCCTCGGGCGAAATCATCGAGAGCCCGATCATCGCCAATTTTAAAGAAGGCCTCTCCGTTCTGGAGTACTTCAACTCGACCCACGGCGCCCGCAAGGGCCTTGCCGACACGGCGCTGAAGACGGCCAACTCGGGCTATCTGACGCGCCGCCTTGTCGACGTGGCGCAGGACTCGATCATCACGACGATGGACTGCGGCTCGACTGGCGGCATCCGCATGCGCGCCATCATTGACGCGGGCACTGTGGTTGCGTCGCTGGCGATCCGCATCCTTGGCCGCACGACGGCAGAGGACCTGAAGGAGCTTGACGGCAAGATCATCGTGCCGGCCGGCGACATGATCCAGGAATGGCATATCGAACGCATCAACGCGGCCAACATCCAGGAAGTCAAAATCCGCTCGGTGCTGACCTGCGAGGCCGAGAACGGCGTCTGCGGCAAATGCTACGGGCGCGACCTCGCGCGCGGCACGCCGGTCAACATGGGCGAAGCAGTGGGCGTCATCGCGGCGCAGTCGATCGGCGAGCCGGGCACCCAGCTCACCATGCGGACGTTCCACATCGGCGGCGCGGCGCAGATTGCCGATCAATCCTTCATCGAGTCGAATTTTGAGGGCACGATCCGCATCCGCAACCGCGCCGCCTCGCGCAACGCCGAAGGCGACCTGATGGTGATGACGCGCAACGTCGCGGTTGTCGTCGTTGACGCCGACGGTTCCGAGCGCGCGGTGCACCGCGTGCAGTATGGCGCGCGCCTGAAGGTGGACGAGGGCGACAAGGTCAAGCGCGGACAGCGCATTGCCGAGTGGGACCCCTACACCCGCCCGATCATGACCGAAATCGATGGCATCATCGGCTTTGAGGATCTGGTGGACGGCGCCTCGATGACCGAGACGGCAGATGAGGCGACCGGCATCACCAAGCGCATGGTCGCCGACTGGCGGATGAACCAGCGCTCGATCAGCCTGAAGCCGTCGATTGTCATCAAGGGCAAGGACGGCAAAATCTCGAAAGTGGCGCGCGGCGGTGAGGCGCGCTACACGCTGCCGGTTGACTCGATCATCGTGTTTGACCAGGGCACCAAAGTGCAGGCGGGCGATGTCATCGCGCGTATCTCGATGGACAGTGCCAAGACGCGCGACATCACCGGCGGCCTGCCGCGAGTCGCCGAGTTGTTTGAGGCGCGCCGCCCCAAGGACCACGCGATCATTGCCGAAATCTCCGGCACGGTGCAGTTTGGCAAGGACTACAAGAACAAGACGCGCCTCGCGATTATTCCCAATGACGAGGATGGCGAGCCGGCCGAATACATGATCCCCAAGGGGAAGCACATCCATCTCCAGGACGGCGACGTAGTGGAGAAGGGCGACTATATTGTTGACGGCAATCCCGCGCCGCATGACATTCTGGCCATCAAGGGCGTCGAGGAACTCGCCGCCTATCTCGTTAACGAGATTCAGGAAGTCTACCGGTTGCAGGGCGTCGGCATCAACGACAAGCACATCGAGGTGATCGTCCGCCAGATGCTGCAGAAGGTGGATATTGTCGATCCGGGCGACACGGATTTTCTTGCCAACGAGCAGGTGGACAA
>JANLPP010000219.1:0-9762 GCA_031367295.1 Hyphomicrobiales bacterium | reverse complement strand
TCAGCGGCGGGCATATGGGCATGGAGCTTGACCTGCGCGCGCTCGGGCCGGAGGACGAAGACACACTGAAAAGCGCCATCCGCTTCCACAAGAAATGGCGCGGCCTGCTGCACACGGGCCGCCTGCACCGGCTTGCGGGCGAAGCCCATATCGACGCGCGCATGACGGTTGCCGCCAACGGCGGGCGCTTCCTTGCGGGTTTCATCCAGACCCGCACGCAGCCTGACGCCGCGCCTGCGATCGCGCGGCTCGCCGGTCTTGAGCCGCAAGCCCGCTACCGGCTGCGCTTTGCGCAAGGCGCGCCGCTGCCGCTGGAGGGCGCGCGGTCTTTTGCCTCGCCGCTGCTGGAGCCGGGCGGATTTGCCGCGTCCGGGCAGGCGCTGATGACGTCAGGCTTCCGTTTGCCGTCGGGCTGGCCGGATATGATTTTTGTTGTTGAGGGCGAAATGGTTTCGTGAGTTGTATGGCCCGGCCTTATCCGTCATTGCGGGCGGAGCGAAGCAACCCAGGAGTCACAAGCGGCATGGTCTGGGTTGCTTCGCTCCGCCCGCAATGACGGCAATGGAGCAACTCATGACCCCCGCCCCGCACCAACATCAAACCCTCGGCGTCTGCTACTACCCTGAACACTGGCCGCAGGAGCGCTGGGCCATCGACGCGGCGATGATGCGGGACGCGGGCCTGACCCATGTGCGCATCGGCGAATTCGCCTGGTCGCGGCTGGAGCCGCGCGCCGGTCACTATGACTTTGACTGGCTGCAAACGGCCATCGGCACGCTGCATGCCCATGGCCTGAAAGTGGTGCTCGGCACGCCCACCGCCACGCCGCCGCGCTGGCTGGTCGATGCCATGCCGGAAATGCTGGCGGTGGACGCCCATGGCCAGCGCCGCCGCTTTGGCTCGCGCCGCCATTATTGCTTCAGCCACCTGCCTTACCGGGCTGAGTGCGCCCGCATTGTCGCCGCGCTGGCGCAGCGTTTTGGCGCGCATCCGGGCGTCGCTGCCTGGCAGACTGACAATGAATATGGCTGCCACGATACGGTTGAATCGTATTCGCCTGCGGCGCTCGCGGGCTTCCGCGCCTGGTGCGCGCAAAAATACGGGACGGTCGAAAAACTCAACGCCGCCTGGGGCACTGTGTTCTGGTCGATGGAGCTGACGCGTTTCGATGAGATCGACCTGCCGATGCTGACAGTGACCGAGGCCAACCCGTCGCACCGCCTCGATTTCCAGCGCTATTCGTCGGATCAGGTCGTAGCCTTCAACAAGGTGCAGACGGACATTATCCGCGCGCATTCGCCGGGCCGCACGATCCTGCATAACTACATGGGCAGCTTTACCGCCTTCGACCATTACAAAGTCAGCGCCGACCTCGACGCCGCCTCATGGGACTCCTATCCGCTCGGATTCCTCGAACGCGATACCAGCGACGCCGCCAACAAGGAGCGCTACCTGACCGTTGGCGATCCTGATTCTCAGGCCTTCCACCACGATCTCTACCGCGCCTGCGGACGCGGGCGCTGGTGGGTGATGGAGCAGCAGCCCGGCCCGGTTAACTGGGCACCGTGGAATCCCGCGCCAGCCCCGGGCGCGGTGCGGCTGTGGGCCTATGAGGCCTTTGCGGCGGGGGCGGAGGTCGTCAGCTATTTCCGCTGGCGGCAGGCGCCTTTCGCGCAGGAGCAGATGCACGAGGCGCTGCTGCTGCCCAATGCCGAGCCGAACGAGGGCCTGCATGTCGTGACGCAGGTGGCGCGCGAGCTGGCCACGCTGGATGCGCGGCCGCAGGCGGCGCGCGCGCCAGTGGCGCTGGTGTTTGACTATGAAAGCCAGTGGGCGTGGCAAATCCAGCCGCAGGGCAAGGATTTTTCCTATCTCGGCCTCGTGCTCACCTTCTACCGCGCGCTGCGCCGGGCGGGCGTGTCAGTCGATGTGATCCCGCCAACGGCTGAGGCGGTGCAAGGCCGAAAACTGGTGCTGCTGCCGGGCCTGTTTGCTCCTTCAGAAGAATTTGTGGCGGCACTGCAAGCCAGCGGCGCGGTGGTGCAGATGGGGCCGCGTTCCGGCGCCAAAACGCCGGACTTCCACATCCCGGACACGCTGCCGCCCGGTTCGCTGCAACAGCTCATCAACATCAAGGTGCGCCGCGTCGCCAGCCTGCGGCCTGGCGTTGTGGCGCGGATGGCGCAGACCAATGGCGGGCAGGCGTTTGAGAAATGGCGCGAGTATGCCGTGCTGGGCGAGGGCGCAGAGAAGGTCACGGAGACGGAAGATGGCGAGGCGGCATTGGTGCGGCAGCGCGGCGCGTATTATCTGGCGGGCCAGCCCAACGCCGCGCTGGCGCGCGACATCGTCCGCGCGCTGCTGTCAGCCGCCGGTCTCCCGGTTCTCGATCTGCCGCAGGACATCCGCATCCGCGACAATGGCGGGCTGCGCTATGCGTTCAACTACGGCCCGCAGCCGGTGAGTATCACTTCCCTGTTGCAGCGCGCGCCGCTGCTGCTGGGGACCACGGTTCTGGAGCCGTGCGGCGTGGCGGCCTGGCGGACGAGATGAGGGCTGTGGGGCTTTAGAGTCAGTCACCTGGGATCATCGTCATAGAGCTCGGCATCGCGGCGCGCCGCCATTGCGCCCTGCACGGGTGCACCCAGCCTGACCGGCAACACTGGCGGCGGCGTTGCATCGGCCTGTCTGAACACAGTTGTGCCGGTCAGCGGCTGCCTGCCTGACGCGATGGCCGCCGCGCGCACTGCGGCGGTTGCCGCCACCGCCGCCTGCGGCGCGCCGCCGCGCAGCGCAGCGAGCAGGCCGCCTGCCGCCTCCAGCCCCTGAAAAAAAACCCAGGCCGTTTCGCACAGGCCCTGCGTCAGCGCCTCAAAGCCGCCCGCGCCCGCTGCCGGATCAGCGACTTTGGCCAGATGCGCCTCCTCCAGAAACACCAGGCTCGTGTTGCGCGCGATGCGGCGGGCGAAGGCGTCGGGCAGGCCCAGCACCGCGGTAAAAGGCGTCACCGTTATCGTGTCCGCCCCGCCCAGCCCCGCCGCAAACACCGCCGCGCCGCAGCGCAGGATGTTCACATGCGGGTCCAGCTTCGACATCATCCGCCACGACGTTTCCGCGTGCAGGCGGATTTGCCGCGCGGGCAGGCCGCAGCTCGCCTCAACCCGCGCCCACAGCAGGCGCAGGGCGCGGAATTTGGCGAGGCCGAGATAAATGTCAGCGTCCGCAGACAGACAAAAGGCGAGGTCCCGCGCCGCATCAGCGAGGGCAAAGCCCTGCGCTTCAAGCAGCCGCAGCGTCTCCACCGCGCTGGCAATGACAAGGCCCAGCTCCTGCGCCTCGCCCGCGCCCGCATCATGCCAGACGCGTCCGTCGGCGATGTGGGTTACGCCAGCAAAACCGTGCGTTTTGAGCGTGCGCGCCGTTGCGGCCAGCGCCGCGCCAATGTCAGGTGCCGCAAACCCCGCCGCGTGCAGCGCCACCGGATCACAGCCAAAATCGACACTCAGCTGACCGGCGTCGAGCCGCCGCCGCCGGACCAGCGCGGCAAACAGCGCCGTCACGCGCGGGGCGTCAGCGCCGGCGTCAATGCGCACGCAGATGAGATCGGGATGCACGCCCGCCAGCGTGTCTTCAAGGTCGGCGACAGTGGCAAGCGCCACGCCCGCGCCGCGCGCGGCGGGCGCGGCATTCGTCACCAAAGTCAAAGCGTCCGCGCCGCCCTCAAGATCGGCGAGCGCCAGCGCATTGGCTGCGCCGCTGTCCGGATGGTCGATGCGCTGGGCGATTTTCCATGCGCCTGCCTCGCCCCGCAAGGCGCGCGGCCCGCCCTGCGCTGGCGCATAAAGTGGCCCGAAGCGCAGGCCTTCAGCGCTCTGCGACACAAGACTGTCAAACGGCGCGCCCTTAAGCGCCGTAATGGCGCGCGCGCGCCACTGGGCCTCGGTGCCAACGGCGTAGTCGTCCAGCGCAAAGCCCATCGCAGCCTGCCCGCCGGGTCAGATAAACTGGCTGAGGCCGGGCACTGATCCGGCAATCACGCCCACCGTATCCTCGCCTGCCGTCTCGCGCCCATAGGCAAACAGTTCCTTGCCCACAGCCTGCATTTCGCCCATGCCAAGGCCCGCGCTGGTCAGCTGCCCGGCAAGGCCCATGATGCCACCACCCTGCGAAGGGATCGCGGCTGCATCCGCGCCCGGCATGGCGGCCAGCAGCTGGCCCATCTCAGCCGCCGGCGCTTCCTTTTTCAGAAAGCCCAGAATGAGGCCAATGGATTTTTCTGCCAGAGTGGCGTCAATACCGGCGGCGGCGGCAACGCGGTCAACAAGCTCTTGCATGGCGGCATCTCCCTCGAAAATCTAGCGCCTATGTCGGCGCGGCGCAGGCCAAAGGCAAGGAAAATTCTGGCAAGCCGCAGTTTGCAAGCCCGCAGATTGGCAGTCGCGCGCGCCTCGCCTATAGAGACGCCTTGTAATTCAGGAAACCCCCATGGCCAATGACCCCTCCGACATCCCCGGCAAAATTCTGGCGGGCAAAAGCGGCAAGTATGAATACCTGACGCTGGCGCTCGGCAACCGCCACGGCCTGATCACCGGCGCGACCGGCACCGGCAAGACGGTGACGCTGCAAAAGCTGGCGGAAGGATTTTCCAACGCGGGCGTGCCGGTCTTCGCCGCCGACATCAAGGGCGACCTTGCCGGCGTGTCAATGCCCGGCGACAGCAAGCCGCCCTTCGTGCAGCGCGCACGCGACATTGGTGTTGCCTATGTGCCGGACCAGTTTCCAACCGTGTTCTGGGACCTGTTCGGCACGCAGGGCCACCCCATTCGCGCCACTATCTCCGAAATGGGGCCGCTGCTGACGGCGCGGCTGCTGGAACTCAACGACACGCAGGAAGGCGTGCTCAACATCGCCTTCCGCATCGCCGACGAGCAGGGCCTGCTGCTGCTCGACCTGAAGGATTTGCGCGCCCTGCTGAGCTACATCGCCGACAACGCGGGCGAGCTGACAACGCGCTACGGCAATGTCGCGAGCGCCACGGTCGGAACCATCCAGCGCCAGCTGCTGGTGCTGGAAAACCAGGGCGCGCTGAATTTTTTCGGCGAGCCGGCGCTCGATATTTTCGATTTTTTGCAGACCGACCGGGACGGGCGCGGCATCATCAATGTGCTGGCGGCGGACAAGCTGATGCGCAGCCCGAAGCTCTACGCCACATTCCTGCTGTGGATGCTGTCGGAACTCTATGAGACGCTGCCCGAGGTGGGCGATCTCGACAAGCCAAAGCTGGTGTTCTTTTTTGACGAGGCGCATCTGCTGTTTGACGCTGCGCCCAAAGCGCTGATGACGGCGATTGAGCAGGTGGTGCGCCTCATCCGCTCCAAAGGCATCGGCGTCTATTTCGTCACCCAGAATCCGCTGGACGTGCCGGACATCATCCTCGGCCAGCTTGGCAACCGGGTGCAGCATGCGCTGCGGGCTTTTACCCCGCGCGACCAGAAGGCGGTGAAGGCGGCGGCGGACACGTTCCGCCAGAACCCGGCGTTCAGCACGGCGGAAGTGATAACGCAGCTCGCGGTCGGCGAGGCGCTGGTGTCGATGCTGGAAGGCAAAGGTGTTCCCGAGATGGTGGAGCGCGCGCTGATCGCGCCGCCCGCCTCGCGCGTTGGACCGGTCACGCCCGCCGAACGCGCCGAACTGATGGCCCGCAGCGCGCTGCGTGGAAAATATGACACAACGGTTGACCGCGAGTCCGCCTATGAGGTGCTGAAGGCCCGCGCCAACCGCTGGATTGACAAGGCGGAAGCGGGTGGCGCGGCGGACAAACCGGCGGAGGCCAGCGCCAGCGGCGGCGGTTTCCTCGGCCAGATCGGCGGCATGATCGGTGGCCTGTTCCACCGCGCGCCCGCGGCCACTGGCAAGGGCCGCTCGCGCATGTCCACCGGCGAAGTCATCATGCGCTCGGCGGCGCAGTCGGCGGCCCGCTCCATCGGCACACAAATCGCCCGCGCCGTGCTGCGCGGCGTGCTGGGCGGCCTGTCGCGGTGAGGGTGTGCGAGCGAGTCCGCATGAATTGCCCGACGTTGGGCCTGTGGCTGTAAAAGCGCAGGTACTCAGTGCGGTGGGTGCCGAACGCTATGCCTCCAGCACTGAGGCCAGACAGGCCAATACCGCGGCAATAATTTCGGGCGGCGCCCGCTCGACCCGCCGGGCTTTGCGAGTGGCCCAGTCGAGCGCTTTGAGCTGATGCGCATGCACATTGCCATCGGTGCGCAAGCCTGTTCCTGACAATGACACCAGAAATCCGTTGTCGCGCGCCACCAGCGCCGGGCCGCCGGAAATCGGGCAGGCCATGACAAGCTGGAAGCGCTGGTTGAACGCTTGGGGTGATACCACAAGACAAGAATGTCTGCCCTTCATCTCGCGGCCGCTGGCTGGATCAAATTCGAGATGCAGTATATCGCCGCGCTCGGGCGTCAAAGCTCGGTACCGGCGGGTGCCAGCCCCTCCCAGTCCTCAACTCTATGCAATCCATCAGGCGTCTGCGCCAGCAACTCCGCCAAAGTTTTGCTGCTGCGCCGCACAGGCTTCAGACGCAGCTCTGCGCCATCTATTTCCAGGGCCATGCGTGTGCCAGCCTCAAGACCATTTTGTTCAACGTAAGACTGGGGGATCGTCAGGATGAGTGATCCGCCAGAACGCCGAAGCGATGCGTTCAACATGCTTGCCCCTGGTTAGTTGTACCAGAGTAAAACTAATTGACGGCCATGCCTGCGTCAAGCGGCTCGCTTCACGCCACAACCCGGCTGACCAGCGACTGACCAAAACCAGGGGCATGATAGCGCCGCCCGATGAAGAGGTCGTAGATTGCCCAGACCTCGCGCTCGCCATCAATCGCCACCTTGAGAAAGGGCAAGCGCTCCAGCCGCAGGGCGCATCCTTTATGCGCGCTGCTATGCCGGTGGCTGTTCAGGCCTTGATCGCGACTCCCGGCATCCAGCCGGAAACCCTACACTTTCACCCGCACATACTCCCCCGGTGCGTCGCAAAGCGGCGTTACTGTGCCGCCGCCGGGCGGGCGGGCGGGCACTTTTGCCGGGGCCAGCGCGGTCAGCCAGGCGAGCCAGTCGGGCCACCAGCTGCCCGGTGTCTCTACGGCTTTTGCCACCCAGTCGGCAAAGTTGCCGGAGGGCTTTTCACCGCTCCAATACTGGTATTTAGGCTTGTAAGGCGGATTGACTACTCCCGCAATATGACCTGAACCGGCCATGATATAGCGCATCGGTCCGCCAAAATACTGCGACCCTATAAAGACCGATTCTGCCGGAGCAATATGATCCTCGCGCGCCGCAAGATTGTATACTGGAATCTTAACACTGGAGAGGTCGAGCTTTACTCCGCCCACTTGCATTTTTCCCTTGGTAAGGTTGTTCTCCAGATAACAGTTGCGCAAGTAAAATGAGTGGTTGGCGGCTGGCATGCGCGTCGAGTCCGAGTTCCATGCCAGCAAATCAAAAGGCATCGGGTCTTTGCCTTTCAGGTAATTGCTGACTATATAACCCCAGATCAGTTCATTCGGGCGCAGCATGTTGAAGGCGTTGGCCATTTGCGAGCCATCGAGATAGCCATGCTCTTTCATTTTTTCTTCGATCAAAGAAATCTGTTGTTCATCAGCGAATATCTGCAGATCCCCCGCCTTGCGGAAATCCACCTGCGTCGTGAAGAATGTGGCGCTGGCAATGCGCGTGTCGCCCTTGGCCGCCATATAGGCCAGCGCCACCGCCAGCAATGTGCCGCCAACGCAATAGCCAATGGTGGATACCTCGCGTTCTCCAGTAATCCTCTCGATCACGTCAAGTGATGCAAAAATTCCCTCACGCATGTAATGCTCAAAGCTTTTGCTGGCGTGACGCTCATCCGGGTTGACCCATGACACGATGAAAACCGTAATGCCCTGCGCCACGGCCCAGCGCACAAAACTTTTTTCCGCATTCAGATCAAGCACATAGAATTTATTGATCCAGGGCGGCACGATCAGCAGAGGGCGTTGCAGCACTTGCGGCGTTGCCGGCGCGTACTGGATCAGCTCGATCAGGTCATTGCGCAGCACGACCTTGCCCGGCGTCATTGCCATATTGACGCCCAGGATAAACTTGCTGGCATCGGTCTGGCGGATTTTGATCTTGCCTTTGCCAGCCTCAATATCTTCGGCCAGCATATGCATGCCGCGCACCAGATTCTCGCCATTCTGCGCCAGTGTATCGCGCAGCAGTTCTGGATTGGTGCCAATAAAATTGGAGGGCGACAGCGCGCTGGAAATCTGCCGCACATAAAACCCCGCCTTGTCGCGGGTGTGCGAATCGAGACTGTCGGCGCCCTTCACAAGATCGTCGGCCCAGCCGGTGGTCAGGGTGTAGGCCTGGGCCAGAAAATCAAAAAAGGGGTTTTTCTGCCATTCAGGGTCATTGAAACGCTTGTCACCCGGCAGTGGCGGCGCGACCGGGTCTGACACCTCGCCCGAAAGGCGGCGCATCGTATGGCCCCACAAAGACAAAAAGCCTGCCGAAAGCGCGCTTTGCGCGTCCACCGTGCGGGCAGGGTCGCTCAGCCAGTGCTCGGCGACTTTGCCAATAGTCTTGACAGCATTGGCGATTTCGTCGCCAAATTCACTGTTTTTCGCGTCGCCCTTGGCACTCTGCATGTAGGCGCTCGCGACTTTGCCGCCCTCATCAACCAGGCGGGCCATGTTGCGTGACAGCGCCTCAAAATCGGGCAGCGGCGCGGAGGCTGGCACGGCAACGGCGGCCGCAGGCTGGGGCGGCGGGGCAGGCGGAGCCACGGTCTGCGGCGGCAGGTTCGCGGCAACTGCCAGTTTAGTGCCAGCGCGCGGCTTTTTGGGCAGGCGGCTGGTGACCGCTGCGGTCTTGGAATGGATCGGGCCCGGTTTCTTGACCATGAATATTCCGCCTTGCCTCAGGACGCGCCAGTCTTGCATGAATCGCGACCGGATTAAACTGGCGATTTCAGCCTGCGGGATGGTCAGCGCCTTATTAGGGCTTTAAAGTTTGGCTTGGCTGGTGTGGACAGTGACCGGCTCCGCAGTGCCGCCACAGCCGGGCGACCATGGACAGATGCAAGTGCAGAAAAACACAATAAAAATCCAGAAACATGGACGTTGTCTTGGCCTGTGCCTGGTGTTGCTGGCTTATTCGAGCGGGACGCACGCCCAAACCCTGCCGTCGCCCGAACCGGAAAGTGCTGTTGGCGATTTGCTGCTCAAATTCAAAATCCGGCATGGGCCGGTGACACCCAAGGATTTTGTGGTCAATTCGCGCCAGTCAGCCCCACGCCACGACTTTATGCCGGTGGGGGTGACCCCGCCGGACCATGAGATGAAAGTCAAAAGCCAGGACGAAATTCTTGCCACCACCGCCTCGCTTGACGCGCTGCGCGCCAGACATGGCAGGCCGGCGGGCAGCAGGTGGCACAACACAAAAAAGCCAGTCAAGCCTAAAACTCCGGCTCCAGCCGGGCCAAATCCCGCCAGCGGGCTCAAAACACTGCAAATTCCAGCCTATTAGCCCCTCGCGCGCCGCGCCGCGCAATGCTACCAAAGGCAATGATTGTTCCGCTTTCCCACAGAGCCGCTCCATGACTGATTTTCACCGCGTCAAACGCCTTCCGCCCTATGTCTTTGAGCAGGTCAACCGCCTCAAGGCCAAGGCGCGGGCCAATGGCGCGGATATTATCGACCTTGGCATGGGCAAC
>JANLPP010000184.1:0-9109 GCA_031367295.1 Hyphomicrobiales bacterium | reverse complement strand
GACTCGGTTGCTGTCGGCCCGCTGGCGGTTTCGACCGGCATCGGCTCCGTGGCGCTGGGCAATGGCGCAATCGCCAACAACAAGAATGACGTGGCTTTGGGTGCAGGTTCGGTGACAGCTGCTGCCTCTGCCGGTCCGTTTGACAACTCCGGCGGCAAGGCGGCGGGCACGGCGACTGCGGTTGTGTCGGTCGGATCAGCGGGCAATGAGCGCCAGATCAGCAATGTCGCGCCGGGCACGCTCAGCGCCGCCTCGACAGATGCGGTCAATGGCAGCCAGCTGTTCTCGGCGGTTTCCGCGCAGCAGAAGGCCGACGCCGGCCTGACAGCGGCGCTGGGCGCGGGGGCGAAGGTCGCGCCGGACGGCAGCTTCACCGCGCCGGGCTTTGTGATTGGCGCGAACACCTACAATGATGTCGGCTCCGCGCTGGCCTCGTTGAATGGCAGCGTCTCCAGCGGGCTGGGGATCAAGTACTTCCACGCCAGCTCCGTGCTGGCTGACTCGACGCCGACGGGTGTTGACTCGGTGGCGGTTGGCCCGGCGGCACTTGCTGCGGGGGTCAACAGTGTGGCCATCGGCAATGGTGCGACTGCCAACAACCAGGACAGCGTGGCGCTGGGATCCTCATCCGTCGCCAATACGGCGAACGCCGGCTGGGCCGGGTTCAAGATAGGCAACACGGTCATGGCCAACAACGTCACTGGCAATGCGGTGGTGTCGGTGTCGGGCGGCACGGTCAACCGCCAGATTACTGGCGTGGCGGATGGCGCGGTCAATGCGACTTCGACAGATGCGGTCAATGGCAGCCAGCTGTTCCAGGTGGCGAGCATTGTCAGCAACCTGCCGATTGCGCAGAACAACACCTCTGCCCTGCCTGCGCCTGCGGCAACCGGCAAGGACTCGCTGTCCGTCGGAGCAGGCTCCATCGCCTCGGGGGACAAGAGCTTTGCCGCTGGCAATGGCGCGACGGCTTCGGGCACGCAGTCAATCGCGCAGGGTTCCGGCGCGCTGGCCAAGGGTGACCAGTCAGTTGCCATCGGCGCAGGTGCGCTGGCCAATGCGATGTCCTCGACGGCGCTTGGCGACAATGCCCAGGCGCTGGCGGCAGACTCGACCGCGCTTGGCCAGAACGCCACGGCTTTCGGCAAAATGAGCACGGCGACGGGTTTTGGCGCGACGGCGCTGGGTGACAATGCGATCGCGGCAGGCTCCAACGCCAAAGCGGCGGGCCTGAGCGCCACCGCAATTGGCGACACCGCCAAGGCCTCTGGCGACCAGTCGGTTGCTGTCGGCGCTGGCGCAGTTGCCTCGGCCACATCCTCCACGGCGCTGGGCGACAATGCCCAGGCGAGCGCGGCGGACGCGACTGCGCTGGGCCAGAATGCGCTGGCGTCCGGCAAGCAGAGCACGGCCTCGGGCTTTGGCGCGCTGGCAACAGCGGACAACACGCTGGCCTCGGGTGCCAACGCCAATGCCTCTGGCCTAAGCGCCACGGCGCTGGGCAATAACACCAAGGCTTCAGGCGCAAGTTCTGCTGCCATCGGTGATGGCGCTGCGGCGGCGGGGGTGCAGGCGGCGGCGCTCGGCGCGGGCTCGGTTGCCTCTGGTGACCAAAGCGTGGCGCTTGGTAATGGTGCCAAGGCGACAGGCACGTCGTCGGTGGCGCTGGGCGACAATGCCCAGGCGACATCGGCGGATGCCACGGCGCTTGGCCAGAACGCGCTCGCCTCGGCCTCGCAGGCCACGGCGGCGGGCTTTGGTGCCAGGGCTACGGCGGCTAACGCCACGGCTTCAGGCGCCAATGCGCAGGCAACCGGGGTCAACTCCACGGCTGTCGGCAATGCGGCCAATGCGGCGGGGGCTTCCAGTATTGCATTGGGTGACGGCGCCAAGGCCACCAACGCCAATGATGTGGCATTGGGCGCAGGCTCGGTGACTGGCGCGCCCAACAAGGGCTGGACCGGCTTTGTGGTGGCGGGCAAGACCATGGCCAACACTGTTAACGGCACGGCAGTAGTCGCGGTGTCCGGCGGCGGGGTCAACCGGCAGGTCACAGGCGTGGCGGATGGCGAGGTCTCGGCGGTGTCAACCGACGCGGTCAACGGCAGCCAGCTCTACCAGGTGGCGACAGCGCTCGACAGCAAGCTGAGCGGCGCGATTGCGGTCAACAACACGACGCCGCTGGTCAATCCTCTGGCGACAGGCAAGGACTCGGTCGCGGCGGGTCCGGGCGCGGTCGCCTCGGGTGACAACTCGACGGCGCTCGGCTCGGGGGCCAAGGCTACGGCTTCGTCCTCGACCGCTATCGGCGACAATGCGCTTGCCAGCGCCTCTGACGCCACAGCGCTGGGCCAGAACACCGTCGCTTCCGGCATACAGTCGGTCGCATCGGGCTTCGGCGCCAAGGCGACGGGGGACAACGCGACGGCCAATGGTTCCAATGCGGCAGCTTCCGGCACAGGCGCAACCGCAGTTGGCAACAACACGGTGGCCTCTGGCCCGCAGGCGGCGGCTTTGGGTGACGGAGCGAAGGCGACTGGCGCGCAGAGCACGGCATTGGGCACGGGCGCGGTGGCATCGGCAACCTCCTCCACAGCGGTGGGCGACGGCGCTCAGGCGACGGCGGCAGATGCGACGGCGCTTGGCCAGAACAGCCTCGCGTCTGGCAAGCAGGCGAGCGCCACGGGCTTTGGCGCCCAGGCCACCGGGGACAACAGTGTCGCCAATGGCTCCAACGCCAATGCCTCCGGCCTCAACGCAGCGGCGGTCGGCAACAACACGCTTGCCTCGGGTGCCAACTCGGCAGCCTTTGGCGACGGGGCGCAGGCCACCGGCAAGCAGGCGACAGCTTTGGGCACTGGCGCGAAAGCGACAGGCGACTCGACAGTTGCGGTCGGCGACAATGCGCTGGCCTCCGGCAATGACTCGACCGCAGTAGGCCAGAATTCCTCGGCGACGGCGAGCAAGGCCAGCGCCTTCGGCTTCGGTTCAACGGCGGCGGGAGCCTCCAGCCTTGCGCTCGGTGACAGTGCAAAGGCGGTCAACGCCAATGATGTGGCGCTTGGCGCGAACACGGTGTCGACAGTCAGCAATGCTGGCTGGGCGGGCTATACGGTTGCTGGCAAGACCATGGTCAATAACGTCAGCGCCAATGCGGTGGTGGCCGTATCGGGTGGCGGCATCAACCGCCAGGTGACGGGTGTCGCCGATGCCGAAGTCAGCGCAACCTCGAGCGATGCGGTCAACGGCAGCCAGCTGTTTGCGGCGACGCAAGCCCTTTCCGCCGTTATTTCCGGCATCCCGATTGCTGCCAACAACACGTCAAAACTGCCGGGGCCAGTCGCTACTGGCAATGACTCGACGGCGGTTGGCGCGGGATCGAAGGCAACGGGCGCTGACAGTTTCGCTTCCGGCAAGGGCGCAATTGCCTCTGGCGACCAGTCAACGGCAGTCGGCAATGGTGCCCAGGCAACTGCCACCTCCACCACAGCGCTCGGCGACAAGGCGGCGGCGACGGCAGCGGACGCAACCGCGCTTGGCCAGAACACCCAGGCCTCGGGCAAGCAGTCCACGGCAACCGGCTTTGGCGCAGCGGCAAGCGGCGACAACGCCATCGCCTCGGGCAGCAACAGCGTCGCCTCCGGTTCGCAGTCTTCGGCCTTCGGCGATGGCGCGAAAGCCACTGGCAAGACCAGCACGGCGCTGGGCACAGGCGCTCAGGCAACCGGTGCCTCGTCGGTGGCTGTGGGTGATGGCACCATCGCCAGCGCAGATGACGCGACGGCTGTTGGCCAGAACTCCAGGGCGCTTGGCTTGCGCGGCGTGGCGACGGGCTTTGGCGCGACGGCGGGCGGCCAGGACAGCGCGGCCTTTGGCGCGCTCTCCACGGCGAGCGGCGAAAGCGCAACGGCGGTCGGCCCGCTGGCCAATGCGCTTGGCAAGATGGCTTTGGCTTTGGGCGCGGGTTCCACCGCCACCAATGCCAATGACGTGGCGCTGGGTTCAGGTGTGACAACAGGCGCGCCCAACAAGGGCTGGACCGGGTTTGTAGTCGCTGGCAAGGTCATGACAAACACGCTCACCGCCAGCGCCGTGGTCGGCGTGTCTGGCGGCGGCATCAACCGGCAGATCACGGGTGTTGCGGATGCCGAAGTCTCGGCAACCTCGACGGACGCGGTCAACGGCAGCCAGCTGTTCCAGGTCGCGGCGGCGGTCGCCAATATTCCCATCGCTTCCAGCAACACGTCGGCGCTTCCCGCGCCAGCAGCAGCGGGCAAGGATGCAACGGCGGTTGGCTTTGGCTCGACCGCCGGGGGTGACAACGCCTTTGCCGCAGGCAAGGCGGCCACCGCCAGCGGCAAGGACTCGACGGCGGTCGGCAGCGGCGCGAAAGCCAGCGGCGACCAGTCCATCGCGCTCGGCAACGGGGCGAAGGCGACGGGCACATCCACCACGGCGCTCGGTGACATGGCCTACGCTTCAGGGCCGAATGCAACGGCGCTCGGTCAGGAAAGCGTCGCCTCTGGCGCGAATTCCACGGCTTCCGGCTACAAGGCGAGCGCCACCGGCGCGAACTCTGTCGCCTCCGGCAACGGGGCGAGCGCGGCGGGCAAAGACAGCGTCGCGGTCGGCAGTGGCGCAACAGTGCAGTCCGGGGCAGGCAACTCGGTGGCGCTGGGCGCAGGCTCAATCGCCAGCGCGCCCAACACAGTGTCTGTCGGCGCGCCCGGCGCCGAGCGCCGTATCACCAATGTCGCGCCTGGCGTACTGGGAACAGACGCGGCCAATGTCGATCAGCTCAGTGCGGTCGAAAGACTGGCCAAGGGCATCGGCAAGAAGGCCTATGCCGGCACTGCCCTGTCGCTCGCCACCCAGTCGCAGGCGCCTTATATTCCGGGCAAGTTCACCTTCGGCGTTGGCTATGGCTATTACGGCGCGCAGCACGCCGTCGCGCTGCGGGCGTCCTACTGGGCCGAGAGCGGCAAGTGGAACATCAACGGCGCGATCGGCTCGGGCTTCACCAAGCAGAGCATTGGCGCGCGGGCCGGTGTTGACTTCGTGTTCTGAGGCCTTGAACCTCGCGGCATGAAGGATTGAAACAGGAGGAGCCGCCCCGGTGAACAGCCGGGACGACTTGCGTGTCAGGGGAGGGTATCATGTGTTCACTCAGCACAATCATCACTTTTTGTGGCGGCATAGGCTTCGCTCTGGCCTTTGGTGGCGTCACCGGCCTCAACAGCGGCGTCGCCCAGCCAGGCCAGAAAGCCGAATTGACGGCCCCGGTGCTCAAGCCCGCAGCCGCGCCGCTGGTCACTGCCGCGCAACTGCCGGCATCCGGCCTGCCGCCGCCGCCAACTCTCGTCGAGCATGCGGTGAATGCGGGCCTCGGCCAATGCGCGAACGTGCTGGAAAAAATGTCGCGCGAGATCATTCGCGGTCCCTATAACGTGCAGTCCGGCTGGAACCTGAAGGAGCCGGCCGGTCATGTGTTCCAGTCAGTCGCGGGCCTGCGCACTCCTGGCAACCGGCCCGAGAACGCGCTGGCGGCCTTCATCGCCGCGCCTCTGGCCAACAGCGACTGCGATGGCGTTGCGGTGCAGGTCTATCCGTTGCCGCTGCCCTGCGGCGCGGTGCAGGACGTTGCCCAGCAGGGCGGCCAGCAGATTGCCAATCTGGAAGGCGTGCGCGTCGTTCTTGACGCCAAAAAAGCCCGGCTGTTTCTGCTGCCGGGCGGCGGGGCCAACTGCATAGCCATATCGGTGAAGTCGTATTTTGGCGGCGGGTAGAGCCGGGTTGCAGGTCCGCTCCAGTCAGGCGGCGCGCTTCAGTTTTTGCGGCGCGGTGCCAGCTGAACATGCCGGCTCAACGCGCCAGCGCCCCCCCTTGCTGAAACCAAGGTTGTCGCGCAGCAGGGCATTGTACGCCGCGCGGGGCATCAGGGAAAATCCCGTCTCCTCCAGGGTCGGCGTGCGAAATTTGCAGTCATTGAGCACAAAGCCCCAGCTGGCAAGGTGGCGGTTCAGTTCCGCAAAGCCGGCCTTGGATGCGTTGAACACACGCGAGAACTGGCTCTCGGTCACAAATACGCGCCCGACCGCGACGCCAAAACCGCCGCCAACCAGTGCGCCGCTCCTGTCCCGGACCTCGAACGAATGCGCATGCCCCTCGTCGTGCAGGTTGGCAAAAGCACTCATCATCCGGGGCGTCAGCCAGGTCAGGGGCGGGCGGCCTGGGCGGCGGCCGGCGCAGGCCAGGACGACAGCATCAAAGTCGCGGTCGAACGTCACGGTAAAATCGCCGCGCCGCATGATGCGCGCCACGTTCTTGTTGACCTTGAGCGCTGCCGGATGCACGCAGTAGCGCTGTGCCGGGGCCCATAGTTTCAGCGGCCCGCAATGGCGCCAGGCGAATATGCCGCGGGCGTAAGCATCCAGCATGGCGGTGGTTGACAGGTCGTGCGCGAGGCCACAGAGGCCGTCGGGTTTTTGCAGTGCCCGCTCCGGGTCAGGCAATCCGGCAGGGGCAACCAGCCACGCGCGCGCCACGAAGGATACAAGGGCCGGCACTGCGGCGATGCGCCTGGGCTGGCAGGCATAGGCGAGACCCAGCAGGTTGCGGGTCAGCCGCTGGCGCAGCGTTTCCCTGAACCGTTCCGCCCGCTCGAGCTTTTGCGCCGCGCGGGTCTTTGGCGGATCGGCCTCGACGCCTTCGGAAAACATGGCGGCGACCTGCGCCAGGGCAATCTGTTTGGTCATGGTGATGTCCCGCGTTCCCTGTGTCCCTCCGCGATAGTGGCCAGAACCTGTTGCCGCTCCGGCAACCCAATTGGTCAAATGCCCGTTAAATGCTGTTAGCAATTGCGCCAGAGCATGGCAGCCCGGCGGTTGCGCCCGCCAAAACCTTCGCCTAAGCGAACAGTTCGTTAACAAGGGTGCACATGATGGATGGACCAGACAGGCAACCGGCGGGCAAACATGACGTGGTGCTGATTGTCGATTTCGGCTCGCAGGTCACCCAGCTGATCGCCCGCCGCGTGCGCGAAGCCGGCGTTTATTGCGAGATTGCCCCGTTTCAGCTGGCCGAACAGGCGTTTGCCACGCTCAGGCCCAGGGCAGTGATCCTGTCTGGCGGTCCCGCTTCTGTCGCAGAGACGGGCACGCCGCGCGCGCCACAGGCGATTTTTGATTCGGGCGTCCCGCTGCTTGGCATTTGCTATGGCCAGATGACACTGGCCAGCCAGCTCGGCGGCGCGGTCGAGGCCGGCCACCACCGCGAATTTGGCCGCGCCGAAATTGAGGTGATTGAGGACTGCGCGCTGTTTGACGGCGTCTGGAATAAGGGCAGCCGGCACACGGTCTGGATGAGCCACGGCGACCGGGTGACCCGCCTGCCTGAGGGTTTCCGCATTGTGGCGCGCTCGGCCAACGCGCCCTACGCCAGTTTCGCCAATGATGCGCGCCGCGCCTATGGCGTGATGTTCCACCCGGAAGTGGTGCATACGCCCGATGGCGCAAAGCTGCTGTCGAATTTCGTGCACAAGGTCGCGGGTCTCAAAAGCGACTGGTCGATGGCGGCGTTCCGGGGCGAGGCCATCGCCCGCATCCGCGCCCGGGTCGGCAGCGGCCGCGTCATCTGCGGCCTGTCCGGCGGCGTCGATTCGGCGGTGGCGGCGGTGCTGCTGCATGAGGCCGTCGGTTCGCAGCTGACCTGCGTGTTTGTCGATCACGGCCTGATGCGTGCAGGCGAGGCGCGCGAGGTGGTTGACCTCTTCCGCAACCATTTCAATATCCCGCTCGTGCATGCTGACGCGCAGGACATGTTTTTGAATGAGCTTGCCGGGGTCAGTGATCCAGAGGCAAAACGCAAGACGATAGGCCGGCTGTTCATTGACGTGTTTGACGCCGAGGCGAGGAAAATCGGCGGCGCGGATTTTCTCGCGCAGGGCACGCTTTATCCTGACGTGATCGAGAGCGTGTCGTTCACAGGCGGGCCTTCGGTGACGATCAAGAGCCACCACAATGTCGGTGGCCTGCCGGCGCGCATGAAAATGCAGCTGGTTGAGCCCTTGCGCGAATTGTTCAAGGACGAGGTGCGCGCGCTCGGGCGCGAGCTTGGCCTGCCCGAAGCCTTCGTCGGCCGCCACCCGTTCCCCGGGCCGGGTCTCGCCATCCGCTGCCCTGGCGCGGTGACGCGCGAAAGCCTCGGCATTTTGCGCAAGGCTGACGCCATCTATCTTGACGAAATCCGCAAGGCCGGACTGTACGACGTGATCTGGCAGGCCTTCGCCGTGCTGCTGCCGGTGCGCACGGTGGGCGTGATGGGCGACGGGCGCACCTACGACCAGGTCCTCGCCTTGCGCGCCGTCACCTCCATCGACGGCATGACGGCGGATTTTTTTCCCTTCGACATGGCCTTCCTTGGCCGGGCCGCAACGCGCATTATCAACGAGGTAAAAGGCATCAACCGCGTGGTCTACGACGTGACAAGCAAGCCGCCGGGGACGATCGAGTGGGAATGATTCTGACCCATCAAGACCTATCTGGAACTACGCTGGAGCATGATGTCGTCAGACGTAAATATCGCGACAGCCGCATTTGGACCGTCGGCCTCCGGCCGGCTTCTTTGCCCGGCCCGTAAAAGTTCTGACGGTGGTTTCTATCAAAGCCGGCCGGAGGCCGGCGGTCCAACGCTGATTCAGGCTGGCAACATCCCGCTCCAGCGCTTTGTGTATTGCATCGACAGGAGCCTTCCAGACCCGGGAATTATCCCAATGGCATCAGAGATTGGCCTGTGGATACGCCCGCGCAGCCCTCCAGACACGGCTGCGCCCTCCCGCACTCCTCGCCGGGTTATGGACACAACAAGGGGACCGGGACGCCTGTCACCGACAGGGATAAACCGGTTTTGGTAAAAGGGCGCCGGCTACTGGGCGTCCCGGTCAACAGCGGGGGTTCGAAGCTAACGCAAGTCCTCTCTCGTCGGGCTGAACGCCGCCCCTTGCGGAGAAAACGCTCACCTTCCTACCGGATTGCTCCGACGCCAGACCGTAGTACCTGACGTATGACTTCTCACGCGGGGCCGTACCCGCGAGCGCGCGCAGTTCCGGGCC
>JANLPP010000147.1:0-15082 GCA_031367295.1 Hyphomicrobiales bacterium | reverse complement strand
CGTTCGTGCCAGCGCCGCGCCGCCTGCCGGTCAACGGTGATTTCAATGCGCATTGGGTTCATGCGGATTCCGGTTCCAGCAGTTTCAGATAGTCGTCCACCATTCTGTCCAGCGGAAAGCGCTGTTTCATCTGCCGTCCCAACAGCGAAAGCCGGCCGCTCAAGGCGCGGTCCTCAAAAACGCGGCGAACCGCCGCCGCAAAGGCCGGCGTGTCGCGCGCCTCGGCAAACAGGGCGCAAGGCTCGCCATTGACGGCTAACACATCACGCAGCACTTCCAGATTATTGGCAACCACCGGAATGCCAGCCTGTGCGGCTTCTACCGGTGCAAGGCCAAACGTTTCCGCCGCGCTTGGAAATACGAAACAGTCGAGCGCGGCCAGGAACACGCCAATTTTTTCGCCGTCGAGTTCGCCGCAGAAATGCACGCGGTCCGCGACGCCGATTTCGCGCGCCGCCGCCTCAAGACGCGCGCGGTCCGGCCCCTGGCCCGCGAGGGCGAGATGCTGTCGCGGGTTCTGCGTCAGAATGCGCATCGCCAGATCAAGCTGCTTTAGCGGGTGCAGGCGCGCGGCGCAGCCGAGCAGTTCAACGCCCTGCGGCAAGCCCAGCGCCTGGCGCGCCGCGCTCTTTGCCACTGGCGACGATTTGTCGTGAAAGCCATGATCGATGCGGATCAGGCGGCGGCTGTAGGCGGCTGGGTATTTGGCGTATGCAGCTTCAGTCACAGCGGAATTCACCACCACGCGATTATAGGCGCCGAGGCGCCCGATTAACTTGTCGGCAAAGCGAACCGCCACTGAAACTGTCTGCGGCGCGGATACCTGATTGGCGATGATCAATTTGACTCCGGCGAGCCGCGCCACCGGCGCTGCAATGAGATTGCCGAAATGCTGGAAGGTGATCATGGCGTCGGGCCTGTCGCGCCGCAATTCAGAAAACAGCCGGCTCAGCAGCCTGATGACGCCGGTGATGGAAGTCGGGCGTGCCGCCGCGCAAAAGAACACGTCGTCTTCGAGGTCGAAAGAAGCCGTTTTTCGATAAAGAAAAATCTGGCGGGCGCGCCAGCCCCTGGCCTTCAAGCCCTGCGCCAGCTGCCGGGATACTTCCTGCGCGCCGGCGTTTTCCGCCTGCGTCTGGATGAGCACAATGTTTTTCAATGGTCCGCCTGTCCAGTGTCAGCTTGGTTGTTGCAGGTCCAGCCTGTCAGCCAGTCTTGTTGACCCGCGTCCGCCGGGCCAGTGAATTCCAGGCGCCCGAAAAAGGCGCCAGCAATGGCCCAAATATCGCCCTGCCGAGATTTGCCGCCCAGCCTCGGTCAGCCGCTTGCAGCAGTTCGAAGAACAGGTCATCCTGAGTGTAGCTTGTTACAGCGTCGCCCGGCGTGCAGCGTGCGCAAACTTTGCCGTCGGCGTGGACGATGCGGCGCACGATCTCGAGCAGGCCGCGCTGGTGCGGCTTACTTGCAATCGTGCAGCCAAGCAGCCGCGCCTGCGGCGCGCAGCTGATGTTAGCTGGCGCAAAGCACCGCGTGGCGGCGCGGAACATCGCCAGATCCGGCTCCGAGTCGCCAACGGCAATTGTCTCGGCCTGCGGTCCCAGCACCCAGTCGCGCAGGGCGCGGAGGCCGCTGCCCTTGTCAGCCTCCCTGGCGGTGACTGTCGTGTCGATTGACGTCTGATGGAAGCTGAGCCGGTCAAGCCCCAGTTCGCGCATCAGGGCGTTGATGGTGAGCGGAGGCAAAGGCGCAAGGGCGCCATCGCCGACGCTGGAGGCGCGCAGCGAGGACAGCAGCGCCGCAGCCAGCCCGCGCGGCTTTTCCTGATAGGTGAACGCGCGAATGGAATAGTGATGGCGGTCATCGAGGAATACGCCTGGCAGCTTTCGCAGCGCCTCGCGCAACGTGCCCAGCTGGCGCAGCGTCTCGGCGCTGAGGAGGCTGCGTCCCTGCTGCGCCACCGCATCCCAAACATAGGCGCCATGTTCAGCAACGCCGCCGGACAGTTCGTAGGCGGCGCAATAGTCTTTAACCTCGGCAACTGAACGGGCAGTGTTCAGCGCGACAGAAAATCCGTGTGCATGCAGCAGCGCAATGGCCTTGATGCCTGCGGCGGTGGTGGAGGGAAAACCGAACAGCCGACTGTCGATGACGCCGTCAATGTCCAGCATCACAAGCGGCGCGCGCCAGCCCGGGCTTGCTGGCCGCCCGCACAGATTGCCGCAGTGCCAGGCCGTCTGAATGGTGAGGAAATTCCACGCGCTCATAAATTGGCGGTGCAGCTTGCCCTGGTCGGCGCTCGTCAGCTGCTTGCCGAAAATAGTATCCTGCGCGTTCTCCATCGCCCAAAAGCCCGCAAGCAGGTTATTCATGAAAAGCCGCCGGTCCACGCTGGCGTCACCCGCCGCTTCGGCATACCGGCGCACTAGTCTGCCCGCCTCTTCGGGCGTCAGTGACAGGCTGAAGATGGCGTCCGCCAGATCATAGGCGGGGTCGATGACGTTAAGCTCGGCCTTGCCCATGCCATGCTGCTCAAAGTCCGTTTTGAGCAAGCCCTGCGGCCCGGTGATCCACTCCTGCCGCGCCATTTTGCCGTCGATGAGCGTCGGCACAGGGCAGGGCAGCTGGCGCAGGCGCCGCCCAAGGCGCTTTTGCATCAGTGCATCGATCAGGAGCCGCCCATAGGCTTTGCAGAGCGTCTTTTCGAGCAGCTTCAGGCCATTGTGATGGCGCTGCTGGCCCTTGCCAAGCAAGGGATTCGACGCGAGACGCAAAGCGCCGGCCCGCGCCGCGACATAGGCAGCGGCTGCGTCAATCCGCTGTGTCCTATTTTTGGCATTATCTGCGTCGGGCGCCGGCTGCGGAATCCATTCCATATAAAGAATGCCGTCGCGCAGCCCGAGGATCGGCGGAACAAGGCCAGCGAGCCGCTGGCCGGCGAGAAACGCATGGTAGCCCAGCCAGCCCCAGCCAACGCTTTTGGCAAGTACAAAGCGCGTCTCCGCGCTGCCCTGCGGCGCTGTCAGCCGCACCTCAAATATGCGCTTGAGATGGGCGCCGCGCATCTCAAGCGCAGCGTTGCCTGACGTCGCGTTAAAGGCGTCCGCCGCGTGGCTTTCAACCACGCGGACGTCAGTGAAGTTCGCCTGCCCGAAATATTCCTTCAGGCGTTCTTGCACAGCCTCCGGCTCCAGCAGTGACCGCATGTGCCAGCGCTCGGGTGCCAAAGCCACGACAAGGTCATCGGGGAGATGTTTCGGCCAATTGCGTTTTGCCGGGTGAATCGGGACGAGGGCTTTCACCCTGTCAGCCGCAAATCCGGCCCGGCGCGCGATATCGAAGGAAACAAAAATTGTGCCTGCGGTGTTGGGCGGATCATCGACAAGGACAGCCGTGTAGCCGCGCCGTGCAAAATCATGCAGC
This sequence comes from Hyphomicrobiales bacterium, assembly GCA_031367295.1. Lineage (GTDB taxonomy): Bacteria > Pseudomonadota > Alphaproteobacteria > Rhizobiales > Beijerinckiaceae > JANLPP01. The sequence continues at coordinate 11,662 of JANLPP010000147.1, read as the reverse complement.
GCCTTGCGCTCCCAACGGCCGAGACCCTTGTTCGGCTCCATCGTCAGACAGGACACCTGCGCGTAGCCCTCAATTTCAAGACAGGCGCGCGCCAGCGCGGCAAAGTATGTGCCGGACGTGCGCAAGCCAACCAGCACGATGGGCAGCGAGCGGTCTGGAAAGCGCTGCACGAAACATTGCGCGAGGGACACTACATCCACATGCGTCATGTCGAGGCGCCGGAAGGGCGAGGGCACTGAAATCTGCTGGTCCTGAAGAGCGGCGGGCGGCGTCCAGCGCAGCAATCCTGCAAGATTCGCGCCTGCTGCGGCAAGTGAAGCCGGGCTGGCCGTTCCGGCGCGAACGAAGACTGTCAGAAACGTGTTGAGGCCGGTGACCCAGCCATCGCGCCAGCGCCTCGTATCCGTCAGGCCGCGCCGGCTCGCCCAAATCCATTCAGCAGCCCACCTGGCGGCGCGGCCCGGCGATGTTGACGCCGCCATGCGCGGCAATTTCAGTGTCGGCCCACGCAGAAACTCATCGGCGCAGTTGAGCAGGGCGCTGGCGAGCAAAAATACGTTTACCGCAGCTTCATGGCTCTGCCAGCTTTCAGGGAAGGCCCCGAGCTTGCCCGCCTCGGCGCGCAGATGGATGATCGCCTCGCCAAAGGTTGGATATGGATTCAAGCACCACGCATAATCGCCATAGAATGCGGCCTCCGCAGGCAATAGTCCCGGCGCGACCGGTGCTTTCCGGAGGTGTGAATGCGCAGGACTGGCCTCGGCGCTCACGGCCGCTCCATGTTTTGGGCGCGCGCGCCAAAGCCGCTGAGCATCTCCTCAGACGCCTTGATTTCAGCCTTGAGGCTTGCAAACATGACCTCCATGCGCCGCAGCGCGACATGTTTGACAATGGCTTGCCACACACCGCGTGGCGAGACCGGGCGCGGCAGCAACTCTTCCACATGCACGCGCGCGCAGGTCTGAATTTCGCCAAGCTGCCGCAGCTTTCCTTCCCGCGAGATATCTGCCGCGAGAAAAGCCTGCAAGGCGCTGTGCATGAACATATTGCGACGCAAGCGGGCGCCCTTGTTGCCGATTGTCCGCTTCACGTCTGTCGCGATATCCGACAGCATGTGGGCGAGGTCAAGCACAGCCGGCGACCAGCCATGAGTGTTGTTGTGGCAGGTGCCACAGTGGTCATGCGTGCCGCCGTCAATGAAGGAGATGACTTTGGCGTCAAAATCGCACAGGATGTTCTGAAGCGCCAGATCGCCGTGCATGCGCCCGCGCTTCCAGCCTTCCATCAGCCCGCCAACAACTATTCGCGCGGCGGTTTTCAACGTTTCCGGCGCGAGGTCTGTTCCCTTCGCGGTCCAGGCATTCAAGTCCCTGCCCGGCACCATGGTCATGACCAGCGCAGCCGGTGCCACACAAAGAAACAACGGCTCCGGAGCGGTAATTTTCCAACCCTCAATGCTGTGGCCATTCAGCGCGGTATGCAGTTTCAGCACTGTCTCAAATTGCTGATCCACCGCTTCGGCGCTCAGTCCCGCCTCTGGCTTGAACAGTTTCAGCACCAGGGTTTCCTGTGCCTTCCAAACTGGCCGCGCATCGCTTGCGCGCACGGCGACTACCGTTGCGTGATCGCCTTCGCCCAGCCGGATCACGGCGTAGTCCGTCGCCTCAGCGCATCTGGTTAACTGTTGAATGACCCGCAGCGCATTGACCCGCAGCGCATTGACTTGCAGCGCGTTGGTCTGCGGCGCGGCTGATGGTTCTGGAGGGTAGCGCCGGACGAACGCCAGAAATGCCACCCAACGCCCGGCGGAGCCGACCATGTTGCCTGTCAGAAATCCAAGCGCGGCACCAAACAGACTATATTTTAACATCAACGTCCATACGAGAGCCACGGTGACGGATGCGCCAACTGAACTGACAAGGAAGATTGCTTTGGGCCGTTCCATGCTCGCCAGCGCGCTTGAGGCTGGCGTGCCGACTGCCTGCGCCAGCAGAGCCAGCGCCAGCACTCCGGTCGTGCTGCCGTAGCCTTGATACTCCTGGCGTGGATACAGCACATGCATGATCCAATCACCGCCAAGGAAGATCAGGATACTGAACGCGCCCATAGACACGCCGATAAACAGCGCATCCAGTTTGGCCTGACGCCGCAATCCGAGAACACCAGCGTTTTTCCGGGCCAGCACCGCCCGTGGAGTCAGGATATTGCCGAGGCCGGTGATCAAAGGATTTGCGAAGGACACGACGCTCATGCAAGCCGCGTAGACGCCGGCGGCGGCGGCGCCAAGGATTGCCACCGAAAGCCAATAGGTCACATACCACTGCACCTGCACGGCGAGTATGCTGGCAAACAGCCACTTTCCCAGGCCCCAACTCTCTTCGATCGCTGTTTGCGCCGGCCTTCGGCGGACAGAGAAGCTGCTTCTGGCCAAAAAGAGCCACAACACGCTGGTCAGCCCGCAGGCGGCGGCAATGGCGCCAAGCGCGGTCACGGCGGACATCATGCCGTTCCATTGCAGCCAGCCTAGCAGCCCCAGCTGGAAAGCCGCCACCCCGGCGTCAAGCGCCAGAGCTTTGCCCATATACAAATGCGCGAAAGCGAAACGCCGGCCAAACTCCCGCAGCAGCACGAAGGGCGCAGCCGCCGCCAGCGCCCAGGCCAGCATCACCGCTTGCGGGGCCACGTCCCCCAGCATCAAGCCGATGGCGGTTGCAATGATGATGATGGCGGCCAGCGCAGACAGCAGGTAATTATGCGCCAGCGCGTTTCCGGCGCGCGTTTCCGCCGATCCCTGAAGCCGGTGCTTTTGAATTGCGTAGGGCAGCGCGATCAGCGAATCCTGGATGGCGATCACAGACGACAGGACCGACATGCCAATGGCGTAGAGCCCCAGTTCCCGCGAGCCGGTCCACCTGCCGATCATGATCATCGTCAGAAAGCTCGCGCCGCTGACTACGGCCTGATCCGCCAATGCCAGGGCATGCGTTCCCGTTGCCAGCCGCAGCAGCCGGCGTGAGGCCAATTGCATTGTGGCCCAGAGCGCGCTTGGGCGTGTCACTGGCACTGGCCGGGTTGCTCCCTGGCCAGCAATCGCCAGGCCAGATGTGGCACAAGCAGGCACAATTTTTCCTTTCGAACATCACAGGGCAGGCGTCGGCAGGTCCCGCTCATCGCGGCTCACGCAACAGGGCGGTCTGGCGCGAACACTTGTCCCTGCCACGGCGCGGCAGAAACCTGTTGCAGGCGCTAGGCGTCTTTCGGCTGTGTGTCACGCCGGTCCTCCCGCCGCGTCCGCGTCAACAGCAACATCAAAGCAACTGGATTGGTCGTCAGGTAGCGCACCAATAATCGCCGCGGCTCCAGGGCCAGGCGGTAGGCCCATTCAAGTCCGCATTTTTGCATCCACAACGGCGCGCGTGACCTGGCGCCAGCGACAAAATCAAACAGTCCGCCGGACGTCTTGATAATTTTTACGTTAGGCAGCTGCGCCCTGTGCGCGCGGACAAACTCCTGCTCGCGCGGCACACCGAGCGCAAGCCACAGAATATCCGGTGCCAGCGCGTTAATTTCGTTGATTTTTTTCTCCAGCGCGTCGCCCTCGAGATACCCATGCGAGCGGCCACAAATGTCGAGGCGCGGAAACTGGTTCCTTGTCATGTCGCAGGCCCTGCGGTTCATTTCTTCCTCAGCCCCAAAGAGGTAGAAGCTGACACGCTGCTCCTGCGCCACGCGCGCCACGACCCAGTAAAGATCCGTGGTGGCGACGCGCTCTGGCAATCCATTGCCCAGCAACAGGCGCGAGGCGATAACCAGCGGCTGCCCGTCGGCGCTTATCAAATCGGCGCTGTCCAACAGTTCGGCGAATGCAGGACTGCGATACCTGCGCGCCAGCACCTCCCCATTGACCGACGTCAAATACAACGGACTGCGCTCCAATACTGCCGCGCGGGCCAGGTTCACCATGAGAGCGGCTGTCTGTTCGATGCTCAGCCGCGCAACCCGCGCGCCACCGACGATCAGCTGCTCAACATCTGCAATGGCAGGTGTGCAGTTTCCTGCAATCATACCGTCATTCCCCGCAGACGGCGCGCTGTCCGTGAATACCTGAAGCGCATCATTTTAGGATAACCCCTCGTCCAATTCAATGGCATGAAAAATCCGTGCCAACGTAAAACACATGATTTTCCGCTGCAAAAGCGCCGGGATGACTTAATTTAGGACGGTTTAGAGCATGCCGCTATTTAATGTAATCGGGATTCCCAAACCGGTTTTTGTCTGGTTCAGGTTTCATGCCAGGGGTCCTGCGTGATCGTCCCGTCTGCCTCGCGACAGGCGTCCAGTCCGACAAACTGCACAAGGCGGCTGTCGGCGCTGATTTTCTCCGATGTCAGCCGGGCGCGGATATTGCGCTCGTCGCGGTTCCATTCCGGCAAATTGAAAAACGTGTCTTCCTGCGCACCGTGATCGTCGACAACCGCCAGCGCCTCGATCTGCTGCAAGGTCGCCTTGTCCGTACTGGACTCGTCCATGATCCAGGGGGAGATTTTCGCCAGCTTGACGCGCCGCCTGACGGTCCTGTGGCTGTTGCCAAAGCGGTCCCCGGCCTGTTCGGCGATCATCGCCTGGTGAATGCCGTATTTGGTGCCCAGCCCGGCCAGGGTCTGCTCGCCCCGCATCGCCTCCAAGACCACTTTCGCCTTGAACTCAACCGTATGCCGCTTGCGTGTGATCTTGCCCATGATCCCGTCCTTCTTCCGTTCGGGAATAACCTGGCACCCTTTCCGAATTTCCGGGGCCAGCTCTATGGGTAATTACCATCAGGGTTGCGGTTTGTGATAACTTCAGCAATCCAGAGTATTGTCACGCTCCCAGTCCGTCAGCTGGCGGCTATAGTCGTTCCAGTCTTTATGGCGCATGGCGGCATAGCCGTCCACGAATTCGGCACCGAGCATGGAGCGCAGAACCGTGGATTTTTCAAGCGCCCGCAAGGCATCGAGCAGGTTGAGCGGTAGCCGTTTGGCCCCCTTCACCTTGTGACCATCCGTGTACATGTTGATATCGAGGCGTTTGCCGGGATCGCGCCGCCGGCGGATGCCGTCGAGGCCCGAGGCCAGCAATCCTGCCTGCAGCAGATAGGGATTGACCGCGCCATCGGCGAGCCGGAATTCGAAGCGCCCGGCGTCCGGAATACGGATCATGTGGGTGCGGTTGTTGCCGGTGTAAGTAACGGAATTGGGCGCCCAGGTTGCCCCTGAAATGGTGCGCGGCGCATTGATCCGCTTGTAGGAATTGACGGTAGGATTGGTGAGCGCACAGAGCGCGTCGGCATTGTGGATCAAACCGCCAATGAAATTATATCCCAGAGCCGAGACGCCGAGTTCGCCCGCTGGATCGGAGAACAGGTTGTGTTTGCCTTTCCACAGCGAGACATGGGCGTGGCAACCATTGCCGGTGAGATTGACGAAAGGTTTCGGCATGAAGGTCGCGCGCATGCCGTGTTTTTCGGCGATCGAGCGGGCCATATATTTGAAAAAGGCGTGGCGATCGGCCGTCAGCAACGCATGGTCATATGCCCAGTTCATTTCGAACTGGCCATTGGCGTCCTCGTGGTCGTTCTGATAGGGATCCCAGCCAAGGCTCAACATCGAGTCGCATAGCTCGGTGATGACTTCGTAGCGCCGCATTAGCGCCTGTTGATCGTAGCAGGATTTCTGTTGCGCATCGGCGGTGTCGGAAATCCCTTTGCCATCGGGCGTGATGAGGAAGAATTCGCATTCGACGCCGGTTTTCAGCGTATAGCCGTCCTTCTCCGCCGAAGCCAGAACCCGCTTCAGCATGTTGCGCGGCGCGTGCTCGACCTCTTTTCCCGCCATCCGCAAATCCGCAGCCAGCCAGCCCACTTCCGGCTTCCACGGCAGTTGAATGAGGCTGCCGGGATCGGGAACGGCGAAAAGATCAGGATCGGCAGGCGACATCGGGAGCCAGGTGGCAAATCCCGCAAAGCCCGCACCATTCCTCGCCATATCTCCGATGGCGCTGGCTGGAACCAGTTTGGCGCGCTGCACGCCATAAAAATCAGTATAGGAGATCAGGAAATACTTGATTCCGCGCTCCTTGGCTTCTTTCACGAGATCAATCGACATTTGTACAAGCCCCCAATAGTTCAAATTCACGATGTGACTGCGCTTTGCTGGCCAGGTACAGTGTTATGGCATTCCGCGATCCGGGATGTTCCCGATTTAAAATGTTCCGGTTTTGCCCGGGATCCAGTTCGTGCCAGCCAGCGGAACCTGCGCCATGGCTGCGGATTCGATGGTCAGCGCGACCAAATCTTCCGGCTCGAGATTATGGACATGGCTCTTGCCGCAGGCGCGCGCGATGGTCTGCGCTTCGAGGGTCAGAACCGCGAGGTAATTGGCCAGACGGCGCCCGGCCTTGACCGGATCTAGCCGTTTCATCAGCTCAGGATCCTGCGTGGTGATGCCGGCCGGATCGCGTCCCTCGTGCCAGTCGTCATAGGCACCGGCGGTGGTGCCAAGCGCATTATATTCGCTCTCCCAGGCCGGGTCATTGTCGCCCAGCGCGACGAGGGCGGCGGTGCCGATAGAGGCGACATCGGCACCAAGCGCCATGCATTTGGCCACATCCGCGCCATTGCGGATGCCGCCAGACACGATCAACTGCACTTTCCGGTGCATGCCGAGGTCTTGCAGCGCCTGAACGGCCTGACGGACGGCGGCGAGCGTCGGTATGCCCACGTGTTCAATAAACACTTCCTGGGTAGCAGCGGTGCCGCCCTGCATGCCGTCAACCACCACGACATCCGCGCCCGCTTTGACCGCCAGGGCGGTGTCGTAATAGGGCCGCGCCGCGCCGATCTTGACATAGATCGGCTTTTCCCAATCGGTGATTTCGCGCAGTTCGGCGATCTTGATTTCGAGGTCGTCCGGACCGGTCCAGTCGGGATGCCGGCAGGCCGAGCGCTGATCGATACCCTTCGGCAGGGTGCGCATTTTGGCGACGCGGTCCGAAATTTTCTGGCCGAGCAACATGCCGCCGCCGCCCGGTTTCGCGCCTTGCCCGACAACCACTTCAATCGCATCCGCCTTGCGCAGGTCATCGGGATTCATGCCGTAACGGGAGGGCAGATATTGATAGACGAGAATGCGCGAATGGGAGCGTTCTTCAACTGTCATGCCGCCGTCGCCGGTGGTGGTCGAGGTGCCCATTGCCGATGCACCGCGGCCGAGCGCTTCTTTTGCCGGGCCCGACAGCGAGCCGAAACTCATTCCGGCGATGGTGACGGGGATTTTCAGATGAATTGGCTTTTTGGCGAACCGCGAGCCCAGCACCACGCCGGTTCCGCATTTTTCGCGATAGCCTTCCAGCGGATAGCGGCTGATCGAGGCCCCGAGAAACAGGAGATCGTCGAAATGCGGAAGCTTGCGCTTGGCACCGGCACCGCGAATGTCATAAATGCCGGTGGCTGCGGCGCGGCGGATTTCAGACAGGGTGTATTCGTCGAATGTTGCAGACTTGCGAGGAAGCGTGCGCGGGATGCTGGACTGATCGACCATGTGTCAATACCCTTCAATAACTCGATGCATTGTCGACATGGAAGTGATAGAGATTGCGCGCCGAGCCGTAGCGTTTGAACTCGCAGACATCGACTTCGCCAGCCATGCCTGCGGCCTTCAGCTTTTCGAAAATTTGCGCCTGATGTTCGTCGCGGACTTGCTTTTCGATGCAGTCGGAGCCGAGACTGGCGACCGATCCGCGCACGTAAAGACGTGCCTCGTAAATCGAATCGCCCAGGCTTTCGCCAGCGTCGCCAAGCACGGTGAGCGTGCCAGCCTGCGCCATGAAGGCGGACATGTGGCCAATCGAGCCTTTGACAATAATGTCGATGCCTTTCATTGAAATGCCGCAGCGCGCCGACGCGTTGCCATCGATTATCAGCATGCCGCCCTGGGCGGTCGCGCCGGCGGCCTGACTGGCGTCGCCCTTGATGTGCATAAGGCCGGACATCATGTTTTCCGCAACGCCGACGCCGGCATTGCCGCTGACGATGATGCTGGCATGTTGGTTCATGCCGCCGCAATAATAGCCGACATTGCCATCTACCTCGACTACTATCGGAACGTTCAGGCCTACCGCAACGGAGTGGAGGCCGCGGCAATTGAGAATTTTCCAGTGCGTCTCGCCAGTGCCGGATTTCAGGTCGTGCAGCGCCTGGTTGAGCTGCCGGACCGTGGCGTTGGCCAGATCGAAGGTGCAGATGTTTTCGAAGCGCGAGTTCATGCTGCATGATCCCAGAAATAGACTTTGGCGGGCTCGGGTTCCCAAATTTTCGCGGTTTCGATGCCGGGCAGATCGACCAGCACGCGATATTCCGAGCCAAAAGCGACATATCGCCCGGTTTCGGCCATGACCGCCGGTTTGCAGGCAATCGGATCGCGCAATACGCCAAAGCCCGTCTCGGTGCCCACGACAAAGGTATAAAACCCGTCGAGGTCATCGAGCGAATGCGTCAGCGCCGCGCCGAGCGTGTCGCCCTTGTGCATGCGGCTGGTGAGATAGGCGGCGGCAACTTCGCTGTCATTATCGGTGGTCAGGCGCAGGCCTTCCTGCTCGAGAACACGCCGAACGCCACGATGGTTCGACAGCGATCCGTTATGAACGAGGCATTGATCGAGGCCAGTTGAGAAGGGATGGGCACCGTTCGTTGTCACGGCGCTCTCTGTCGCCATGCGGGTGTGGCCGATACCGTGGGTGCCAGCCATCGTTTCCAGCTGGAAGCGCCGCGCGACCGCCGTCGGCAAGCCAACTTCCTTGTAAAGCTCCATCCGCGCACCCACGCCAACGACAGTGATTTCAGGGGCTACGCGGGCGAGGGCCAGGCGAACATCGGCCTCGTGTTCGGCCGGAACGCTAAAAATGCTGTGGGTATCACGGGTTATATGGGTGATTTTACGGCCAAGCGCCATTTCGACCTGTCCGGCCAGCGCAGCGAAATCAGTCGTCGCTGTGGCGCGCAGGGTGAGTTTGACCATGCCGGACGAGCCCGCACCGTAAATTGCAAAGCCCGCCGAGTCCGGGCCACGGTCGCACATGACGCCAAGCATCTTTGACAGCATGGCACCGAGCTCGGGTTCAAGCGACTTGTCTTTCAGGAATAATCCGACAATTCCGCACATTTGTCCTCCACCGAAACTGCGTGAACGATGCCAGACAATAGGGTGCGGGAAAACAAATGTCAATTTTCAGGAAAGTAATTTTCTTGACAAGAAAAATCAGGCTTCCCGTGGATAGATGATGATTGACAGGTAGGTCACGGGGAAGGACAGCAATTGTTTGGGCCCGTGCAGTGCGCCAGAATCAAACAGAAGGGCGTCGCCGGATGACAGATGATACTCGCGATCGGCGTGCGCGTAGATCACCTCGCCGGTGAGCATGTAAATGAATTCCGTGCCTTCATGCTGAAACGCGGTATAGGGCACGGCATCCTCGGCCAGTGTGATCAGATATGGCTCGACAACAATGTCGCCGCCAAGCACATGGCCCAGAAGGCTGTATTGGTGGCCAGCCTTGGTGCCGCGTCGCTGAATAGTAACGCCGGTACCGGCGCTGACGTAGGAGCAGTCGCGGCGCTCCTCGAAAGCCGAAAAAAGCAGCGTGATTGGCACGTTGAGCGCCTTTGCCAGCGATTGCAACGTGGTCAGCGACGAGGATATCTGGCCGTTTTCGATTTTCGAAAGCATGCCGATAGAAACTCCGGCAGCCTCGGCCAACTCCGCCACCTTCAGTCCGTTGCGCTTGCGGAACGCGCGAATCTGGATGCCAATCGCTTGCTCGAGCGAACGGGTCGTTGTATCGGGCGCCCCGGACCCCGTGGTCAAACCCGAGGTCTCCTCGCGCGCCACTTCGTCTTTCTTCTGTTCCATGAGCGGTGATTCCATCAGCCTTGAATGCACATCCGACCATCGCCTTGCGCGCCATAACTGCCAGGGCCAGCGTCGGGCAGGTCGGCCATGCATGATTGAAAAGCATTTGCCGGGATTCAACCCACAATGTCGATTCCATATCTGGCACCAGCATCGCGCAGCCAGGTCCAGAAACTGCGGGCATATCCGCGCGCAACCGCAAATTCATAGGTGGGGGCGTCGTCGATCTGCCAGAACGCCACGGCGATATGGCTGGCATGCGAAAGGGCGACATCTCCCGGTTTGAAGGCGCGGGGGTGAAGATCGAGCGGCACGCCGGTTGCAATGACATCGCGGCTGGCAGGCCCCGAGACGCTGATAACGGTGCGCCCGTCGCCCTGACCGGTCAATGAGGCGAAGGCACCGATGCCTGCGCCTAATTCGCGCTCCAAATCGGGGTGCGCTTTAAACCTGGCAATGGCGAGCCACTGATCGGGACCAGCCCAGAGGAAGGCAATCGCCTCGCCCGCCACCCGGCGTGGCGTGGTCGGCAATGCCGCGCCGAAATTCTGCAATATTGCAGCGGCGAGGTCTGCGCGCCGTCCCTTGCGCGCAATAATGCTCACCATGGCAAGCCCCTGAACCTCGCGGACGGTCAAGCCAGCCGGGCCGCCGCTGTGGCCAATGCGGCAGGCCGAAGCGAGTTCGGGCAAGGCGGAAGATTGGCAAAGCCCCTGGTCAACCACGCAGCTTCTCCCCTTCGGGATCATAAAATACCGGTGCAACCACTTCGACAAGGTAATCTTCGCCGCGCACTGGATCGTGCGCTCGAAAAATTTCTCCCAACCGCTCCGGCCCCCGCGCCAGAAAGCCAAGGCCGATCCAATGGCCGAGCATTGGCGAGAATGCGGTGGAAGTCATATAGCCCTCGTCGTTTGCCGCTGTGGCCGGTGCATTTTGCTTGAGGAAATGCGCGCCCGCGCGAAGCCTCCGGGCGCGGTCGACCGGGCGGAACCCGACGACAGCCGGGCGGGACGGATCGACTAGCGCTTCGCGTGTCGCCAGAACCCGGCCGATATAGTCTTTTTTGGTAGACATCATCCGTCCAAGCCCGAGATCGCCTGCGGTGCTGGTGCCGTTCAGTTCGGCACCGCCGATATGGCCTTTCTCGATCCGCATGACGCCGAGCGCCTCGATGCCATAGGGAACGATGCCAAATTCCGCCCCCGCCGCCATGATCCTGCGGATCAGCGCGGCGCCATAGCGGGCCGGCACGCCGATCTCATAGGCGAGTTCGCCGGAGAAGGAGAGCCGGTAAAGCCTTGCTTGGGTTCCGCCGCAGACCGTGATTTTCCCGGCCGCCATATAGGGAAATGCCGCGTTGGAAACGTCATGTCCGGGATCGGCGATTTTCCGCAAAACGTCGCGGGAACGCGGTCCCGCAATCGAATATTGCGCCCATTGTTCCGTCACCGAGATCATCTGCACGTCGAGATCCGGCCACAGCCATTGATGGCAGAATTCGAGATGCTGCATAATTTTGGCGGCGTTGGCTGTCGTTGTCGTCATGAAGAAGTGATCATCGCCGAGGCGGGTCGTGGTGCCATCATCCATGACCATGCCGTCTTCGCGCAGCATCAAGCCATAGCGGACACGGCCGATGGGCAAATTTTTCCAGCCATTCACATAGACGCGCTCGAGAAATTCAGCCGCGTCACTGCCCTGGATGTCGATTTTGC
>JANLPP010000126.1:0-2252 GCA_031367295.1 Hyphomicrobiales bacterium | reverse complement strand
CCTCACCCCATCGTCGGTATCGAAAACTCCGCGCCTTCCTTGGTTCCGCTCGGCCAGCGCGAGGTGACGGTCTTGGTCTTGGTATAAAACCGCACCGAATCCGGCCCGTGCTGGTTCAGATCGCCGAAGGACGAGCGCTTCCAGCCGCCAAAGGTGTAATAAGCCAGCGGCACGGGAATCGGCACGTTGATGCCGATCATGCCGACCTGGACTTTGGAGGCAAAATCGCGAGCGGTGTCGCCATCGCGGGTAAAAATAGCGACGCCATTGCCCATTTCGTGGTCGTTACAGAGGGCGAGGCCCTCTTCGTAAGTCTTGGCGCGCACAACTGAAAGAACAGGTCCAAATATTTCTTCTTTATAAATGCGCATATCCTTCGTCACATTATCAAACAGGCAGCCGCCGAGATAAAAGCCGTTCTCGTAACCCTGCATCTTGAAGCCGCGCCCGTCCACGGCGAGAGTCGCGCCTTCCTTGACACCGATGTCAACATAGTCGCGCACGCGGTTCAGCGCCGCCTTGGTCACCAGCGGGCCATAATCGGCCCCGGAGTCGGTGGACGGGCCAATCTTGAGGGACTCGACGCGCGGTATGAGCTTTTTCATCAGCGCCTCGGCTGTGCCATGGCCAACCGGCACGGCAACCGAGATCGCCATGCAGCGCTCGCCGGCCGAGCCATAGCCCGCGCCGATCAGCGCATCAACCGTCTGGTCCATGTCGGCGTCAGGCATGATGACCATATGGTTCTTGGCACCGCCGAAACATTGCACGCGCTTGCCGGTGGCGGTGCCCCGCGAATAAATATACTCGGCAATCGGCGTCGAGCCGACAAAGCCGATGGCCTTGATGTCCGGATCGTCGAGCAGGGCGTCCACCGCCTCCTTGTCACCATTGACGACATTCAGGATGCCCGCAGGCAGGCCGGCTTCCACCAGCAGCTCGGCAAGCCGCAGTGGCACGCCGGGGTCGCGCTCCGAGGGTTTGAGAATGAAGGCGTTGCCGCAGGCGATGGCCGGGGCGAATTTCCACATCGGGATCATGGCCGGAAAATTGAAGGGCGTGATGCCCGCCACCACGCCCAGCGGCTGGCGCATCGAGTAAATATCAATGCCGGGGCCGGCGCCGTCGGTGTATTCGCCTTTCAGAAGATGCGGAATGCCGATGGCAAATTCGACGACTTCAACGCCGCGCATGATATCGCCCTTTGCGTCAGGGATGGTCTTGCCGTGTTCGCGGGCGAGCAGCTCGGCCAGTTCGTCATTGTGCCTTGTCATCAGCTCAAGGAATTTCATCAGCACGCGGGCCCGGCGCTGCGGATTGGTGGCGGCCCATTTAGGTTGCGCGGCCCTGGCGTTTTCAACCGCCGCCCGCACTTCGGTCCGGGACGCCAGCGGGATTCTGGAAATGATCTCGCCGGTCATTGGCATGAAGCCATCGGTGAACCGTCCAGATGTGCCCTTGACGTGCTTGCCGCCAATAAAATGCGTGACTTCCTGGATCGCCATGATGGTTTTTACCTCAATTATCGGGTCTTGCCGCCTGTTTGGCGACCTTGGCTGACGCGATGCTGTAAAAGCGCGTGGTGCGGGCGGCAAGCGAAATGTTCGGGCGGCTGGCATATCGCTGACGCGGGGCGGGGCCAAAGGGTTATCAGGCCATGCCCGCCCTCTGAGGCGGATACGCCATGCCGGGTGCTGCCCGGGCGAATGCGGCAGCACAAACGCATGGGCCAGATGATATGCGGAGCTGCATTGAGCAGCATCTCGCGCTTGATCAGCGCCTCGCGCACCAGGCGGAACTCGTAATATTCGCGATAGCACCGGCCGCCATGCACCAGCTTGCCCGAGCGCGACGAGGCACCCTCGGCCAGATCGCCCTTCTCGCACAGCAGCACTTTGAGGCCGCGCCCCGCCGCGTCGCGCGCAATACCCGCGCCATTGACGCCGCCGCCGAAGATGACGCGGTCGACTCGGCCGTGATCGGTCAGGGGCAGCCTTGGACCGCCGGCCTCCGGCCGGCTTGCCCGGCGTGGAGCCGGCCAGAGGTCGGCGGTCCAGCCGCGCCAGCGCCGGAGAGTTGCGCCAATTGCCTCATACCCGCTGCGCTTTCCTGCCCGCCTTCTTCACCTTGTCCTGCAGCCCATAGGTCGTGAACCCCTTGGCCGTCTCGGCAATCTCCGCCTCGCTCAGCAGCACCGGTCCGCCGATCAGCAGCGACATGTAATATTGGCGGGCGATGGTTTCGAGTTCCAC
>JANLPP010000115.1:0-5426 GCA_031367295.1 Hyphomicrobiales bacterium | reverse complement strand
GGCGATACGCGCAAATCCGGCACCATTGAAAGCATGTCTGACGAACTGTTCGAAGCTTTCAAGGAAGCCGCAGAGACCTACCGGCGCGAGCCTGAGGACGCTTGAGTTTCGAAGGCATTGTTTCGGCCTCGGTCATCCGCTACCCCTATCTGTGGGCGCGCGAGGCACGCAAGGGCGAGCTGGAGGGCCGAAAGGCTCGTCCGGTTGTTGTGGCTTTTCGCCTGACGATTACAAAACCCGCCGACACGCTGATTGTGTTCCCGATATCCACAAAGCTGCCATCGCCCGAAAGCCTCGCTATTGAAATTCCCGAAACGGAAAAGGTGCGGGCCGGACTTGATGCAGGCCAGCGCCTCTGGATCATCTTTGACGAGTACAACCAGGATAGTGTCGGAGAGTCTTTTTATTTATCGCCTGATCCGCCGATGGGAAAGTTTGGCAGGGCATTTTTTCTGAAACTCATTGACGCCTATGTCGCAAATAGGTCTCGCGTGCGGGGTGTGAAGCGCAACAGTTGACGCGACGCTCAACGCCTGCTCCGCCGCCACCAGTTGCATCAAACACCTCCTCCCGCCGCGCGTGGCAAAACCGTGCCACACCAGTTGACGCTGGCCGCGAGCGACCGTCCCGGGTTTGCGCGCGACATGCCCGCTATTTGCGGCTAGAGTTGCCGCCAAATCACCGCCTGCGGAGCCGCACCTCATGTCCTGGTCGCAAACCTTCACCTGGTTCCAGGGCCGCTGGCTTGAGGGCAATGCGCCGATTGTCGGGCCGCGCACCCATGCGTTCTGGCTGGGCTCGTCGGTGTTTGACGGCGCGCGGCATTTTGAGGGTGTGACGCCTGACCTTGACCTGCATTGCGCGCGGGTCAACGAATCGGCGCTGGTCATGCATCTCAGCCCTGCCAAAAAATCCGGCGAGATCGTCGAGATTGCGCGCGAGGGCATTGCCAGATTTGCGCCCGGCACGGCGCTGTATGTGCGCCCGATGTACTGGGCCGAGGAGGGCGGGCCGGGGACGTCGATTCCGCCGCGCGCCGAATCAACGCAGTTTCTGGTTTGCGTCTATGCCGCGCCCATGCCTGCGCCCGATGGCGTGTCGATCACCCGCTCGATATATCGCCGCCCCACCATCGAATGCGCGCCGGTCAATGCCAAGGCGGGCTGCCTTTACCCCAACAATGCGCGGGCGATCCTTGAGGCGAAATCGCGCGGCTTTGACAATGCGCTGGTGTTTGACCTGCTCGGCAATGCCGCCGAGCTTGGCACCGCAAATGTCTTCATGGCGAGAGACGGCAAGGTTTTGACGCCGGCCGCCAATGGCACATTTCTGCCCGGCATCACGCGGGCGCGCACCATCGCGCTGCTGCGCAAGGCGGGAATCGATGTTCTGGAAACGACCCTGGGCCACCAGCATTTTCTTGACGCGGACGAGATTTTCTACACGGGCAATTTCGCCAAGGTCATGCCGGTGACGCGTATCGAGACGCGGGAATTGCAGCCGGGCCCGTTTTACCGCCGCGCCCGCGAGCTCTACTGGGAATTTGCGCATGGAGGCGGGTGAGCCATGGTGCTGGAAACCCGCCTGACGCGGCTGCTTGGCATCAGGCATCCGCTGCTGTCCGCGCCGATGGCTTTTGCCGCTGGCGGGGCGCTGGCGGGCGCGGTGTCGGCAGCCGGTGGCCTTGGCCTGATGGGCGGCGGCTATGGTGACGCGGCCTGGCTGGCGCGCGAGTTTGGCGCGGCGGGCAACCAGCGCATTGGCTGCGGTTTTATCACCTGGTCGCTGGCGCGGCATCCGGCCCTGCTGGAGCAGGCGCTGGCGCATCGCCCGGCGGCGGTGATGCTGTCGTTTGGCGATCCAATGCCGTTTGCCGGACAGGTGCGCGACAGCGGCGCAAAGCTCATCTGCCAGGTGCAAAGCCTCGCGCATGCCCATGCTGCGCTCGATGCGGGCGCGGACATAATCGTTGCGCAGGGCGGCGAGGCGGGTGGCCATGGCGCGGCGCGCGGCACGCTGGCGCTGGTGCCGGAGGTTGCCGATCTGCTGGCGCGGCGCGCGCCCGCTGTTGTGCTCGTCGCGGCTGGCGGCATCGCTGACGGGCGCGGCCTTGCGGCAGTGCTGATGCTGGGCGCGGAGGGGGCGCTGATCGGCTCGCGCTTCTGGGCGAGCCGCGAGGCTTTGGTGCATGCCAGCCATCACGCCGCCGCGCTGGCCGCCAATGGCGATGAAACCGTGCGCCAGACAGCGACTGATATTGCGCGCGGGCTGGACTGGCCGCCGGAGTTTACCGCCCGCGTCCTGCGCAATGATTTCACCCGCCGCTTTGCCGGCCGCGAGGCGGCGCTGCGCGGCGAGCTGGCCGCCTATGGCCCGGCCTATGCGGCGGCGGTTGCCGAAGGCGATCCGGACAAGGCTGGTGTCTGGGCTGGCGAAGCGGTGGGCGTCATCGGCGACATTGCGCCCGCAGCTGTGATTGTGGAGCGGATCGTGCAGCAGGCGCAAGACTGTCTGGCCCGCTGGCGCGGCTGAGCGGGCGCCGCACGGCTAGGCGCCAGCCGGCGTCGATCCTGAATTGCGGATTTCGATAAAGTCGCGCAGCTCGTCCATGGAGCCAAAGCGGAATGTGCCGTTGTCGGTCTCCGCCTCGATAGAGCCGTCCGAATACATCACATAGGCAGCGCCGCCCGCATTGTAGCGGCCAACAACGGTCGGCTCCGACACCGGGGGCAGCGGCGCTATGTCGGCGGTGCGCAGCGGTGCGGCGGGCGGCAGGTGCTGTTCCTTGATGGGCGGCGGCGGACCTGGCGCGGCAAGGGGCGGACCTGGCGCGGCAAGGGGCGGACCTGGCGCGGCAAGGGGCAGATTTGGCGCGGCAAGGGGCACCTCATCGGGAAGCAGCGCAGGTTCCGGCGCGAGCGGCACATGCCCGTCGCCGGATATGTGGGCAGCAGGCAGAACACCCACGTCCGGCAGGGCTGCATGCACAAACTCTGGTCCAGGCGCGATGGGCACTGCCGCCTCACGTGCCTCTGTCAGGCGTGCCCGCGCCGCGGCAACAGCGTGCGCGTCCGCCGCTGCGGGAAAAGCAACGGGCGCGGCAATCGGCAGGGCGGCAGGTGCGGTCACAACAGGCGCAGGCCAAACAGCCGCGGATTTTGCGGGTGCTGTACTGGCGGGCACGGCGACTGCGGGCGCGGCCGGCTCCGTCACTGGTGTCCCGCGCGCGGCGCTCGCGGGCGCAGCTGCAGCCGCCGCCGTTTCCGCCAGAATGGACATGACCAGTTCGTCGGCGCGGGGCGCGGGCTGAACGTCCGGCGCCCGGAGCTTCACCGCAGCCAGGGGCAAGCCCGCGTCATGCTGGCGCAGAAAGTCCGGTGCCGGTGCGGCAGGGTCAAATCCGGCACTGTCTTGCAGCGGGGCGGCAGCGTGCACCGCCCAGCTGCCGGGCGCAGGGACCACAGCCGGGGTTGCGCCTGTGCGGGCAGGCTCGGCGGCCTCCCGTGCCGCAGCGCGGTGCGCACTTTGCAGGGCGAGCGCCTGGATGGCGGCCTGCCCGGCGAGGACCCTGCCCGCCAGTGTATCGACATGCCGCAAGGCAAGGCCGATCGCCAGCACGACAAGGCCGCCGGACAGCACGATGCAGCCGCCCAGCGCCAGCACCAGCCCGCGCTCAACGCCAACGAGGTTCATGCCGAAATACAAGCTGCTGCCGCCAGCTGCGGCCAGTACCAGTCCCGACAGGCAAATGATCCCGTGCATAAGTGCTCAATCCGCGTTCAAAATCCGTGAATGCCGCCGGGCATCCGAATCCGCCCCGGTCTGCAAGCCCGCGCTGCACGTCATGGCCCGGCTGCCCGCATGGATCAAGCCTTCCATGCCGACAAACATGCTTTGCGGTATTGCTCACGGTGCCGCCAGGGCCTAATAAATGCCCCACGGCGCGCATAATGCGTGAACTCTCGTCCCGTCACAATGAGGCTGCACCATGTCCTTCACCCTGCCAGAGCTGCCCTATGCGCATGATGCGCTGCAACCCTTCATGTCGAAGGAAACGCTGGAGTTTCATCACGACAAGCACCACATGGCCTATGTCACCAATGGCAACAATTTGATCAAGGGCACAGAGTGGGAAGGCAAGCCGCTGGAAGAGGTTGTGCAGGGCTCGTTCGGCAAGAATGCCGGCCTCTTCAATAATGCCGGCCAGCACTATAACCACATGCATTTCTGGAAATGGATGAAGCCGCAGGGCGGCGGCAAACTGCCGGGCACGCTCGAGGCTGCGGCGATTGCGGCCTTCGGGTCGGTGGACAAGATGAAGGAGGATTTTGTCCAGGCGGGCGTGACGCAGTTCGGTTCGGGCTGGGCCTGGCTGGCGGTCAAAAGCGGCAAGCTGGTGATCATGAAAACGCCGAACGGCGAAAGCCCGCTGGTGCATGGCGCGAGGCCGGTGCTCGGCTGCGATGTGTGGGAACATTCCTATTACATCGATTACCGCAACCGCCGCCCCGACTACATGAAGGCCTTTGTCGAGAGCCTGGTGAACTGGGCCTATGTCGAGGAAATGTACACGAAGGCAATGGCGTAACGCTTCACGCCGCGCGCCGCCCCTGCCCGGCGCAGGGGCGGCGGCACGCACCCGGCAGACGCAAGGCTTTTGCCCGCCGCTCAGCCCTGTGCCAGCCCGTCCGCAATGCGCACCACCGACATGCCGCCGCCGCGCTTTTCGACGCGCACCTGCACGGCAATCCGGCTTATCATCGCCGCGACATGGGTGACGACGCCGACCTTGCGGCCGCGGCTGTGCAGGGC
Source organism: Hyphomicrobiales bacterium (assembly GCA_031367295.1). Taxonomy (GTDB): domain Bacteria; phylum Pseudomonadota; class Alphaproteobacteria; order Rhizobiales; family Beijerinckiaceae; genus JANLPP01. Next base: position 614 of record JANLPP010000115.1, on the reverse strand, counting down.
CTCAAGCGCGTCAACCGCCATGTCGAGGGTTTCGGCATCGAGCGAGCCAAAACCTTCGTCGATGAACAGCGTATCGACAAATGACTCGCGGCCCTCAAGGCCCGACAGCGCCAGTGCCAGCGCCAGCGAAACCAGAAAGCGCTCGCCGCCGGACAGGCTGCGCGTGCCGCGGCTCTCGTCGCCCATATCGCGGTCCATGATATGCAATGCCAGCGGCGATTCCGAGCCGCGCGCCAGCCTGTAGCGCGGGCTGAGCCCGCCAAGATGATCGTTGGCCAGATGCACGAGATGGTCGAGCGTTATGGCCTGCGCGAAACGGCGGAAGCGCTCGCCGCTGGCCGAGCCAATGGCCGCGTCCACCATCTGCCAGACACCGAGATCCGCCTTGGCCGCCATGATTTCGGTGGTCAGTGCCGCCGCTGACAGGCGCGCCCGGTCATCAGCGTCGAGGTCAGCTTTGAGGGTGCCGGAACGCTGGTGCAGGCTGTCGATGCCGGCGTTGAGGCTGGCAAGGCTTTGCACCAATGCGGTGGCGTCACCGGCTCCGCCGCCGGTCTCCATCAGGCGGGCAAAATCACCCTCGCGGGTTGCGAGTCTTGTCCCGGCCTCGCGCA
>JANLPP010000073.1:0-5089 GCA_031367295.1 Hyphomicrobiales bacterium | reverse complement strand
GCAGCCGCTGCAAGGTCTCGGCAATCTCGTCAATGATGGAAGGCTGGATGCCTTCGGTCGGCTCGTCCAGCAGCAGCAGGGCGGGCGCGGATGGAGCCGACCTTGATCGGCCCGTCTGCGGCAAAGGCATAGCGGCTGCCGGTTGCGGTAAGCCCCGAGCGTGCTTGCGCCAATAAGCATGGTGCGTCTGTCAGGTGTCATGTTGTCCTCCCAGAAAACCTGCATCGGAAAAATTCTATGCGGCGGTAATCAGGGCAGAGCGGCCGGTGAGTTCAATCCCCAGCCGGTTGGTGCGCAGCCCGACCTGTTCAACGAGATGCAGGATGGGCAGCGCGAGACAGCCGCCGTTGACAACCACCAGGTGCCCGCCCCAGCCGGTGCGCACCAGCGCCGTATCGGGACTGGCTTTCACAAAGAACCGGTTCAGCAGGAATCCTGCGAGAAGCAGGACGGCGAGCACAGCGACGACAATCAGTGCCCAGGCCAACGCAACCTCCCCGAAGACGCAGCGCCCAGGATAATGTTGCGATCCTGCGCATCCCCTGACTTGAGCTTATTCGCAATTTGATCCGTTGATTCAATCAAATTAGTTGAAATTAAAAAACCATCGGGACGCTGGCATGGTCCGGCAGGCATGGGTCTGCAATCACATGACCTGCGCGCGCTCAATACATGCGCGCCCGGTCAACCACATTCTGCAACGGCTCGCCACGCTCGAACGCCCTGATCTGCCCGGCGATATAGCGGGCCACGGCGGCAGGTTCCGATACAGAGGAATTATGCGGCGTGACGGTCACCTGCGGATGATGCCAAAGTGGCGAGCTGGCAGGCAGCGGCTCGGTTTCGAACACATCCAGCGTCGCGGCGCGCAGTGTTCCATCCTCAAGCGCGGCGAGAATATCAGCCTCCACCTGCAGGCCGCCGCGCCCGGCGTTGACCAGATACGGTCCGCCCAGCCGCCCGTCGCGCGCCAGCCTGGCAAACAGGTCCGCGTTGAGAATGCCCCTGGTCTGCGGCGTGAAGGGCAGCAGCGCGACAAGAATGTCGGTGCGTGCCAGAAACGCGCCGATCTCCTGCGCGCCCGCATAGCAGTCAATGTCGTCCAGCTCCTTGGCCGTGCGGCTCCAGCCTGCCACATCAAAGCCCATCACGCTTAGCTTGCGTGCGGCGTCGCTCCCCAGCACGCCAAGGCCCATCACGCCGACGCGCACGTCTTTGGCAGCGGGCTGGAGCGCGTCATCCTCCCAGCGTTTTTCATGTTGCAGATAGTCATACATGCGCTGCTGGCGGTGATAAATAAGCACATGCAGCAGCACATATTCGCTCATCCGGTCACGCAGGTCGGCGTCGTTGACGCGCACGATCGGCACATCCGGCAGGCCGGGGTCACGGAACAGGTGATCGACACCTGCACCCAGCGAAAACAGCACGCGCAGGTTTTTCAGCGCCTGCAAGCTGTGCGGCGGATGGTTCCAGGTGGCCGCGTAATGCACGCTGTCCGGGTCATAGGGCGTGTTCGCCGCGATGATCTTGTGGCCTGGCAGAAACTCGGCAAGGCGGTCGGCCCATGGCTCAATGTCCCAGCCCGGCATGCTGACGAGAAGATTCATGTGGCGTCCTTCGCATCAATGCGTTCAATGACGGGCGGGCGGGATGGCGGCGCGGCGTCACCGATTTCATAGGCCGCCGCCAGCGCCAGCATGGCCGCCCCGGCGCTGGCCTTGTCCCGCGCATGCACGACGCCCAGCGGCAGGCCGCGTCCGGTCTCGTCGCCCAAACCGGCAAGGCTCGTGAAGCCGACGCTGAGGTCAACAGAATCCTGCGCCCGCACGCGCCCGCCGCCCAACGCCACAACCGCGATGCCGATGGCGCGCGCATCAACGCGCGTCACGTAGCCCTTGCGGGCGGCAGGGCATTCGCCCACAAAAGGCGCGCGCGCAAGATATTTGCCCGGCAGCTCCAGCAGGTCCGCCGGTCCGCCCAGCGCAGAAACCATCTGGGCAAAGATGATCGCCGCATAGCCGCTCTCCAGGACGCGGACCAGCTTTTCGCGCGCCTGCGTTGCCGAGTCCGCCAGCCCGCCGGTGACCAGCATTTCCGCGCCTAGCGCCAGCGTCACCTCATGCAGGCGCGCATCGCGGCGCTCTCCGGTCAGGTAGTCAATGGCGTTGCGCATTTCGAGGGCATTGCCCGCAGCGCTCGCCAGCGGCTCGTTCATGTCGGTGATCAGCGCAGTTGTGCGCAGCCCCGCGCCGTTGGCGACGGCCACCAAGCTTTGCGCCAGCGCGCGGCTGTCTGCAAGACTCGCCATAAACGCGCCGGAGCCGGTTTTGACGTCCATGACGAGGCCTTGCAGCCCGGCGGCAAGTTTCTTCGACAATATCGACGCGGTGATCAGCGGAATCGACTCGACTGTCGCGGTCACGTCGCGGATGGCGTAGAGGCGCTTGTCTGCAGGCGCGAGGTCTGCGGTCTGGCCAATGATGGCGCAGCCGACCTCGCGCACCACCTTGCGGAACAGGGCGCTGTCAGGCTGGGAATTGTAGCCGGGAATGGAATCGAGCTTGTCGAGTGTGCCGCCAGTATGGCCAAGGCCGCGCCCCGAAATCATCGGCACAAACGCACCGCAGGCGGCTGCCATGGGGGCAAGCATCAGGCTGACATTGTCGCCGATGCCGCCCGTCGAATGCTTGTCCACGACCGGGCCAGGCAGGTTGAGGCTGCGCCAGTCGAGCACGCTGCCCGAATGCATCATCGCCTGCGTCAGCGCTACCGCCTCGGCGCTCGTCATGCCGCTGAAATACACTGCCATGGCCAGCGCTGCCGCCTGGCCTTCTGTCACGCGCCCCTCTGTCAGGCCCGTGATGAAAAAGTTGATCTCTTCGGTCGAGAGCGCGCCGCCGTCGCGCTTTTTGCGGATGAGTTCCTGGGGGAGCATCAGTAGCCGCCTTGTGGTATTGCCGCGCCGCCGTCGAGCGTGGCCAGCAGCACATCGAGCAACCCGCTCGCGCCAATGCGGAAATGCCGCGCATCGGCCCAGCCTGCGCCCATGATGGTGTCGGCAAGGCCGATATACAGGGCGGCATCTTCCAGAGTGCGGACGCCGCCCGCCGCCTTGAAGCCGGCATGACCGCCCGCTGCCTTGATCGCCTCCAGCATCACGCGCGCCGCGCCCGGCGTGGCGGAGACGGCAGTCTTGCCGGTGGATGTCTTGATGAAATGCGCCCCTGCTTTCAGCGCCAGCGTGGCAGCGCGGGCGATCTGGCGATCGTCCTCCAGCGCGCCGGTTTCGAGGATGACCTTGAGCTGCGCATGGGCCGGCAGGCTCTCGCCGACCGCCTCGATCATATCGGTTGCCACCGCCTCGTCGCCCGCCAGAAACGCATGGTAAGGCATGACAAGATCGATTTCGTCCGCACCGTCCTTCAGCGCCTCGCGCGTGTCGGTGACGGCGCGGTCGATGTTGTCGCCGCCCCTGGGAAAATTAATCACCGTGGCAAGGCGCACGCCAGTTCCGGTGAGCCTCGGCCTCGCCTCGCTGACAAAGCGCGGCCAGATGCAGACGGCGGCAACCGTGCCATGCGGAGTGACAGCGCGCTGGCATAGCTGGCGTATCGCCTCGCCACTGCACGTGTCCGACAGGTCAGTCAGGTCGAGCAAGCCGATGGCGCGTCTTGCCAGCACGCTTGTGTCTTCAGGCGTCATCATGCGTCCCCAGAAAAGCGCGGATCAAAGCTTTAAGCGCAATGCCGCCCTGCGCCGCAACCTCTTTGGTTTCGCCATGCGAGGGACTGGCGCCATGCATGCCCGCGCCAAAATTGGTGATCATCGACACTGCCGCGACGCGCATGCCAAGATGGCGCGCCAGAATAACCTCCGGCACAGTGGACATGCCAACGAGGTCAGCCCCCAGAATGCGCGCCATGCAGATTTCGGCAGGCGTCTCAAAAGACGGGCCGGAGAACCACATGTAGACGCCTTCGTGCAAAGGCACGCCAGCGGCGCGCGCGGCGCGGTGCATGCGAGCGCGCAAGGCCGGGTCATAGGCGTTGGTCATGCTGACAAAACGCGTGTCAGCGGCAACGCCGATCAGCGGGTCCATGCCCGAGTAGTTGATGTGGTCGGATAGCGCGACCAGTGACCCCGGCGGCCAGTCCTCGCGCAATCCGCCGCAGGCATTGGTGAGGATGAGGGTGGTGACGCCCAGCGCCGCCAGCGTATCGAGCGGCGCGGCCATGGCGCGGGCGTCACCTCGCTCGTAGTAATGCGCGCGGCCTTGCAGCAGGGCGACGCGGACACCTGCAATATCGCCGATGACGAGCCGCCCCGCGTGGCCGGAGACGCCTGACTGCGGGAAGCCGGGAAGATCGGCAAAGGGGATAGCAATCGCGTTCTGCGCCTCATCCGCCAGCGGGCCAAGGCCGGTGCCGAGGATAATGGCCGTGGTGACGGGTGCGAGGACGCCGCGCGCGCGGATGACCTTCAGTGCTGCAGGCGTGTGATCGCTCATTTCGTCAGATTGTCAGGCCCGAAGGATTCCGGCAATAGCTGCGCCAGCGTAAACGTCGCCCGCACGCCGCCCGGCCCGGCAATATGCACCGGCGTGTCCGGCCCGGCGAACTCGCGGATTTTCTGGCGGCAATTGCCGCAGGGCGTCACCAGCAGCTCGCTGTCGCCGATTACCAGCACTTCGGCAATCTGCCTGTCGCCTGCGGCGACCATTGCAGAGATTGCACCCGCTTCGGCACAGCTGGTGGACGGATAGGCGGCGTTCTCGACATTGCAGCCGGCGTAGATTGCACCCGACGCACTGCGGATCGCCGCGCCAACCCTGAAGCGCGAATAGGGCGCGTAGGCGCGCCCCTGCGCCAGCTTTGCCGCGCTGAACAGCGCGTCGAGATCAGCGCTCTTTGACATAGGGAACTCCCGAGGCGCGCGGCGGTGTGGCGCGGCCAATGAAGCCCGCGAGCAAAATGACTGTCAGCAGATAGGGCAGCGCCTGTATCGCCTGCACCGGCACTTGCCCGATGCCCGGCAGCGAAACACCCTGCAGCCTTATCGCGGCGGCGTCCAAAAACCCGAACAGCAG
>JANLPP010000021.1:0-3622 GCA_031367295.1 Hyphomicrobiales bacterium | reverse complement strand
GCCCGCATATTGAGGCAAGAAATACTACCAACCGGAATTTGGAGACAGGCTGTTGTCAGACGCAAGCGATTCGCCAGCGCCCATTGGCATCAAGGACGAAATCGCGGCGTTAAAGCGCGAGCGCACCATTCAGGCCGCCGTGGAACTGTTCTACGAACGCGGCTATGAGAATACGACGCTGGAAGCCGTGGCCGAGCGGCTGGGCGTCACCAAGCCCTTCATCTATGCGCACTTTGGCTCGAAGGCGGAGTTGCTGGCAGAAATTTGCGGACGCGGTATCCGTTCGTCGCTGGATTCCATCAATGACGTGCTGGCGCAAAAGCAAACTGCGACGCAGAAGCTCAGGCTGCTCGGCCAGCGTTTTGTCGCTGCCGTACTGAAAGACCAAAAACATATCGCCATTTTCGCCCGCGAGGAAAAAAATCTGGCCCCCGGGGATTTTGTACGTATCAGCAATATGCGGCGTGATTTCGACGCCAAGCTGTGCGGGCTGCTTGACGCCGGGATCGGCACAGGCGAGTTCATGCTCAGCGACTCACGCGTCCCGGCGCTCGCAATCGGTGGACTGGTGAGCTGGATTTATGTCTGGTACCGGCCAAACGGTCGCCTGTCGCAAGCTGATCTTGCCGACGAAGTGTCGGAGCTGATCCTGTCGATGGTTGGCGCGCCCAAAGCCGCAGCATCCGTGGCACCAAGAGTCCGCGCGCTGCGGTGAGCGCCTGATCCTGTGGCCGGACTGCGGTTGACAGGTGAATACCGACAGGTATGATAACATACGTATGTAAGTTTCGCAATAATTTAAACGCGGCTTGAGCAAGGCGACTGCGCCCTCGGCCTGTAGTAAAAATGCCATCGATTGCGCGCTTGACCGAAAAATCCGGAGCCGGCCGCAAGCGCAATGAAACGGGAGGGTCGGTTATGATCAACAGCTGGACGCGCGCGCGGCTGCTGCGCTCAATGGCGGCGGCAAGCCTCGCGATGGGCCTGCATTGCGGCGCGGCCGCGCAGGTCGCCGCCTTTGAGCGGCCGCAGGACGGTGTCTATGCGGACCATATCGACTGGGGCCTGACAGCGGACTTGAGCGGCCCGGCGTCCGCCGCCCAGCTGCCCTATCATAACGGTTTCCAGTCGGCCGTGCGGGCGTTCAACGACAAGGGCGGCACCAGTGGCCGCAAGATCAATGTGCTGGCCGAAGACACACGTTACGACGCCACAGCCGAGCGTATCGCCTACGAGAAATTTGTCAGCCAGACGCCGACGCTGGGCACGTCCGGCATGGGCAATTCCAACGCCCAGGTCGCGCTGCTGCCACTGATCAAGCGCGAGAAGCTGCCGGTGCTTGGCACCTATGCCTCGGCCAGGGCCGCCATTGAGCCGGCCAACCCGTATTTTTATGGCGGCTTCTGCGGCTTCAGGGAAATGGCGCAGGTTGGCGTCGGTTTTTTCACTGACCATCTAAAACTGGCGCAGCCGAAAGTCGCTGTTGTCCATCTCGATGTTGCCTCGGGCAAGGAATATGCAGCCCATATCGAGGCCGCTGTCGGCGCGCGCGGCGGCGTGACAAAGGCGATGCCCATCAAAGTGGTGGCTGCCGACGCGACGCCCCAGGTGCTTGAGATTCTGGCGATGAAGCCGGATTTCGTCGCTATCCACGGCGTTCCGACAACCGCCATCCTGGTGATGAAGGCGATGCAGCAATATGGCATCGACGTTCCAACCTTTGCCATCACCTATCTCGGCACGCCCGGCGTGTACCAAAGCCTTGGGCCGCAAATCGGCAAATCCTATTATTTCGTCAGCTGTTTTTCGCCCGCCAGCAGCGACGAAAAAGCGGCGGCTGATCTCAGCGCCGCAGCCGACAAAAATGGCTTTTCGGCCAGCAAGGATGACATTAACTTTGTCGCGGGGTGGGTCGCTGGCCAGCTCGTCACCGAGGCGCTGGCCAAAGCCGGCCCCGAACCGACGCGCGAGAGCCTCACAGCAATGCTGAACGGCGGCTTCGAACTTGACACGCATGGCCTGTCCTCGCCGCTGAAATACACGCCCGACAATCATGCCGGCCTGCAAGTGCTGAAGCCTTTTGCCTATGACTACGAGACCAAAAAATTCAAAACATTCGGCGACTACAAGGATTTTGAAAAATATCTGAAATGATCCGGCAGGACTCACGCGGGATTTTGAACGACGCGCGCAGGATTTAGAACCATGCTGCCACAATTTCTTTTCAGTGGCCTCGCGCTTGGCAGTATCTATGGCCTCGTGGCGCTGGGCTTTGCAGTGATCTACAAAGCGACGCATGTCTTCAATTTTGCCCAGGGCATGCTGATGGTGTGCGGGGCCTATCTGGCCGTCACCGCCACCTCGCAGCTGGCGCTGCCGTTTTATCTGGCCGCGCCGTTCATACTGGCGGGTGCGGCACTGATTGGGGCGCTGGTCTATGTGTTGCTGGTCAAGCCGCTGACCGGGCGGCCGCTGCTGCCCGTGATCATGACCACCATCGCGCTGTCGATTATCCTGCGCTCGCTGATCGAGATCCTCTATGGCGTCTCGCCGCGTTCGCTGGCGACGCCGCTGCCGACTGGCAGCTTCCTGATCGGCGGCGTGCGGTTCTCAGAACTCCACGTTACAGCGGCTGCGGTATCCTGGGTTTGCATGGCGCTGTTTGCCGGTTTCTTCCGATTTTCACGGGCGGGTTTGCTGATGCGGGCTACGGCGGACAGCTTTGAGGCGGCAGTGCTCTCCGGCGTTAATGTCAACCGCATCAACGCCGGCGCCTGGGCCGTAGGCACCATGCTCGCTGCTGTCGCCGGCGTGTTTCTGGGGCAGCTCCAGCTAGCCTCGGTTGAACTGGAGAATATCGGCCTTCTCGCCCTTCCGGCGGTGGTTATCGGCGGCTTGCAGAGCATTCCAGGCGCGGTGCTTGGCGGTGTGCTGGTTGGACTGATCGAGCAGCTTGCTTCCGGCTATGTCTCGCCCAAGGCGCGCGACATTTTCATTTACGGGCTGCTGCTGCTGGTGTTGCTGATCCGCCCCTGGGGCCTGTTTGGCCAGCGCGAACTGGGGCGCGTATGAGCGCCAGCCTGCAAGGCCTTGCCGCACAGGTGCCCGCCGCGCCAAAGCCGCTGCGTCCGCGTCTGACCCCTGGTAAAGCGGCGGCGGTTTTGCTCGGCCTCGCGTTCCTCATCTATCTGCCTTTCGTGCTGCAGGACCGCGCCATCCTTGGGCTTCGCCTCAGCAACATGCAGCTGCTCAATGTTGGCCTGTCGCAGCTCAACCTGACGCTGATTGCCGCCATCGGCGCAGTGTCGCTGAACTACCTCACGGGCAGCGCGGGCCTTGTTTCCATTGGGCATGCGGCATTTTTCGCTGTCGGCGCCATGGCGGCGGCGGCGGCGGGCAAGCATCTTGGCTTGCCTTTCCTCGCCACGCTGGTTGCCGCTGTCATTGCGGGCGCCATCGCGGGCGTGCTGGCCGGGCTGCCGTCACTGCGCGTGCGCGGCCTGTATTTTGTGCTCTCGACGCTCGCCCTGCATTTTATCGTGGTCTACGCCTTCTCCGAATACCAATACGCTTTCTACGAGGTTGCGGGCATTACAATGGCCGAGGCGAAGATTGGATCTTT
>JANLPP010000017.1:0-3179 GCA_031367295.1 Hyphomicrobiales bacterium | reverse complement strand
TGGCCAGCGCGGAATCGGGCCGCCCCATGACACGCGGGGAAAAACGGGTGTCTTTCAAAGTAGAAGGCAGGTCCTACGCTTATGTCCAGCCCGGCTGGTGGTGCTCGCTGGATGATCCAGAGGACATGGAAGGCCAGCTGGTCGATGCAGACAACCAGATAGCCGACATGGCGCGGCGCACCGCCAAAGTATTGGCGCAAGGCGAGAAAGTCTTCGTGCCGGTGGTGATTCGCGCCATCCGCCAGCGCTGCGGCCTGACCCAGCGCGAAGCCGGACTGTTATTCGGCGCAGGCGAGAAAGCTTTCGAAAAATATGAAAGCGGCGAGATTGGGCCTTCTGCGCCGACAAGGCGGCTGCTCCGCCTCGCCATGCAGCACCCGGAATTGTTTACCCTGACCGGTGACCGGCACATTGATGCAACGCTTGAGGATGATGACTCGTTCGTGCAGGCGGCCCTGCGCGCAGCGCGGGTGGACCGGCTGTATGAACAGCTGTTCGCGACGGCCTGAAGGCTGGAAATTCCAGAACAGGCAAAACCAGACAGCAAAAAGCCCCACCTTGCGGCAGGGCTTTGTCATCGGGAATAGAGCGGGTCAGTTGCAGACGCGCACCCGGCGATAGCCGATGACGTCGCCCCAGTGGTTGTAGCGGGGCTGGCTGTCGATGTAGCAGTCGCTGTAGCCGGTGTTGTAATAGCCGCCGCCGTACCCGTAGCCATGGCCGTATCCGCCGAACCCGCCAGCCAGCGCGCCAATCGCAAGGCCGCCGACGAGGCCGCCGAAGAACGCGGCATTCTGGCCATTCCTGGCCGAAGCGGGAGTGGCGGCAAGCGAGCCAGCCAGAACCGCTGCGGTCAGGGTGGCGGCGAGAGTCTTCTTGAAGAAAGTTGTCATGATGTGCTCCTGTTTCCGTGTGTCCGGCGTCCGGGATGGTGCGCCTTTGTGAGGGCAGCGGGGTTTGTCTCCGCCGATGAACTGGACACTAGGGGAGCGCGCAGAAGGACGCTGTGCGCGGATGCACGGGCAAAACACATCTGGAATTTTCGCGTTGACGCTGCGTCAGGTGAGGCACTCGCCTCACGCTGCCCGGTTGCCGGCCACTGTGATCAGCGGAAACCGCGCGCCCGCGTCAGCGGCAAGGTCAGCACTGTCAACCTTGTCCCACAGCATGGCCGCCACCGCCGCCAGCGATGCGCCTGCAATCAGGTTGCCGGTCACACTCGCCCGCCCCGCGCCCGGCGCGACCGAGACGCCGATGCCGATGGGCGCGCCGGCGATGCGGTTGTGCTCCACCCGCACCGCGTCGAGCGAGGGCCCCCAGCCCGCCATCACGCCCATCCAGGGCGCGCCCGCTATCTCGTTGCCCGCCACCAGCGCATCAGCCTCGGCCTTGATGGCGGCCTGATAGCCCCATTGCCGGCCTGCGCCATCGCTTGGCAGGCGCAGATTGCGGATGTGGTTGCCGGTGCACAGCGCGCCGCGCCCGCCAGCGTCAGCAAAGTTGACCATCTGGATGCCGGACAGGGCACCATCAATGCGGTTGTCGCTGATAACGGCGTTGCGAAAGGCGAATTCCGCAAAAATGGCCGTCTCGCCGCAGTCTGAGCAGTCATTGCCGCTGAAGGTGACATCATGCCCGGAATTATTGCGCAGGGCGGAATAGGCAACGCGGTTGATTGTGTTGCCGCTTGCAGTGACGCCGCCGGCGCGGAAAACCGAGATGCCATTGCCATACTGCCCGGCGCCGCCAGAGACATTGCAGATGCCTGATATGCGGTTGCCCTTGAGCAATGTGCCGTCAAAGCCCTGTTGCGAACGCCAGACCTGAAGGCCGTTGTCGCCACAGTCTGCAATGATGTTGTCTTCAATCGCCAGCCCGGCCGCGTCGAGGCTGAACAGGGCCGAGCGGCCGGACCCCTCGATCCGGCATTGGCGGATGACGCCGCCGCAGCGCTCCAGCCGCAAGGCAATGCCCCCGGCGCGTCTGATGGTGCAGCCTTCTATCGCGGCATGGGCGATGTCGTGAAAATCAATCAGGCCGTGACTGGCGTCGAGCTTTGCCGCGCCGCCGTCCAGCGTCAGGCCGGACAGGCTGATCCGCGCCCCATGCGCCGCGCTGAGCAAAGGCCCCGGCCCGGCCAGCCGCAGTTCGCTGCCGCGTGGCGCGCCCGCCAGCCGCGCCCCGTCCGGCAGCACAAGGCCCGATGTGCGGGTGACGCCGGGCGGCAGGCGGAACACCCGGCGCGCCTGCGTCGCGGCAAAAATGGCGCGCTGCAGCGCCGGGGCGGCGGCAAAGAGCGGCCCAAGCGCGAGCCGGGCACGGGCTGCGCCGGGCAGGGCGGCACAGCCGGCAACCGCGAGGCCGCCGGCGAGCAGGTGGCGGCGGGAGAGTGTGGCACCGCTTGCTGGCAGGCAGGTGCAGTTGGTTGCAGATGACATGCACCGCGCATCGCAAATGCCGCGCCACTGTGTGTGTGCCAGATTGGAACAGGCAGGCCTTGAGCGCGTCCGTCGGGCGGCCGGTGTTTCTGCCGATTCTTGTCGAGCGGACGGCTTTTACCCAAACACCCGCTCAAAAATCCCCTCCACACCCTTGAAATGGTAGCCCAGATCAAACAGCGCCTCCAGTTCCCCCGCGCTCATCAACGCCGCCACGTCGGCATCGGCTTTCAGCAGGCCGAGAAAATCGCCTTCGCCGCGCCACACGGGCATGGCGTTGCGCTGCACGTAACTATAGGCGTCCTCGCGCGACACGCCCTTCTGCGTCAGCGCCAGCAGCACGCGCTGCGAGTGGATGAGGCCGCCCAGCCGGTCGAGATTTTTCTGCATGTTGTGCGGATAGACGATCAGTTTTTCGATGACGCCGGTGAGGCGGGCGAGGGCGAAGTCGAGCGTCACTGTCGCGTCGGGCGCAATAGCGCGCTCGACGCTCGAATGCGAAATGTCGCGCTCGTGCCAGAGCGCCACGTTTTCCAGCGCGGGCGTCACCATGCCGCGCACCAGGCGGGCGAGGCCGGTGAGATTTTCGGTCAGCACCGGGTTGCGCTTGTGCGGCATGGCGGAAGAGCCTTTCTGGCCTTCCGAGAAAAACTCCTCGACCTCCAGAACTTCGGTGCGCTGCAAATGCCGGATTTCCGTCGCCAGCCGCTCGATGCAGCTGGCCACCACGCCCAGCGTCGC
>JANLPP010000016.1:0-10812 GCA_031367295.1 Hyphomicrobiales bacterium | reverse complement strand
GCCGCTGGCAGGAGAGGCGAGACTCGAACTCGCAACCCCCGGTTTTGGAGACCGGTGCTCTAGCCAATTGAGCTACACTCCTAGCGGACGCGCCTCTAATGCCGCAACATGGCGGGCGATGCAAGGGCAATGCGGCGGGTGCGCGCATTTTTTGAAAACAACGCCGCGTAAAACCGGCGCTTACCGGACCGGCTCCACCACCACAGCGGTGCCATAGGCAAGAACCTCGGTAATTCCATCCATGATCTCATTGGCGTCATAGCGCATGCCCAGTATCGCGTTCGCCCCGCCCTGTTCGGCGTGCTGGACCATCAGGTCGAAGGCCTCCTGCCGGGCCTTTTCGGCAAGATTGACATAGACGCTGAGCTGCCCGCCAAAAAACGCCTGCACCGCGCCGCCAAGGTTGCCGAGCACTGAGCGCGAGCGCACGGTGATGCCGCGGCAGACTCCGAGATGGCGGGTAACCCGGTAGCCGGTGATATCATTGGTGGTTGTCACTATCATGGGCCTGTCCTTTGCTGGTTTTCGAGGCATGCCAGCCGCTGCGTGGCGTGCCCCGCCATGGCGACCAGTCTGTCATGGCGGTAGTCTGGTCAAGATGGCATAGCCGGTGATGATTTCATTAAAGCCGCCCGGGACAGCCGTTTTGCAACCATGCCCAGATTGCTCAGCGTCCGGTTGATGGCGACAGGTTGCACGATCTTGCGGGCCTGCAAAACCCCGACGAAGGCTTCGGCATCGTAGGTCTTGTTCGCGCCCGTGTTCGCGGGTGCCTTCAATCAAGGTTTGTTGCCCGCAGCCTCAGCGCGTTGGCGATGACGCTGAACGACGACAGCGCCATCGCGGCGGCGGCAATGATGGGCGACAGCAGCAGGCCGAAGACGGGATACAAAACGCCCGCAGCAATGGGCACGCCCGCCGCGTTATAGATGAAGGCGAAGACGAGGTTTTGCCGGATGTTGCTCATGGTCGCGCGCGACAGCTTTCGCGCTCTCACAATGCCCTGGAGATCGCCGCTGAGCAGTGTTACGCCGGCGCTTTCGATGGCGACATCCGTGCCCGTGCCCATGGCGATGCCGATATCGGCGGCGGCCAGCGCGGGCGCGTCGTTGACGCCGTCGCCCGCCATGGCGACGATGCGGCCCTCCTTGCGCAGGCGCTCGACGATCTTGCTTTTGTCTTGCGGCAGAACGTCGGCCTCGACTTCGGTGATGCCAAGCTGCCGCGCCACCGCCTCTGCCGTCGTGCGGTTATCGCCGGTCAGCATGACGACGCGCACGCCCTCGGCGCGCAAGGCGTCAACTGCCGCCAGCGTGGTCGGCTTGACTGGATCGGCGATGCCGAGAATGCCAGCGGCGCGCCCGTCGATGGAGACATAGACAGCGGTCGCGCCGTCTTTGCGCAACGTCTCGGCCTGCGTGTCCAGCGCGGCGGTCGCAATGTTGATATCCGCGAAAAACCGCGCGTTGCCGATGGCCAGCGCCTTGCCATCGACCTTGCCGGTCACACCCTTGCCGACCGGCGAGTCAAACTCCCGCGCGATCGACAGCTTGAGCTTGCGCGATTTTGCCGCCGCAACTATCGCCGCCGCCAGCGGATGCTCGCTGCCGCGCTCAAGGCTGGCGGCGAGGCGCAGCAGTTCGTCTTCGCTTATGCCTGGCTGCGGCAGTATCGCCGTCACGCTCGGCTTGCCTTGCGTCAGCGTGCCGGTCTTGTCGACGACCAGCGTGTCGATTTTCTCAAAGCGTTCGAGCGCCTCGGCATTCTTGATCAGCACGCCCGACTGCGCGCCGCGCCCGACGCCGACCATGATCGACATCGGCGTGGCGAGGCCCAGCGCGCAGGGGCAGGCGATGATCAGCACCGACACGGCGGCGATGAGGCCATAGGCCATGCGCGGCTCGGGGCCATAGACCGACCATGCGATGAATGCGATGACTGCGACGCCGAGCACCAGCGGCACAAACCAGCCGGACACACGGTCCGCGAGGCGCTGGATCGGCGCGCGGCTGCGCTGGGCGTTGGCGACCATCTGCACGATCTGCGACAGCATCGTGTCGCGTCCAACTTTTGTCGCGCGCATGACAAAGCTGCCGGTCTGGTTGATGGTGCCGCCGATGAGTTTTGCGCCGGGCACTTTGGTCACCGGCATCGACTCGCCGGTCACCATCGACTCGTCAACCGAACTGCGGCCCTCAAACAACTCGCCGTCAACCGGCGTTTTCTCGCCGGGGCGCACGCGCAGCATGTCGCCAACCGACACCTGCTCCAGTGGCACGTCCGCCTCCGACCCATCGGTCGCGACGCGGCGCGCGGTTTTGGGCGCAAGATCGAGCAGCGCGCGGATGGCACCGCCGGTCTGTTCGCGCGCCCGCAGTTCGAGAATCTGTCCCAGCAGCACCAGCACGGTGATAACCGCCGCCGCCTCAAAATAGACGGCGACCGCGCCGCCGTGGCTGCGGAAAGCGGCGGGGAAAATCTGCGGCGCGAGCGTTGCCACCACACTGTAGGCCCAGGCAACACCCGTGCCGATGGCGATCAGCGTGAACATGTTGAGATTGCGCGTCAGCAGCGATTGCCAGCCGCGCTCGAAGAACGGCCAGCCCGCCCACAGCACGACCGGCGTCGCTAAAGCGAGCTGAATCCAGTTAGAGGTCTGCGGCGCAATAAACGTATGCAGATCGAAAAAGTGACTGCCCATTTCCAGCGCCAGGACCGGCAGCGACAGCGCAAGACCGATCCAGAACCGGCGGGTAAAATCGGTGAGCTCGGCGCTCGGACCGGTGTCCGCAGATGGCATTTCCGGCTCAAGCGCCATGCCGCAGATCGGGCAGGAACCGGGACCGGTCTGGCGGATTTGCGGATGCATGGGACAGGTGAACATCGTGCCCTCGGGCACAGGTTCCTGCATAGCCTCTGCGCGCGGCGACAGATACTTGTCCGGGTTTGCCTGAAATTTTGCCGCGCAGCCCGCCGCGCAAAAGTACTGCGTGTGGCCCTTGTGCTCGACGCGGTGCTTCGCGGTCCGCGTGTCAACCGTCATGCCGCAGACAGGGTCAATAGCTTCAAAGCTAGCGGACGCGGACGTTGCCGAAGTGCCAGAGGCAGGCGGCGGCGCGGATTTGGTCCCGGCGTCGTGTGTTGGATGAAGGTCCATGTGGGTGCCCCGGAAAATAACAAAAGCGTGACTTGCTTTTGCCGTATTATTTTATGTATCCTCGTCATATACCTATACGGGGTATGAGATTCAATAATGCTGGCCGACACAAAAAGTTCCTGTCTGAAACGCCTGGGCCGCATTGAGGGTCAGGTGCGCGGTATTGCGCGCATGGTGGAAGAGGGCCGCTACTGCATCGATGTCGTCACGCAGGTGTCAGCAGTGCGCGCCGCGCTGGCGCGCGTCGAGGGCGCTATCATCAAGGATCATGTCGGTCATTGCGTCGAACATGCGATTATGTCCGGCGACAAGGCTGAACAGCGGCGCAAGGTGGTGGAACTGGTTGGCACACTTGGCCGGATGGGGCGCTAGATGACAGCGGCGCGTCTTTCATTATCCAAATTTGCGCTCGCCTGTGTGGCGCTGGCGCTTGCCTGTTTCCTGCAGATCGCCAGCTCAGGTAGCGCTTTTGCATCCGGCCAGAATCATGTTCATGTGAGTGAGAGCCAGAGCGGCGCGGTGGCAGAGACCGCACATGCACAGCGGGCGGTTGAACTGGTTTATTCTGTGGACACACCCGCCGCGCCGGAGTTCGCAGCAGCGGGATGCGCCGGCCCTGACCATCACAAAAGCGATTCAAGTTCTAAATCCTGCTGCGGTTCGATGTGCTGCGCCGCCGCTTTGGCATGGGAATCCGGCGGCAGCGAAGCGCCCGGCGAACGCGCGGGCAGCGCGTGGCTGTTTACGCAGCAGTTGGTCTTCGCCAATGCGGTCTTTGGCCTCGACCGGCCGCCGGATTATTCTGTCTGACGCCATAGTTGCGTCTGGCGACCGCGCCGCACGGCGCGTCGCCCCCGGACGGCACCCCCAAGCACAGCCCTGAAATTTTGACGGCGTGTTTGGCCTCGCGCCGCTGCCCGCACGAAACGCGTGCTCAATTCAATACAGCGAATTATCCGATGCGAAAATTGTGCTTTGTTTTTGCCGCAGCGACGGCGGTTGCCGGCTGCGCCTCCGCGCCGCCACCGCCGCCAGCGCGACTGCTGGCAGCCGCCAATCCGCATGCCCGCGTCGCTGCGCTGCGCCTGTCCAGCGCCAGCGCCGGAACGCTCACCTTCCGCCCGGTTGCTCCCGGCGGCTGGGGCGAGGCCCCGGCTGACGCACCGCCCGCTCCCACTGCAACACAAAAGCCGAAAGACGCCAAGCCATGAGCGGACGCAAAATGCGCTTTGCGCCCAGCCTGACCGCCATCGCAGCGGCCCTGAGCCTTGCGGGCTGCGCAACCTTCTCGCCGGACGGCGGAATGGCTTTCGTTCAGGGCGCCGTCAAGACCGACCTCGCGGCGGACACCGTCAAAATTACCGATGACGCGCAGGCGGCAAGCGCGGAATCGCGCTACCGCAGCCTGCTGAAAAAGGGCCTGTCCGCCGACCGCGCCGTGCAGGTGGCTTTGCTGAGCAACAAGGGCCTGCAAGCGGCTTACAATGATCTTGGCATATCGGAGGCGCAGTTCGTTGAGGCGACGTTGCCGCCCAATCCGACGATTTCGATCCTGACTGTCAGCGGTTCGGGCGCGCTGGATATCGAGCGCCGGATCATCGCGAGTCTGCTGTCGCTGGTGACTTTGCAGGCGCGGCGCGAAATCGCCGAGGCGCAATTCAAAGGCGCGCAGCTGAAGGCCATTGGCGAAACGTTGAAGCTTGCCGCTGACACGCGCCGCCAATTCTGGCGCGCGGTGGCGGCAAGCGAGCAGTCCGGTTATCTCTCGGAGGCGCGCGCCTCCGCCCAGACGGCGTCGGAGCTGGCCAAGCGGCTGGGCGAAACCGGCGCGCTGAACAAGCTCGAACAAAGTCGCGAGCATGCCTTCTACGCCGACCTCGCCGCGCAGATCGCCAAAGCCCGTGTCCAGCAGGCGCTGGAGCGCGAGCGGCTGACCCGGCACATGGGACTGTGGGGGCGCGACATCGCTTACGCCTTGCCGTCCCGCCTGCCGTCCCTGCCCGGCAAACTGCGACCTTCAGCGACGGTCGAGGCGGAAGCGGTCAAGCGCCGCGCTGACCTGAAGCTGGCGCGCGGAGAACTTGATCTTGTGGCAAAACAATATGGCCTGACCAAAGCGACACGCTATATCAACGCGTTTGAGCTGAGCGGCGCGGAAAATTACTCGCGCGCCCGCACCGTCGATCCCGCCACCGGCGCGGCGAGCGTCGACAAAAGGCGCCAGTTCGGCGCGGAACTGTCTTTGGAAATTCCGATTTTCGATTGGGGCGAGGCGCGCACGCGCGAGGCCGAACAGACCTATATGCGGGCGGCCAACCACCTGGCCGATACGGCGGTCAATGTCCGCTCGCAAGCGCGCGAGGCCTACATCGCCTACAAAGGCGCGTGGGACGTGGCGCATGTCTACCAGAACCAGGTTCTGCCCTTGCGCAAGCTGATACAGGACGAGCAGCTGCTGCAATATAACGGCATGCTGGCGGATCTGTTCACGCTGATTCAGGACGCCCGCCTGCGCACGCTGAGCAATGTCGCGGCCATCGAGGCGCGGCGCGATTTCTGGATCGCCGACGCCGATTTGCGCGCCGCCATTGTTGGCGGCGGCATGGCGGGCGGCGAGGCCAAGGCAGTGACAGCCGCCGCAGGGGGCGAGTGAGATGACCGATCCGCAACTGCCCAAATCAAGGAGTGACACCATGCTGTCGAGACGCAATTTCATCAACGCCGCAGCGGCATCCGCCGTCACTGCCGCCGCTGTCAGCGGCAGAGCTCAGGCCGCCGCAATTCCCGAGGCGGCAACCATGAAAGAGCCCGCCACGCAGCCGCCGCTGCTGCCGCATACCGGCCCCGATTACAACCCGGTTGTAACGCTCAACGGCTGGACCGCGCCGTGGCGCATGACCGGCGACTGGAAGGAATTTCATCTCGTCGCCGAACCCGTGGTGCGCGAAATCGCGCCCGGCATGAAGGCCTATCTGTGGGGCTATAACGGCCAGTCGCCCGGCCCTACCATTGAGGCGGTCGAAGGCGACAAGGTGCGCATTTTCGTCACCAACAAGCTCCCCGAACACACCACCATCCATTGGCACGGCCAGCGCCTGCCCAATGGCATGGACGGCGTTGGCGGCCTGACGCAGCCGCAGATCAAGCCGGGCCAGACCTTTGTCTACGAGTTCCAGCTGCGCCGCGCCGGCACCTACATGTACCACCCGCATGCCGACGAAATGACGCAGATGGCGATGGGCATGATGGGCATGTTCATCGTGCATCCCAAAGACCCCAAGGAGCGCCGCGTCGATCGCGATTTTCTGTTCATGCTCAACGCCTATGACATTGATGCCGGCACCTACATGCCCAAAATCATGACCATGCTCGAGTTCAACCTGTGGACATGGAACAGCCGCGCTTTTCCGGGCATCGACCATTTTATTGTCGCCAAGAACGACAAGGTGCGCATGCGCGTCGGCAATCTCACCATGACCAATCATCCCATCCATGTGCATGGCCATGAGTTCAAGGTCACTGGCACAGACGGCGGCTACACGCCCGAAGGGTCATCTTGGCCGGAGGTCACCGTCGATATCGCGGTGGGGCAGATGCGGGCATTTGAATTTGTCGCCGATGAACCGGGCGACTGGGCGGTGCACTGTCATAAATCGCACCACACGATGAACGCCATGGGGCATACAGTGAAAACTTATATCGGCGCAAACCTGCGCGGCATGCAGAAGAAACTCGCCAAAGCCGCGCCGGGCTACATGGCGATGGGCGACAAGGGCATGGCCGACATGGGCGAAATGGAAATGCCGCTGCCCGATAACACGCTGCCGATGATGACCGGCTTCGCCCAGTTCGGCGCAGTGGAGATGGGCGGCATGTTCTCGGTGATGAAGGTGCGCGAGGGCCTGTCCGCCGGGGATTACAAGGATCCCGGCTGGTACAAGCATCCCGAGGGCACGGTTGCCTATGAGTACAAGGGAACGTTCGCGTCAGAAGCGCCGCGGGCGGAGGGCGCGGTCGATGCCGCCACAACCGAAGTCGATGTGCGCGTCGTCAAGCCCCGGATGAAATCCGGCAAAACCAACGGACACGATGCGCATTGAACCTGCCCGTTCAGCGCGTATTCATCTGCATTCGGGCATAGCCACACCACAGGAGAAATCATCCATGATACGACTTTCCATCATCGCAGCGTCGCTGTTTATTGCGGGGGCTGCCTTTGCAGGCGCAGGTGCCCCCGGCCACAGCCACGGCGGACCGGACGGCGAGACGGCGTTCGGCAAACCCGGCAATCCGAAACTGCCCGCCCGCGTCATCACCATCACCATGGCGGAAGGCGATGGCACAATGTCATTCACGCCCTCGGTCGTTGAGGTGAAGAAGGGCGAGCGGGTCCGCTTCATCCTGAAGAATGAGGGGGAACTCGATCATGAGCTCATCCTCGCAACTCTCGAGATGAACCTCGCCCATGCCAAGGAAATGGAGAAAAACCCGGACATGCAGCATGACGATCCGAACGGCAAGCGGATCGCGCCCAAGAAGACCAGCGAAATCGTCTGGATGTTTTCGAAGGACGGGGAATTCGATTTCTCCTGCCTCATTCCCGGCCACCGCGAAGCCGGCATGCACGGCAAAGTCATCGTCAAATCCGCAACCGCATCCAACTGAAAGACAGCATCATGAAACTCTTCACATCCGCGCTGCTCGCCCTCTCGCTCATTGCCGCGCCCGTCGCGGTCCTCGCGCAGGCAACCCCGCCCATGGTGGCGGGCGAGGTCACCAAGATCGACACGGACGCGGGCAAGCTCACGCTCGATCATGCCGCGATTCCCAATCTCGACATGGCGGCGATGAAAATGGTTTTTAAAGCGGGTGACCCCGCCATGCTCAAGACCTTCAAGGCCGGCGACAAAGTCAAGTTCACCGCCGAACGCGTCAACGGCCAGCTCACTGTCACGAAGATCGAAAAGGCAAAATGAGTATTACCGGCCCAACACCGCGAGCGCAGTGTCGCGCGCGGCCTGGGCCGGTTAAGCCAGCGGCTGGCGGGGTGCAAGTGTTTTGGCAGCGCGGAGCCACGTTCACAAAATGGGGCTAGCCACCATGAAACCTGTTTACTATTTTGGATTTGGCGCAATTGCGCTGATCATCGCCGCATGCGCACAGTCAGCGGGCGCACCACAGCCGGATGCGCCCGATCTTCTGCACCGCTCGATAAAGGCGCTTTCGGATCAGCAGGTGGCGGATTTGAAGGCGGGGCGCGGGACGGGACTGGCGCTGGCCGCTGAACTCAACGGCTATCCGGGACCAACCCATGCGCTCGAACTTGCCGACAAAATTGCTCTCTCGCAAAATCAGCGGTCACGCACTGAAACGTTGCTTGCCGCGATGAACGGTGAAACCGTCCCCATCGGCGAGGAAGTCATTGCGCTTGAGGGCGCTCTCGACAAACAATTTGCCGAAAAAACTGTTACGCCGCAAAGCCTGGACTCAGCCACGGCGGCCATCGGCGCGGCCAACGCGCGGCTTCGGTCAACGCACCTGAAATATCATCTGGCGATGCTGGAAATCCTCGATCCGGCGCAGGTCAGCGCATACACGCACCTGCGCGGCTACGCTGCCGGCGGCGCTGCATTCGATCATCATCATCATTCGCCGTGAGGGCGCATTCATTTGTGTGCCAGTGACATTATGCACCGCGCGCCCGCCGGGGCGCGCGCTGTCCATTGGGTCAAATCCAGCAGGCGTTGTGCGGCTTTTGCGTAGCATTGATTCAGGTCACGCAGCCATCTTTTGGCTGCTTGGAGCGTATCGCCGACACGCTTGCGCACCACCCTGCAAAACCGGATGATTTTTGGGCATGACGGACAGTCTCCTCAACTGCCGTGCTTGGCCTGCCAAGCCTTCATTTCGGTAATTTCTTTTTCCTGCGCCTTGATGATGTCCTGCGCCATCTTTTTGATCTCGGAATCTTTGCCGAACTGGAGTTCGACCTTTGCCATATCGATGGCGGCCTGATGATGAGGTGTCATCATCATGACAAAATCCTTGTCGGCATCGCCGGTGGGCTTCATGGATGTCATGCTCTCATGCATGGTCATCATCGACTTCATATATCCCTCGCCGGCAGGCCCCTTGGCCATCGGCATTCCCGGCATTGCATTCTGCGCTATAGCAAGCGTGGCTGTTCCAGCCGCCGCGGCCACGATGAGAAAAGATTTCGGCTTCATGTGAACTCCCCTGGTGCAATTGAACCGCCTGCACTTCAACCAGCTAGGAAGAAACGGACGACAAGAGTCTAACAGCGGAGTTCGCAAGAAAGTTCCAGACAAAAATCAAACCTTCGCGAATGAACGAAGTTGCCCTCCAGTGCCGGTTCGGCGCGCGTCGTGTTGGCGCGCACGTCCGAGCCGCCCTGCTTTTCGGTCATAGCCATGCCGATCATGACGCCAGACTTCTCGTGCGCAGGGCGCGACGCCGGATCGTAGCGGCCCGCAACAATGCGCGGGATCCACGCCACAGCCACAGACGGCTCGGCACGCAGCGCGGGCACTGCGGCATAGGTCATTGTCATGGGGCAAGTCGTGCCTGAATCAACGTGCTGGAGCATGAAAACCAGGGCCGCATGGCAGACGTCGTCAGCCGCAATGTTTTGCCAAGGCAAGGCCGCAAAACCTGCCCCAAGCCCAAGCTGCATCAGCTTGTGGTACGCCGGGTGAAACTGAACCTCGTCAATCCGGTGGCCATAGCGGTCAAACGCCTCCAGCACCGGCGCATAGCGGTTGGCCAGCGCGCCGGACTCGACAGTCGCCGCGCTGCCCATATCCTTGCCAAAACGCGACAGCGCCCCGGAATGGGTGCCGCCACCGGCGCATGTCACCGCAGTTTTGAGCGCGCGGTCAGTCTCGAACATATTGATATTTTCGAATGGCGGCGGCTGATTGACCACGGCATGCGTATCAAGTCCGGCAACCGGCTTCATGGCTGTCATGGCGCGCTCACTCCGTTGCCCGCGATGATACATCCACGCTGCGGCGGCGGCCAGCGGTTCAATCGAAATTGCAGTTGCAGGGTGGCAATGACGCTGCGAACGCTGCGTCATTCAGGGTAAGACCTTTTGCAATGGTGCAAATACGGCTGCTGTCAGGCGGCATCAGCACAAGCTGACTCGACAGGTGCTGTCTTTCGCTTGCTTTTGGCCGATGCGATGCCAGCGCTGCTGAGCGGCAGCCCGCGGCCCTTGGCCAGCCCGTAGATCGCCGGGATCACGATCAGCGTCAGCAGCGTCGACGAGACCATGCCGCCGATCATCGGCACGGCGATGCGCTGCATGATTTCCGAGCCCGCGCCGTCGCTCCACAGGATCGGCAGCAGCCCCGCCATGATGGCGGTGACCGTCATCATTTTGGGCCGCACCCGGTCCACCGCGCCGGTCATGATCGCCTGCTGCAAATCGGCGCGCGTGAAGGCCGCGCCTTCGCTCACGCGCGTGGCTTGCAGCTCGCGCATGGCCTGATCGAGATAGATCAGCATGACGACGCCAGTCTCGGCGGCGACCCCAGACAGTGCAATAAAGCCGACCGCCACCGCCACCGACATGTTGAAGCCCATCGCCCACATGAACCACAGCCCGCCGATGAGCGCGAAGGGCAGCGACA
>JANLPP010000478.1:0-1855 GCA_031367295.1 Hyphomicrobiales bacterium | reverse complement strand
GGCGGAATGAGGGCTATGTCCGCCCGAAGACGATGAGATCGAGGAAAGCGCGCAGGCCGTCTTCCACAGCCGCCGCGCGAAGTACGGCGGCCCGGTCGATACGGGAGGCAAGCACAGAGGCGGACGCGTTCTTTTGATAATCTGGCCAGCGCCGTTGCAACTCTGCAAATGCGATTTTGGATGATTGCGGGCGCAGGCCGTGGCAGTCTTTGAGGTGCCGCAAGAGCAATGCTTCGTGGCAGGTATCCTGCCATATCAACCGGAGCCGGTGCTTTGCTGCGAGCGCGAACAGTAGCGTGTCCCGCTCAGGCACCTGTCCCAGTCGGTCGCGGTCAAGCAGGACAGCTCTCTCACGATAGGCACCGCGCTGGCGGGAGCGCTGCCCCGATTTATCAACGGCGCATTCCACCAGCGCCAGAGGATCGCCGCCGCCGGGTTGCAGCAGCACGGTGTCGATATAGATGGTGCGGTGCTGCTCGTCGACGAGCTGTTGAAGCCGAAGCCCATAGGCCTGCTCGCTCTCGCCTTCGCAGCCCAGAAAAATTCGGCGGCGCGGCGGGATACGTCTGCGGCCGCCGCGCCTCATCCGATCTGCGGCACCGCGCCATAAGCGCCGCCCAGATATTGTTTGTAGTAGTTATCGGTGCGCCGCACGGACTTGATGTCCCGCAGGCCGTATATTTCCGTGCGGCCCCGAGCATCTTTTTTGCAGAACAGCACTTCCTCTTTTGTCAGGTCTTCCAGCAGAGTTGCGTTTTGACAGCTCATCCACAATTGCGCGTTATGCGGATTGCGCACCGGGTCGTGAAACCAGCGCAGGATTTCAGGCAATAACATGGGGTGAATCGCAGAATCCAGTTCGTCCATGATTGCAAGTCCGCCATTTTCCAAGACTCGCCAGAGCGACGGATACATTTTCATGAATTGCCTTGTTCCGTGGCTTTCGTATGCGATCGGCATCGGAACATGCAGATTGCTATGAATAAACTCTGCTGCCGCGCCATTGTGGCCTTGCACAACGCGCACCCCTTTAATTCCGAGGTCGAAACGCGCGATCTCATTGTTAAACATTTCCATCAGTTTGGGATTGGCTAGATAGTATTTTGCCGCAAAATCCTCAGAGCCGTCCTGTTTTTCCTGAAGAATATTGCTTTCGACAAATTGAGCCTCTCTCCAGATTGCTTTGCAGAGTGGATGCTCAAGCTGTGCAAGGGTGGCGATGACACTGGCGTCGGGCCGGAGAATAGTTTCTAATGCTTGGCTAACGCCTTTCTTGAGTCCAAATGGCTTTGACGCTTCAACTGCACCTCTTGCATCGCGCTCAAACAGCCTGCTCATCCGGATTGCATGCAGTGGGCGATAATGCAGTGACTCGCGTTCTACGCGAGGCTGCGCGCCACCTGCCAGCACCACTTCATAAGAATAGCGGCACTGCTCGCCAGCAGGATCATCAAGCCGCGCAATATCTGACGGGCCAACCACATCGACAGCAAGACGTGTCGGCGCCAGCAGCATCGCTTCGTCATTGAATCTGTCAAACGGCATGCGCGATCCGCGCTGCGCGGAAAAACTGTCTCGCAGGAACCATGCAATAAACGACAGCGCCTTCAGCACATTCGACTTGCCCGACGCGTTCGCGCCAAACAGCGCCACGACTTTTGGCGCTTTCTCGACAGCCCCTTTCCAAAGGGGTGCCAGCCGGCCGGCGTCGTTAGGCGCGTTTGCATCGGCCCGCAAATCGATTATCTGCCGGTCGCGGATGGAGTAGAAATTTTCGATTTCAAGGCGATGGAGCATTGCAAAATCCTGCGCCTTGAGCGCACAATGGGATGCTGAAACAATCACTTTGACAAAA
>JANLPP010000476.1:0-1790 GCA_031367295.1 Hyphomicrobiales bacterium | reverse complement strand
CAGGCCGATTTTTATCTCGGGCAAACCCACGCGCGCTCTGTCACTGTCAGAGATTATCCGGTAGTGGCAGGCCAGCGCCAGCTCAAACGCACCGCCGAGGCAGGTGCCGTTGATGGCGCAGGCGAAGGGCTTGCCGCTTTTTTCGAGCTTGCGGAAAATTTGGGAGAGGCGGCGCGAGCCGTCAAAGAAAGCCTGCATGGCTTTGTCCGCGCCATCGCTTTTCACCATGCCGGCGTAAGAACGCCCCAACCCCTCCAGCATGGTGAGGTCGGCGCCGCCGGAGAACGTGTCTTTGCCGGAGGTGACGACACAGCCCTTGATCGCGGCGTCGGACATGACCTTGTCGATGACGCTGTCAAGCTCGGCCATCACTTCCGGCGTGATGACATTCATCGAACGCCCCGCCATGTCCCAGGTGAGGAGAGCAATGCCGTCGGCGTCGATGTCGAGGCGGAAGTTGGTGAGGGTCATGGGCAGCTCCCGGGTTGCCGGTTTGAACGAATGGAAAGACAGTCAGCTTGCAAGATACGCGGAAACAGCGTCCATGCGCCGCTGGATTTCCTGCGGCGGCGTTTCGGACGGCGGCAGCAAGGCGATGCGCTCCCGCATCTTGCGCGGGTCAAGAATCTTTGACCATACGCCCGCTTGCAGCCAGTCGCGGTCCTTCTCGCGCCAGGCCATCATCTTGGAAAGGGCGATGTCATTGACGTCGGGAACGAGAACGGTGACGTCGGGAATGCCAAGATTTTCGACGCGCTCGGCCCGAGCCTCCCAGTCGGCTGGCATCTTCGCCGTCTTCGATGACACGCCATCAGCATAATAGCTGAAGGTTTTGTCAAACTGCGATCCCTTGCCAATGCTTTCAACCAGGAACGAAAAATCGTCGTCGTTCGCGCTGTCCGGCGAATAAATGTCGATCTCGTTTGTATTCAGCATTTGCAGCGGAATGTTTCGGGATGTCAGCAGCACTGAAGCTGATCCGACAAGGACAAAAGTCTTCTCGTTTGTGATCGTGGCGACCGCGCGCAATATGTGGATCATTTTCGTGTGGTTCATCATGCCAGCGCAAGCTCCCGACGGCTGGCTTCGATATAGGCGGCACGCTCTTGCGGAGTCAGGGCGACAAAGGGCGGATAGCTTTCCCTCGCCTCCTCCGCTTCAGAATTGTCAGCAAGCAGGAAGCGCGCAAATTCCTCGGGAGAATTGCCCAGGATACCTCGCCAAATCCGTAGAGACCGATATTTAGATGGGTCGTCGCCCCAGTATTTTTCGATACACTCGCGTAATGCGCTCAAAAGTTCTGGACGCTCAATAACTTTCCGCGTCAGCGCGCGCGCGCGGAACCAGTCCAGCCGCTTGCTCTGATCCCAGAACTTGATCTCATCCGGCATACTCTTGCCCTCACACCCGCTCGATAATCGTCGCGGTCCCCATGCCCGCGCCGATGCACAGCGTGATCAGCGCGGTTGCCTTGCCGGTACGCTCCAGCTCGTCGAGCACCGTGCCGAGGATCATCGCGCCGGTTGCGCCGAGCGGGTGCCCCATGGCAATCGCGCCGCCGTTGACGTTGACTTTCATCGGGTCCAGCCCGAACGCCTGCTGGAAACGCAGCACGACGGATGCAAACGCCTCGTTGATCTCGAACAGGCCAATGTCGGCGATGCTCATTCCGGCGCGCTTCAGCAGCTTGTGCGTCACATCCACTGGCCCGGTCAGCATCATCGCCGGTTCCGACCCGATATTTGCAAACGCCCGGATGCGCGCGCGCGGCTTGAGGCCTGCGGCCCGCC
>JANLPP010000442.1:0-2296 GCA_031367295.1 Hyphomicrobiales bacterium | reverse complement strand
TTCTCCTGCACCAAGTCGATCACCGGCGTGACGCTGATGCAGCTGGTTGAGGAGGGCAAGGTCAAGCTCAGCGATCCAGCCAAAAACTATGTGCCTGATATTGCCAGCATTCAGGTGCTTGAAGGCTTTGACGAGCGCGGCCAGCCCAGGACGCGCGCGCCCAAAAGCGACATCACGCTCAACCAGCTGATGCTGCACACGGCAGGCTTCGGCTATGATTTTTTCAGCAATGACGTGCTGAAATATATCACTGTCAAAAATATTCCCGGCATGGTCAGCGGCACAAAGGCGGCGCTGCACACGCCGCTCGCCTTTGATCCGGGCGAAGGCTGGCAATATGGCTCCAATATCGACTGGGTCGGCCAGGTGGTGGAAGCGGTGCGCGGCAAGCGCCTCGATGCGGTGATGAAAGAGCATATTTTCCAGCAGCTTGGCATGAGTGAAACAAGCTTCATCATCACGCCGGACATGAAGCGCCGCCTGTCAAAAATTCACCAGCGGGACGGCTCGGGCGCGCTGGCGCCGACTGAGTTTGTGCTGCCGCAGGATAGCGAGGTGCAGAATGGCGGCCACGGACTCTATTCGACTATTGGCGACTATATGAAGTATATCCGCATGATTCTCAACGACGGCGCTGGCCCCAATGGTCGCGTGCTGAAGGCCGAGACTGTCCACGCCATGGCCAAAGACGGGCTGAACGGCCGCAAGATTACCATGGTTCCCACCTCAATCCCGTCACTATCGAACGACGCGGAGTTCTTCCCCGGCATGCCGAAATCCTGGGGCTATACGTTCATGATCAATGACGAGAAGGCGCCAACCGGGCGTTCGGCCGGCTCGCTGGCCTGGGCAGGCCTTGCCAATCTCTACTACTGGATCGACAAGTCAAAAGGCGTCGGTGGCATGTGGGGCACACAATTATTCCCCTTTGCGGACGCAACTTCGGTTGGCGGCTATCTTGAGTTTGAAACTGCCGTCTACAACAGCCTGCAGTAAAGGCAGTGCGCGACCCTCGCTGACTGGCGAGGGTTGCACATACCGCCGTGAAATCGATTCACGCCCCCTTCTTCAGCTGCACGACATTGTGCAGAAGCAGGTCTGCCCCATCAAAAAACCGCCGCACCCCGCGCGCTGCCTGGCGGATGCGCTGCTCGTTCTCCACCAGCGCCAGGCGCACATAGTCATCACCATGCTCGCCAAAGCCGATACCCGGCGCAACCGCCACATCCGCCTTTTCTATCAGCAGCTTGGAGAACTCCAGCGATCCCAGATGGCGGAATTTTTCCGGCACCGGCACCCAGGCGAACATCGAAGCTTCGGGCGCAGGAATGGTCCATCCCGCCTGCGCAAAACTCTCGACCATCACGTCGCGCCGCCGCTTGTAGATGGCGCGCATCTCATTGATGCAGTCTTCCGGCCCGTTGAGCGCCGCCGCCGCTGCCACCTGAATTGGCGTGTATGCGCCATAGTCAAGATAGCTTTTGACGCGGGCGAGCGCCGCGAGCAGCCGCTCGTTGCCGACGGCAAAACCCATGCGCCAGCCGGCCATTGAAAAAGTCTTCGACATGGACGTGAACTCTACGGTCACATCAAAGGCGTGGTTGACCTGCAAAACCGAGGGCGGCGGTGTCTCGCCGAAATAGACTTCGGAATAGGCAAGGTCCGACAGTATAAATATCTCGTGCTTGCGGGCGAAAGCCACAAGGTCCTTGTAAAAATCCAGCGAGGCGACCATTGCGGTGGGGTTTGACGGATAACAAATCACCAGCGCGATAGGTTTTGGGATAGAATGCATGATGGCGCGCTCGGCTGCCACGAAGTAATTGGCATCAGGCTCGGCCGGCACAGACCGAATAACGCCGCCCGCCATCAGAAACCCGAAAGCGTGGATTGGATAGGAAGGGTTGGGGACCAGCACCACATCGCCCGGCGCGGTGATGGCTTGCGCCATATTGGCGAAACCCTCTTTGGAGCCAAGCGTCGCCACAACCTGTGTGTCGGGATTGAGCTTTACGCCAAAGCGGCGCTGGTAATAGGCAGCCTGCGCCCGGCGCAGCCCCGGAATGCCCTTCGACGCAGAGTAGCGGTCGGTGCGCGGCTTGCCGACCGTTTCAATCAGTTTGTCGGTGACGTGCCTGGGCACCGCAAGGTCCGGGTTGCCCATGCCAAGGTCGATAATATCCGCGCCATTGGCCCGCGCCTTGGCCTTGAGGCGGTTGACCTGCTCAAAGACATAGGGCGGAAGGCGTTTGACGCGGTGAAAATCAGTCATGGAGCGGCTCTGTGGGAAAGCGGA
>JANLPP010000083.1:0-2088 GCA_031367295.1 Hyphomicrobiales bacterium | reverse complement strand
CGCCGGGCACTCGCTGCGCGCCGGCCTCGCCTCCTCGGCGGACGTTGACGAGGCGCATATCCAGCGCCAGCTCGGCCACGCCTCCACTGAGATGACCCGCCGTTACACACGCCGCAAGGAACGGTTCCGGGTCAATCTCACCAAAGCGGCCGGGCTGTAACACGAACGGACGGAAAATCAGCGGCTGGCCCCCGAATCCCTGGCAAATACATGCAACTATGCCGCCTGAAGGCCCCACGACCCGCTGCTCCACGCCGCCGCCCCTGCCCGCCCGCCACCCGATGCGCGTCTCAAGCGCTGCGGGTTTCCGTCCAATACGATCGTAGCGCCAAGAGGCGCCGTCACCATGTCCAAAGCTGTCATTTGGGCCAGAACAAGCCGCGCACCCGCCCGGCGCGCAGCAAGGCCAGAAGGCTGCGCTGGACCTGCGCGTACAAGCCCGGCGGCAGCGGCCCATAATAGATTGTCGCCGGATCGCGGCCCGGGACCGGCCGCAAATCGGGCCCCGGCCATTCAAATTCATTGGCGTGGTCGAGAATGATCCAGGAGCGCGCGCCATCGAGCCCAAGACGCCGTCTCGACGCCACGGGAATTTCTGTCGCACGACCCGCATCGCCGGGGTTTCGATGGGTTATGGGCGCAACCCGGACCATGATGCGGCCGCCGATCCGCGCCACGGTCAGAACGATGACTGCCGGCCGTCCTTTGACTGCGGCGCCAGGCTCGGCTGCGTCAGACCAGTCATAGACATAGCGCAGGACTCAGCCGGGCCCGCGGCAGCCCGCCGATCATGCGGTGGACGCAGGCGTTTCTAGCAGCCTGTCGGACTCTATGCGTTCGATTCCGATAACATGTTGATATTATTGAGTGCTATTTTTTACGCAAAAACTGCCAACACCAATGATATCAATAACGTAACGCTTAAGTCCGACAGGCTGCTAGTCCGGCGTTCAGATCCTCGAAAACCGGCACCATCTCGGACGCCGCGAGGGCGGCGATCTCGGCGTCCGTCCAGTCCTCCAGCCGCACAACGCGGCGATCGCGGGTTTTGAGGCGCTGGTATTCGGCATATGACAGGACGACATTTTTGGGCCGGCCATGCTTGGTGACTATCACCGGGCCGCTCAGAGGCCGTTTCAAAATTCGGTTGAGTGGCTGAAGGCCGCGTGATTCCAAGGGGTGTCTGATTCCAGCCTTGGACAGGGGAATCGGGTGAAGACATTTACGCTGCTATCAGGCTAACGAGGAAGTCGTCGTCCCATGCGGCTGTTTTGCGGCGCAGCCGGAGCGAGTCTTTTCCCGGGGCTTTGCGGTAGAGGTTGTGCGCGATGTGCCTCAGCGTTGTGAAGTTTGCGGGCGCATGCCCGGTGCGGATGCGGCACTCATCGTCGCGGAATGTCATGTCCATGACCCAGTGGAGGCCGTTTTCGACGGCCCAGTGGTCACGGATCATCGGCCCCGATAGGCGCGCCTCGAGCGTCAGCGATGTGATGTAGAAGCGCGTTTCGCGTTCTGTTTTCTGGCCGGTCTCGCGAAGGCTCTCAACCATGATGAGACCTTTCAGGCCCGGCCATTTGTGCCGGTCCTGCAGCCAGCCGACATCGTGGATGACGGTATAGTTCCGCGTTTCGATACGGCCATGATCGGCGTCCACGGTTTGATGCGCGCTGATCTTTGTGTCCGCAAAACCCCTTGTTTTCTGCTCGTTTGCAAAGACTTCGACATCCTCGCGCAGCGTTCCCTGGTTACCCTTCAAAGCCAGAATGTAGTCGGCTTTCTTGCCGATGATCCTGGCGGCGATATCGCGCTGGCAGCCCCAGTCTCTTCCTTAATTTGGCGTCGATGGTGACGACAGCGCCCTCAATCGCCAGCATGTCGAGCAGCGCCGGGATCGCGACAATCTCGTTCGACTTCTCGTTCACCTTCACCTGCGCCAGCACGAGACGTTGGCGCGCCGCGAAGGCCGACACCATGTGGATCGCCGCCTTTGAGGTCTTCTTGCCGCCCGTGCCGCGCATGGTCTTGCCGTCAATGGCAATGACTTCCACAGGAGTCTTGGTCAGCGCCGCAACCCAATCGGCAAAGCAG
>JANLPP010000439.1:0-3096 GCA_031367295.1 Hyphomicrobiales bacterium | reverse complement strand
CAAATAAGCCCCGCCGCCTGCGCCGCCAGGTTTTCACCCGCCGTCCGCCAGCCGCGACCTGCCATGCTCCGCCTTTGCCTTTTGCGTCATGCCAAAGCCGCCGCGCTTGCCGGCGGTGGCGATCATGCCCGCCCGCTGGCGCTGCGCGGGCGCGAGGATGCGGCGCGCGTCGGCGCGTGGCTGGCGGCGCATCCGGCCATTCCCGACCTCGCGCTGGTGTCCGACGCGCGGCGGGCGCGCGAGACTTTTGAAATTGCCGCCGCCGCTTTTGCCGTGCCTGTCAGCTCGCGGCTGGAACCGCGCCTCTACAATGCCTCGCCGACGGCGTTGCTGGCGCTGGCGCAAGCCGCGCCGGAGACGGTGCGCACGCTGATGCTGGTTGGGCATAATCCGGGCATGGCCGAGCTTGCCCAGCTGCTGGCGGGCTACGGCGACCGCTATGCCGCAAGCCGCATGCGGGCGGGGTTTCCGGCCTGTGCGCTGGCCATTCTTGATTTTGACGCAGGTTCATGGTCAGCAATCAGGGCCGGTGCCGGGCGGCTCGACTGTTACATCACCCCGGCGCAACTGGGTGGCGAGGACGACTGACGCGCCCGCAAGCCAAAGGCCAAGACTGCTGCTTGATTTTATCGCGCCCCTGTTTTTTGCATCTCTGCTGGCGCTTGGTGCCCCGGCGCAGCGTCTGGCGGGCGCGCGGTTTGTGCCTGCACTGCCGGTTGCGGTGCAGGCCTCGTTCCGCCCGCTGAGCCGCGAGGTGACCAACTGGCGCTCTGAGGCGGGCGCTTCGCTTGACGCGCCGCTGCTGGCCCGCGCCAGCATCCGGCTGGGCGGCGCGCCGCGTGCCGTGTCGCGCTGTGTGCGGCTGAACAATTACTGGTGCATCAAGCGGGCGGGCTGGGCGGGCGAGATCGCGGCGGACACTGAGGGCCATGTCGCCTTTGCGTCAGCGCAGGAAGGCGCGATTGTCGCCGCCGTGCTGCTGCGCAAATATTATGTCGAGTACAAGCGCCACTCGGCGCAGGCCATCGTGTCGCACTGGGCGCCGGCCAATTGCGGTTTTGCGAGCGCTGCCTCCGGCACAGTGGCGCATGCGCGGGCGCTGGCCCCGCGTGGCCTGCGGGCGACATTGCGCGGACGCTGGCTTGCCGCGCACGGGCGCGGCTCGGTTGGCGCGCGCGGCATCAGGCAAGGCCCGCGCGTGCGGCCCAGCATCGTGGCGGAGCGGCTGGTACCCATGCTGCGCGCGCCGACAATCGCGGTGGGTGTCAGCGAAATTCCGCTGGCGGCAATCCGGCTCGCGTCGCTGACATTTGGCGAGCTGCCGTCATTGCCCGGCAAGACCGGCGCGCCGGCGGCGTCCTGCGCGTCCGAAACGCAGCGCATCGCCAATTACGCCGCCCGCGCCAGCGTCGGCATTGTGGCCGGGCCTGACGATGATCTTGGCCTGTTTGACGCCGATGGCAATCCCGCGCCCAATCTCGCCTTGCTGATGGAAAACATGTCGGGCGTCGAGATCGGGCCGCTGAAGGCCCAGCCGGAGCTGGTTGCGGGCGCAATAACGCAACTTGTGGCGCAGCGCCGTGCGGCCATCACTCCTCCAGCGTCATCAAACTAGCATTGCCGCCTGCCGCCGCGCTGTTGACGGAGATCACCTGTTCGCTGCAGAAACGTTTAAGGTAATCCGGCCCGCCCGCCTTTGGCCCGGTGCCCGACAGTCCGTTGCCGCCGAACGGCTGCACGCCGACAACTGCGCCGATCATGTTGCGGTTGACATAGATGTTGCCCATGGGCAGGCGCGCGGTGATGCGCGCGGCGGTGTCGTCAATGCGCGACTGGATGCCGAGGGTGAGCCCGTAGCCGAGGGCGTCAATCTCGTCCAGCAGCGCATCGAGATCGCGCGCGCGGTAGCGGACGATGTGGAGAATCGGGCCGAAGACCTCGGCCGTGAGATCGCTGACGCGCTTCAGTTCAAAGATGTGCGGGGCGATGAAATGGCCCGGTTTTGCAGCGCCCTCCGGCGATCTGCCCGCATAAACCAACTTTGCCGATCTGCGCATGTCCGTCACATGCGCGTTAAGCCGCGCCAGCGCGGGCGCGTCAATGACCGGGCCGACATGCACATCGATGGCGCGCGGGTCGCCAATTTTCAGTTCCGCCGCCGCGCCTGCGATCATGTCAACCATGCGGTCCGCCACATCCTCCTGCACGCAAAGCAGGCGCAGCGCCGAACAGCGCTGCCCGGCGGATTTGAAGGCGGAGAGGATGACATCGTCGCAGACTTGCTCGGGCAGGGCGGTAGCGTCGGCGATCATGACATTGATGCCGCCGGTCTCGGCGATCAGCGGCGTGATGGCGCAGTCGCGCGCCGCCAGCGCGCGGTTGATTTTCCAGCCTGTCGCGGTCGAACCGGTGAAGGCGACGCCTGCGGTTCTGACATCGGACACCAGCGCCGCGCCAATCAGGCCGCCGCCGGGCAACAGATGCAGCGCGGTTTTGGGAATGCCCGCCTGATGGAACAGTTTTATTGCGGCGAAGGCGATGAGGCCGGTCTGTTCGGCGGGCTTGGCGACAACAGTGTTGCCCGCCACCAGCGCTGCCGCGATCTGGCCGGCAAAAATGGCGAGCGGAAAATTCCATGGACTGATGCAGACAAACACGCCGCGCCCGCGATGCGTCAGGCGGTTTTCCTCGCCGGTGGGGCCGGGCAGCGCTTCGCTTTGCCCGAACAGGCGCAGCGCATCGGCGGCGTAATAGCGGCAGAAATCGACCGCCTCGCGCAGTTCGGACAGCGCGTCGTCAAGCGTCTTGCCTGCCTCAGTTTGCAGCAGGGCGAGGAAGTCCGCGCGGCGTTCCTCCAGCAGTTGCCCCATCCGCATCAGCGCGGCGGCGCGTGTGGACACCGGCGTTTGCGACCAGGCGCGAAACCCCTGCGTGGCGGCGGTGAGCGCGGTTTGCGCGTCGGCGGCGGTTGCGTCAATCAGCGATCCGAAGGCCGCGCCATCTATGGGCGACAGCGCCGTCCGCGCCGTGCCTTCGGCGGCAGTGCCGCCAATCAGCGGCGCGGCCTGCCAGTCGCGCCGCTGCGCCTGCGCCACG
>JANLPP010000508.1:0-4912 GCA_031367295.1 Hyphomicrobiales bacterium | reverse complement strand
GCCGCAGTTGCGGTTACCCCAGGCACCGCCGGCGTTGACGCCGACGTAAAACCCGCTCCAGTTATAGGGCGCGGCTGCTGCGGCGAACACGGGCGCCGGGCCGCGCGAGGGCAGATCGGCGGCCGAGGCCGCTGCCGTGGTGAGCGCCAGCGCCGTGGCGGCGGCGGCTAAAATCTTCTGCATGATGCATTCTCCGTAAAAATCTGCCCCTGACCTCAAGCAACCAGCGGATGCCAGTTGAGTCAAGTTGAATGCGGTGCACAGCCGCGTGATCGCGCGCCAAAGCGATGAAAGTCAGCCGACGTGATGTTTTTGCCGCGCTGCCGCTGCGGCAGGCCTTGCGTAAAGAGGTGTCACGCAAGGAGTGCCAAGGCAGGCGGTTTCGCAGATCGTTTTGACTGGGGCTGGCGAATTTGCGGCGGCGCGTTCCAGACGGTCTACTTGCGGCGCGCGCAGGCCGCAGTCAACGCCGGCGGCAAGCTGCGCGCCAACGATGCGGGTTACAAAATAATGGCGGTGGCGGTTGGGCCATTGACCGGACGCAATTATGCAGCGGGCGTGATGGTCTCTCCCGCGCAGGCGCGGGAGAGACGAATAACCGGCGCGAATCAAAAGCGGCTCATGCGCGCGCTCTGCTTTGGCCAGAGTATGCCTGGCGAAGACAGCGCGAGGCCAGTAGTGCTGAGCCGAAAACACCAGCCGCGCGCCCCATTCCGCATTTGACTTCCTCGCCCCCTTCCTCCTATAAGCCGCCTCGAATTTCTGGCGGTAGTCCGCGCGCTTTGGCGCGGCTGGGTTCCGCAGGTACCGACACAGACAGTTCTGGAGCATTCCCGTGAAGCGGACTTTTCAACCCAGCAAGATCGTGCGCAAGCGCCGCCACGGCTTCCGTTCCCGCATGGAAACGCCCGGCGGCCGCAAGGTCATCGCCGCCCGCCGCGCCCGTGGCCGCAAGCGCCTGTCGGCCTGAGACCGCCCCGCGCTTTGACCCCAGAGAGGCGTTGCGCCCAATGAGCGGCCTGCAAACGCCTCAAAAGACCAGCATTGCCGGAGCGGCGCCGGACGCGCCCCGCCCTTGGGCGCGGTTGCGCAAGCGCGCCGAGTTTCTGGCTGCCGCCAGAGGCCGCCGCCTGCATGCCGCCGCCTTCAGCCTGCAAGCTGCGCCGCGCCAGCCCGCCGATGACGCGCCGCCGCGCTTTGGCCTGACGGTGACCAAAAAAGAGGGCAACGCCGTTGTACGCAACCGCCTGCGCCGCCGCCTGCGCGAGGCCTTGCGGGTCACCCCCGCCCTTCCGGCAGTGCCCGGCCATGACTATGTCATCGTGGCGCGGCGTGACTCGCTCAAAATCGCGTTTTCGCGCATGCAGCACGAGCTGGCACAAGCCCTGTCGCGTGTGCTGGCCGCAAAATCCGGCGGCGGCGGCCCGCGCCGCAACACCAGAACCACGTCCGTCAAGACCCCAGCAAAGCAGACCTGAGACACCATGAACCAGGACCAGAAGAACCTTTACCTCGCCTTCGCCCTGTCGATTCTGGTCTTTGTCGGCTGGAATTATTTTTACGGCGCGCCGACGATGGAAAAGACCCGCCAGACGCAGATCGCCAACCAGAATCCGCCAACACCCGTCGGCACGCCGGCGCAGCCCGGCGCACCGGTCACGCCCGGCGCGCCTGTCGCCCCGGTGCCCGCCGTCGCGGTCAGCCGCGCCGAGGCGCTGGCCGCCAGCCCGCGGGTGACGATCGATACGGCCAGTTTGAAAGGCTCAATCGCGCTCAGGGGCGGGCGCATTGATGACATATCGCTGAAGGGCTATCACGAGACGATCGATCCGCAGAGCCCGATCATCGAGCTGTTTTCGCCCGCCGGGTCACCAAAACCCTATAATGCCGAGACCGGCTTTATCGGTGCCCCCGGCACGCCGGACGCGGCCAGCCTGTGGACGGCGGACGCCGAACGCCTGACCGCCGCGCGCCCGCTGACGCTCAGCTTCGACAATGGTGCCGGCCTGATTTTCCGGCGCGAAATCGCCGTTGATGACGAATATATGTTCACCATCAAGGACAGTGTCGAGAACAAGAGCGAGGCGGCAATTTCCCTTCAGCCCTACGCGCTGGTGCGCCGCACCGGCAAGCCGGTGGTGGCAGGTTATGCGGTGCTGCACGAGGGCCTGCTGGGAGTTGTCGGCGACTCGCGCATTCAGGAAATCACCTATGACGGCATTGAGAAAGAGCCGGGCGGCAAAAAATCGCTGGACGGCAAAGCCGGCTGGGTCGGCATAACCGACAAATACTGGGCCGGCGCGGTCATCCCTGACCAGAACGTGCAGTACAAAGGCGGTTTTTCGGCCTTTGGCGCGCCGGGCACGCCCAAAACCTACCAGGCTGACACGCTGAGCGAGGCTTTGTCCGTGCCGGCCGCCGGCTCCGCCAGTGTAACGACCCGCATCTTCGCGGGGGCCAAGGTCAGCCAGGTCATTGACCGTTACGGCGTGGCGCTGGGCATCAGAAATTTCGACCTGATGATCGACTGGGGCTGGTTTTACTTTATCACAAAACCGCTGTTCAAGCTTATTGATCTTATTTACAAGCTTGTAGGAAATTTCGGTCTGGCGATCCTGATCGTTACTGTCATCGTCAAGGCAGCTTTCTTCCCGCTCGCCAACCGCTCCTATCTGTCCATGGCCAAGATGAAGGCCGTGCAGCCGCAGCTTGCCGCTCTGAAAGAGCGTTTTCCAGACGACAAGCAGAAGCAGCAGCAGGAACAAATGGCGCTGTTCAAGAAAGAAAAGATCAATCCCGTCGCGGGTTGCCTGCCAATGCTGTTGCAGGTGCCGGTATTTTTCGCGCTCTACAAGGTCATATTTGTCACGATAGAAATGCGCCATGCACCCTTCTACGGCTGGATTCATGATCTTTCCGCCCCCGATCCGACTAATATCTTCACATTGTTTGGACTGCTGCCGTTTGATCCGACGCATATCCCGGTGTTCGGACAGTTTCTGGGGCTCGGCATCTGGCCGATCATCATGGGCATATCGATGTTCGTGCAGATGAAGATGAACCCGGAGCCGACTGATCCGACACAAAAGCTGATGTTCGCCTGGATGCCCTTGATCTTTACTTTTATGCTCGGATCATTCCCGGCTGGCCTCGTCATCTACTGGACCTGGAATAATATTCTGTCCGTGTCGCAGCAGGGCCTGATCATGAAACGCGCCGGCGTCAAGATCGAGCTGTGGGATAATCTGAAGAGCCTGCTTGGCGGCAAGCCCGCAGCCAAAACGTGAGCGAGGCCGCCACCCCGGATTTTGAGGAAACCGGGCGCAAGCTGTTCGCGCTTGAGTGCGATTTCATCTGGGCCGCCGCAAAAAGCGACGGCCTGCCGCCTGTGGGCGCGCGCGAGATCGCCTTTGCCGGGCGCTCCAATGTCGGCAAATCCTCCTTGATGAACGCGCTGACCAACCGCAAGACGCTGGCGCGCACTTCCAACACGCCGGGGCGCACGCAGCAGCTCAACTTTTTTGCGCTCGGCGGCAAGGAGACCGAAAAACTGCGCCTCGTTGACATGCCGGGCTATGGCTATGCCGCTGTCGGCAAGGAGAAGGTCGCGGGCTGGACGCGGCTGATGCACGATTACCTGCGTGGCCGCGCCTCGCTGATGCGGGTGTACCTGCTGATTGACGGGCGGCACGGGCTGAAACCCGTCGATCACGAGATGATGGACGTGCTCGACAAGTCCGCCATGAGCTATCAGGTGGTGCTGACCAAACGCGACGAGGTCAAGAAGGGCGATATCGAGGCGCGCACCGCAGAGACGGCCGCAGGCATCATGCGTCATCCCGCCGCCCATCCCCAGGTGCTGTTCACCTCGTCACAGACTGGCGAGGGCATTGCCGAGCTGCGCGGTGCCGTGGCGCTGCTGATGCACGAGCGGGGGGCCGCCTAGCGCTCGCCGCAGAGCAGCACCCCCGTGTCTAGCGCCAACGTAAATGGCAGCCAGCCGCCGGGCGGATCCCATTCGCCATCGCCCGTGACAAGGCCCGCCGAAACATCATGCACCAGCACACCGTCGAGGCCGACTTCCGGGCTGGTCCACATAAGCGATCCGTCCGCGCCAATGCGAAACACACGCCTGCCGGAACTGGCGAAAGCGTGATCCGCGTCGCAATAAAATCGGCAGAAATAGTCGAATAATGTGTCCAGCGCCGGGTCTGATAGCGAAAAGCCGCAGACGTCGCCGCCCGCCAGCGGAACTATCGCCACCTGGCGGCCAAAACCTACCAGCACCCAATCGCGCCAGATATCCGCTTCGCAGCGCAGATGATAGTCATCATGCGGATTATGAACGGCGATTCGCAGAAACGGCGCGTCGCCCTCGCTGACAAGCACAAAGTCTTGCGGATCGCTCAAGTTGCCCTCATAGGCGCCGACCTTGATCGGCGCCAATGCTGACCAATGAGAGGCAGGCATTTTGGCGAGTGATATGCTGAAATTTCTCGGCTGCTGTGCCATGTCCCGCCGCTTCCTCGCCATGCGCTCGCGCGCTTTACTGCGCCTTGAGCCGACGGCGACAATCGGGCTACAAGACCTGTACGCCTGACGCTACCCCTGATTTGAGACTCAAATGACCGACAAGCCCAAAGCCGATCCCCATGAGCAGGCCGAAATTCTCATGCAGGCGCTGCCGCACATGCTGCGCTATGATGACGCCATCGTCGTTGTCAAATACGGCGGCCACGCGATGGGTGACGAGAAGGCGGCGCGGCAGTTCGCCAAGGACATGGTGCTGCTGGAGCAGTCAGGCGTCAACCCGGTGGTCGTGCATGGCGGCGGGCCGCAGATTGGCGCGATGCTGGCGAAACTCGGCATCAAGAGCGAGTTTGCGCAAGGCTTGCGCATCACTGACAAGGCG
>JANLPP010000416.1:0-5740 GCA_031367295.1 Hyphomicrobiales bacterium | reverse complement strand
AAACAGCAGCTCGGTTTCCCGATCGGTAAGGCTTGCCGTCGGCTCATCCAGGATCAGCACCTTGACGCCCTGGGTCATGGCTCGCCCGATGCTGACGAGCTGCTGCTCATGCGTCGACAGGTCGCCCATGCGCGCCACCGGCGACACCTGCAGCTTGAATACGTCGAGCCAGTAGGCCGTGTCAGCCCAAAGGGTCTTGGCATCGACAAGGCCCCAGCGCTGGGGCTCGCGGTTGAGGAACAGATATTCCCCGACCCGCAGCTCCGGGACGATGTTGAGTTCCTGAGGCACCAGGAACACCCCGTGGCGCTCGGCATCGCGGATGTCGGAGAAACGACGGACCGTTCCGTCGATCTCCACCGTGCCGTCGTAATCGCCGATCACGCCGGACAGGATTTTCATCAGCGTCGATTTGCCGGCGCCATTTTCGCCCGCGACGGCGTGAACGTCGCCGGCCTCGAAAGTCACGGAAACTCCGCGCAGCGCATGCGCTCCGCCGAACCTCTTGTCGACATCCGAGACCTTGGCGGCCGGCGCGCGCGCGGGCGTGGCCATTTCAGGAGCTTTTCTTGAACCACCATGGCAGGCGCTTGGCGAGATCGTCGAGGTTTTCCTTGCTGGCGTTAAAATGGTCGACCTGGAACCACGGCACTTCCTTCATGCCGTTGTTGAACGTCGTGGTAAGGCCGAGAGGCTCGCCCTTGCCCAGCTTCTGCGCGATGATGGCCGCCTGCTGCCCGGACTGGCAATAGTCGGTGAAGTTCGAGACTGTCATCAGGCCCTGCCTGATGAGCTCCTGAGCCCGCGGCTCGGCATCGACGCCGTTCACCCAGACCTTGCCCGCAAGGCCCTGACCCTGCAGCGCCTGAATGACGCCATAGCCGACCCCGTCATTGCCCGCCAGGACGGCAACCACGTCGTTGTTGCTCTTCGTGAGGGCGTTCTCGACCTGGGCGCGGGCGGATTCTGTCGACCAGTTCTTGTTGTACTGCTCGGACACGATCTTGATGTCGCCGCGATCTAGATAGGGCTTGAGAACCTTGTAATAGCCAGCCCGCTCTTCCTGCGCGACATTGGTGCCTTCATCGCCTAGCGCGAGGATATAGTTGCCTTTGGGATGGGCTTTGACGGCAGCCTCGGCGATCTCGAGCGACATCGCGACGGCGTCGCGCGCCACGAACGCCGCAACGTCGGCGTTCATCGGCAGCGAATCGTAGGCTACGACGGGAACATTGGCCTTGTTGGCCTTGCGCACCAGCGCCTGGCTCGCCGCAGCGTTGACTGGGCGGATCACCAGCACATCAACGCCCTGTGTCAACATGTTCTCGACCTGCGAGGCCTGTACCGTTTCCGACATCTGCGAAGCGACAGTGCTAAATTCCATGCCGAGCTTGGCGGCTTCCTTCTCGAAGCAAGGCTGATCGCCATTCTGCCAACGGAGCTGGTCATAGCTCGGCAAAATCAAGCCGACCTTGATCTTGTCCTTGGCCGAGGCACCCGACGCGCCGAGCGCGATCATGGCGAGGCCCAGTGCGCAGCCCTGCAGAACCCTGCTGCGCATGCCGGCGGCGCGCATATTTGTAATCATAGCCATAGTGTTTCCTCCTGGATTGCCGGCTGCGGTATTGCCCGAGCCGTCTGTTTCGTCGAATCCGACGAGTTCACGAGTCCGTATCGACTCCTGATTGACGCCAGTCCGAACCGAGGCGCCGGTCTGGATCCAGCGTGAAGCGGCGACCCCAATCGAGGTGGGTCTTCATGCGGACATGGGCTTTTGCCGCGTTGCCCGCGCGCACGGCATCGAAGATGCCGCGATGCTGTGCGGCATTGACGGCGAGCCGCTCCGGATGCGCGCCGTGCATGCGCCGCGCGAGCCGGTACATCTTGTCGCGAAGGCGCTTAAGCGCGTGCTGCATCTCGACATTGGCGTGGCACCCGGCCAGCGCCGCGTGAAAGTCGAGGTCGAGCTGGTGATAGCGAAGCGTGTTGCCGCTCGCCGCAGTCGTTTCCTGCTCGACAAGGATCTCGTCGATCGCCCGCGCCTGGTCGGCGGACAGGCAACCCGAGATGGACGCGACAACATGGCATTCGATGACCATGCGCAGCTCGTAGAAGTCGAGGATTTCGCGCGATGAGATTTCCGGCAGGCGAATGCCGCTATTGGCAGCCACGACAATCAGGCCCTCGGCGCGCAAGCGTTCCAAAGCCGAGCGGACCGGGGCGAGCCCGAGATCAAGGCGAGCCGCGAGCGCTCGCTCGGAACAGGTTTCCTCCGACCCCTCTTCGAGCAGGTGCTTTCTGATCTTCGAATAGGCCTCGTCCTTCAGAAGAACGCGGGCCTGACCGGTCCCAAGGGCATGCCGACCGCGCGGACCGTTCAGCTTCACGACATTGGCAGGCATCTTCGCAATCTCCCCACGGGGCCATCATTGAAAGACTTCACGATGACCGCGATATTGACATTTCAGTGACATGTCAATCAGGTTCTGAAAGTTTTTCTTTTGCGGAAAGCAGTTTATCCTACTCTGTCGAGGCAAGGCGAACGCAGCTGTAGCGGCGATGTCACGTTAACTCCGCAGCATGGGACGCCCGGCAGTCGTGTGATCTGCATCGAGTATGCCGGGCTTTCGCTGTTCGCGCCAAGACCGTTTTTCTTGGGTATGCAAGCCCTGCAAAGTTTTGGCCGCGCCGCCATTACACTGGGCCGGGGCATGGCAGGCGCATTCTGTCTCGCTGCTACCGGCATCGCCAAGCGGCAATCGGCCCCGGGTTACCTGAAAACTTTTGCCGATCTCGGGCTGCTGGCAGAGATCAAGACAGGGCGCGAAAATATCTGCGCGAATCCGGCGCTGCTGGCACTCCTGTCAGAGCGCGGCAGGGTTGCGGAAATCCGGGAATGAGTCCCGCCCGGATCTTCCCCGGCCTCACACCGCCACCTCGCGCCCCTCGCGCGCCGAGCGCGCAAAGGCGTCGATGGCGCGCATGTTGGCGATGGACTCTTGCGGCGGCAGCGGCACAGGTTTGCCGGCCAGCACGGCACCGGCAAAAGCCTCCGCCGCAAGCTGGTAGTGATCGGCTGCCGGAATGATCTCCTCGCTCCGTTTGCCATCCGCGTCCATATGCACGATCAAGGCTTCCTTGACGCGCGTGCCAAGGCCCAGAATCAATGCACGCGGCGCCTCGATCACGCCCTTGGTGCCCGTGACGCTGTAATGGCCATTGGCCGTCGCCTCGAAGGAGCAGCTCACCAGCGCGACGCGCCCGCCGGAAAACTCCATGACGCCGGCGCAGGCGATATCGACGCCGGTCTGCGGGTCAATTTTCCACCAGGCGCGCATTTTCAGCGGCTCACTTTGCATCAGCATGCGGGCGGCGCTGATCATGTAGCAGCCCATGTCCAGCAGCGCGCCGCCGCCCATCGCCGGGATCATGCGGATATTATTCAAGTCAGGCGGACTCATGAGATCGACGGAGAGATGCGTGCGCGCCTCGCGCACCTCGCCAATGAGGCCGGAGTCGATCATCTCGCGCACGCGGGCGTGCTGGGGATGGAAGCGGTACATGAAGTTTTCCATCAGCGGGACGTTGGCCTTGGCGAAGGCGGCCACCACACGCTCGGTTTCCGCCGCGTTCATGGCGAGCGGCTTGTCGCACAGCACCGCCTTGCCCGCCTCGGCGGCCTTGATGCACCATTCCGCATGCATGGAATTGGGCAGTGGGATGTAGATGGCGTCGACGTCTTTGGCGGCCAGCAATTCCTCGTAGCCGCAATAACGGAAATCGCCGAGATGCTTCAGTGTTGGCGCGGTCTTGGCCGGATCGCGGCTGGCGACCGTCGTGACGCGGCCATTGCGTGACCGCTGGATGGCGGGCATCACCGCGTCACGCGCAATCCACGATGCGCCGCCCAGAATGCCCCAGCGCAGATGATCGGCCATGTATGTGCCCTCCGTTGTGCTAGCGTTACTTCACCGCGCCGAATGTCAGCCCTTCAACCACGCGACGGCGCAGCAGCAGCGTTATCACCATAATGGGCGCGACCGTCACCGTCGCCGCCGCCGTCAGGCTGCCCCATTGCGTGCCATACATGTTGGTGAATTCGCTGATGCCGACTGGCGCGGTCTTGACCACGTTGCGCGTCAGCGTCAGCGCGAACAGGAACTCGTTCCACGCCAGCATGCCGCTGAGCAGCGCCGCCGACACCATGCCAGGCACCAGAAGCGGAAAAACAATGTAGCGGATCAGCTCCCATTGCGACGCGCCGTCGATCATCGCCGCCTCCTCAATCTCGAAGGGAATTTGCTTGATCGAAGAGCGCAGCATCCAGATCATCATCGGCAGTCCGAAAGCGGCGTAGGGGATGATCAGCACGGGGTATGTGTCCATCAGCCCGAGGCGCGAGGCGATAATGAAAAC
Source organism: Hyphomicrobiales bacterium (assembly GCA_031367295.1). GTDB lineage: Bacteria > Pseudomonadota > Alphaproteobacteria > Rhizobiales > Beijerinckiaceae > JANLPP01. The sequence continues at coordinate 1,324 of JANLPP010000416.1, read as the reverse complement.
CGGGATGACCGACACTGCGGGCGGGAACATGATGGTTGAAAGAATCCAGTTGGCCGTCGCTCTCTTGCCGCGGAATTTGACGCGCGCCAGCGCATAGGCGGCGGGCACGGCGGCGGCAAGGCCAAGCAGCGTCGAGGCTGCGGTGACGATAATGCTGTGCAGCAGCAGCGTGCCGAAGACCTGGCTGGTGTAGGTGTTGCCCGACAGCACGTCGCGGTAGTTCTGCAGCGTCGGCGTAAAATCCCAGACGGGCGGCAGCGCCTGGCTGATTTCAGAGGGTTTAAGCGAGGTCAGCACCACCCAGAAAATGGGGAAGAGAATGGTGGCGAGCGCCGTCCAGAGGGTGATGCGCGCGAGGATGTTGCCAGTGCCGGCCATGATCAGTCTTCCAGAATATCGGTGTTGCGGCCAAGCACGCGCAACAGCTGGCCCATGATCAGCGACAGGAAAAACAGGAAGATCAAGCCAAGCGCCGCCGCCGCGCCGACATCGAAATTCTGCAGGGCGATGCGGTAGAGGCTGAGGTTGATCACCTCTGTCGAGATGCCCGGCCCGCCGCCAGTCAAAACGAAAATGCTGCCGAAGGTCTTGAACGCCTCAATGGCGCGCAGCACCAGCGCGATAGCGATAAAGGAGCGCAGGAAGGGCAGCGTGATGTGGCGGAAAATTTGGCCTGGCGTGGCGCCGTCGACCAGCGCCGCTTCCTTGGGTTCGCCCGGAATGCCGCTCAACCCGGCAAGCAATATCAGCGCGACAAACGGTGTCCACTGCCAGACGTCGAGCAGGATTACGACAAACCATGCCAGAACCGGCGAGCCGAACCAGTCAATCGGCTCACTGATGATGTGCCAGCGTTGCAGGTACCAGTCGATCCAGCCAAAGGCCGGATCAAACAATACACGGAACACCAGCGCCGACACAACCGGCGCAATGCCCAGCGGCGTGATGAACAGCGCGGTGAGGAAATTGGTTTCGCGCAGACGCCGGTTCAGCAGCAGCGCCAAGCCAAGCCCGAGCGCCAGCTCCAGCGTGACCGACAGCGTGACGAAGATGAGCGTCGCCGCGCCGTCCCACCAGATGTCCGGATTGGTGAGGACGTTTACGAAATTGTCGAAGCCGTTGAAATGCGAGCCGGGACCGAGCAGGTTCTCTTTGCGGAAGCTGACGTAGACGAGATAGATCGTCGGCGCGACGGTCATGATCAGCAGGATCACCAGCGCCGGCGACAGCAGGCCCCAGCCGAGCCAGCGCGCGCGCGCGGCGATGAGGCGGCCCGCACCGGGCCGCTTCGTTTCAATCGCCTTGAGCGCCGCTGCGGACATTA
>JANLPP010000410.1:0-3772 GCA_031367295.1 Hyphomicrobiales bacterium | reverse complement strand
TGGCGGCAGCTGCATCCACGGGCTGCCCGGCGAGCGGAAATCCGGCACGCCGCATTCGGTTGAAATGCCGGCCCCGGTAAAAGCGGTCAGCCGCGCCGCGCCTGCGATGAGCGACAAAAAATTCTCAAGGCTGCCTGTCCGGTCCGCCACGCCCCGTCCCTCCGGTTTTGCCTCTGGCGCGCCGCGCTGCCATAAGGCGCGGCGCATGGGCGCGCCGATGCCTGGAGTGTGTCATGAGCCGATTCAGTCTGACAACTCTCTGTCTTGCCGCAGTGGCGGGCGCAGCTGGCCTGGCCGGTTTTCCGCTGGTGTGGAGCGTGGTCAATTGCGCCATTGCCGCGACGCTCGCGGGCATGCTGATCGCGCGGCGGAAATTTTCCGGCATCGACCTTGCCCGGACGCTGAAAATCACGCTCGCCGCGCTGGCGGGCAACGCGATTGTCGCGGTGCTGGCGTTTTATGCGGGCGAGGCGCTGCGCGCGCTGATCGGGGCGTTTGGGGGGTAGGTGAAGTGTGACCACGGTTTGTCGGGTCAAACCGTGGACCGGTGACCGGGGCGTTCGGGGGTTAGGCGCAAGACACGGCGGAGCATGGACCGCCAGCCGATAGCCAGCACTTCACCCCCGAAAAGCCAGCCGGAGGCTGGCCGTACAATTGCTCAAAAACTCTCGTCAACGGCCGCGATCGCCGCCTCGCAGCGCACCGGAAAATTCACCGAATTGGCGATGAAGCATTTGTCATGCGCCCGCTGGTGCAGCGCCAGAGCCAGCGCCCGGTCGGCGTCTGGCGCGCAATGCACGCGGGGCCGCAGCGTGACGGTGACAAACCGCCCGGTGCCGCCCGCGTCCTCCTCCATCACGCCCTCGGCGCTGTCCTCATAGGCGGTGACAACGATCCCCGCCTCGGCGGCAAGGTGCAGATACCACAGCATGTGGCAGGAGGAGAGCGAGGCGACGAGCAGCTCCTCGGGATTATGCCGCGCCCGGTCGCCGCGGAAATTGGGGTCTGAAGACAGCGGCAGCGCGGGCTTGCCCGCCACCTTCACCTCATGCGCGCGGTCATAGGCGGCATAATCCGCCGTGCCCGCGCCCTTGTTTCCGGTCCACACCAGCTGCGCCCGGTAGTGATGCTGCCGCGTGCCCATAAGCTCCCCCAGCCGTTGAAAAACCCTCAGCGCCCCGGCGTCCAGGCCTCGTAATCGCCGGTTGCGGCAGGACGATGGCCACCCGCCTTCGCCGCGCCCGCCGGGCGGTAGGCCGCCTTTGTGCCGGTGAGGTTGGGCTGATGCGGCAGCTGCCAGTCGCGCGGGCGGTAGTCTTCCTGCGAGGGCGGCACATCGACTGTGCGGTGCAGCCAGCCGTTCCAGCCAGGCGGTGTCATCGAGGCTTCGCTTTGCCCGGCATAAATCACCCAGCGCCGCTCATAACCCAGCGCCTTGTCCTTCGCGCCGCCTTTGGTGCGGTAATAGATATTGCCGAATTCGTCCTCGCCGACCTTCTCGCCGTAGCGCCAGGTGTGGAACCGGGTGTTCAGCGTCTGGCCGTTCCACCAGGTGAAAATCTGCAACAGGAGTTTCATGCCAAGGTCGATCCCCGGGGTCTGCCGGCTGACGCCCGGCCCCGTCTGGACGCAGGCCGAAGGCGCCGGCGCGGGCCGCGCCGGTTCTGGTCGCGCTTATACACATATTGCGGGCAGCCCGCCGCTGGCAGGGAAAAAATATATTTTTGCCACAATTGGCAATCCCGGCCCGCCAGGCTTGCCGCAGGCGAATCGCCAAGACTGGAGCCATCGGGTTGAATATCATAGATTACAGGTATTTGGGCGCGCCCGCTGTTGCAGCCGCCTGCCGCTACGGGAGATTTAGCCGCCACACGCAACCGCGCGCAAAGCCATCTGTGCAGGCTTGGCACAAATTTTTTCGGCCCGCCACGCCGCCCGCGATGGCTCAAGTGTGAACAGCCCCTTGCCAAAAGCTTCTGACTCATCCGAGACTTGCAAGCAGGGGACGCGGCGAATCCCCGCTTTCCACAGGCTCCATACACAATATTTTGCGTCATCATGAACAGGTTGCCACTACAGCTTGACGCGGTTAATGATTTAGCAATAAATGGTGGTCAACATGATCAGGCAGGCGTCACCGGGCAGCAGCCTTGAAAGGGACGCCAAAAAGGGGGGGGGGCATGGCGGGGCGATTGCCCTGCCCTGCGGAATGTTGGGTCTGCGCGTGCGGCTCCGCGACTTCAGCGTCAGCGGTGCGGCGCGGGCAACCGGCGGGGACACGCGTAGTGCGGCAGTAGCGTTTTGCGAATCTGGTAGCGCGCAGGCTTGGCGCGAGCCTTCGGCCAATGTTGGTCGAGGCCCGCCACGACAATAACAAACCAGGACAATGACACTCTTCGGGGGGGCACGAGGCCATCACCTGGCCTCCAGCGGATTTGCGTCCGCTGTTCAGACATTTATGGGGAATGGGACAATGCAGTTCGAACGCCGTTACACACATGCCGGCCAGTCCGCCTATGCGGGCCTCGCTTTCCAGCTGACCAAAAGCGAAATCCGCAATCCGGACGGGTCCGTGGTGTTTTCGCTCGACGGGATTGAAGTGCCGGCCAGCTGGAGCCAGGTCGCCGCCGATGTGCTGGCGCAGAAATATTTCCGCAAGGCCGGCGTGCCCGCGCGGCTGAAGAAGGTCGAGGAAACCTCCATTCCATCCTTCCTGTGGCGCTCTGTGGCTGACGAGGAGGCGCTGGAGGCGCTGCCCAAGGCCGAGCGCTACGGCCCGGAGAAATCGGCGAAGCAGGTTTTCGACCGGCTTGCCGGCACCTGGACCTATTGGGGCTGGAAGGGCAAATATTTTTCCAGCGAGGTGGACGCGCGCGCCTTCCATGACGAGCTGCGCTACATGCTCGCCGCCCAGATGGCCGCGCCCAACTCGCCGCAATGGTTCAACACCGGCCTGCATTGGGCCTATGGCATCGACGGCCCGAGCCAGGGCCACCACTATGTCGATTTCGAAACCGGCAAGCTGGTGAAGTCGAAGACGTCTTACGAGCATCCGCAGCCGCACGCCTGCTTTATTCAGTCGGTGTCCGACGATCTCGTCAACGACGGCGGCATCATGGACCTGTGGGTGCGCGAGGCGCGGCTGTTCAAATATGGCTCGGGCACCGGCACGAATTTTTCGAGCCTGCGCGGCGAAAACGAAAAACTTTCGGGCGGCGGCAAGTCGTCGGGCCTGATGTCATTCCTGAAAATCGGCGACCGCGCGGCCGGCGCGATCAAGTCCGGCGGCACGACGCGCCGCGCCGCCAAGATGGTGGTGGTTGACGTAGATCACCCTGACATTGAGGCCTATATCGACTGGAAGGTGAAGGAAGAGGAAAAAGTCGCCTCGCTCGTCACCGGCTCGAAAATCGTCAAGCGCCACCTGAAGGCGATCATGAAGGCCTGCATCAATTGCGAGGGGCCGGGCGACGACTGTTTTAATCCCGAAATCAACCCGGTGCTGAAGAAGGAAATCAAGTCCGCCCGCCGCGACGAGGTGCCGGACAATTATATCAAGCGCATCATCCAGTTCGCCAAACAGGGCTACACCGAGATCGCCTTCGACAGCTACAACACGGATTGGGATTCGGAAGCCTATCTCACCGTCGCCGGGCAGAACTCCAACAATTCCGTGCGCGTCACTGACGATTTTCTGCGCGCCGTTGAAAAAAACGGCGACTGGAACCTGACGCGCCGCCTCGACGGCAAGATTCACAAGACGCTGAAGGCG
>JANLPP010000384.1:0-2052 GCA_031367295.1 Hyphomicrobiales bacterium | reverse complement strand
GCTTGCAAAGTTGCCGTGCTCAAAACGCGCCCACAAATCAGACTCAACCCTCGACACCTTCATGCATCCCATGTATCTTGCATAAATCACGTGAAAGGTGCAACCGCCATGGACCCCCTCAAAGTTTCCGCCGCCGATTTCCAGCGCAATATCGGACGCTATCAGGACATCGCCCTGCGCCAGCCTGTCGCTGTCACCCGCAACGGGCGCGACAGCTGCGTGCTGATTTCGACGGAGGAGTATAAGCGGCTGAAGCGGCGGGACAGACAGGTGTTTGCGACCGGGGAACTGCCTGACGATATTTTTGAGGCAATACGCAACACTAAAATGGACTCCCGGCACGACCACCTCAATGATCTCATCAAAGACTGGACACCGTGAGCCTGCCGAAGCCGGAACCCGGCCTTGTCATTCGCTATTCCTATCTTTGGGAGCGGGAGTTTCGCGAGGGGCGCGAGGACGGCATCAAGGACAGGCCTTGCGCCATCGTGATAGCGCATGAAAAAATTGGCGATGCAAAGCAGGTCGTCGTGATTCCGATCACGCACAGCCCGCCGGAAAATAACGCCGCCGCCATTGAAATTCCGCCCGCGATAAAAAAGCTGCTGCGCCTCGACACGCAGCGCTCATGGATCATTCTTTCGGAAAGCAACAGTTTCAACTGGCCCGGCCCGGATCTGCACCGTGTCGGTGACCGCGATAACAGTTCGGTTGCCTACGGATTTCTGCCGCCGCGCTTTTTTGCGGAAGTGCTCCGCCGGTTTGTTGAGCTGGAAAGCGCTGCCCGGTCGCGCCGCGTGCGACGCACGGAGTAAAAAGTTTGGGCTCATCCCAACGCAAGTTGTCCAGCCAGCTCCGCCGCCATCGCCTCCCGGCGCGCCGCCCATGCTTTCCACTCCCCGCCGGGCTCGTGCAGTCTCCCCCATAGCGCGCTCATGACGCAGATGAGGAATTTGAAGAGGGGCAGCAAGGGCGCGTGGGCTTGCGCCTCGCCATGCGCGCTCAGGAGCGCGCGTTCCGCCGCAGGCGTCAGCTCCGCCTCAAGGCTGAGATAGGCAAGGTCAAACGCCGGGTCGTTCATGCCGGCATATTCCCAGTCGATCAGCAGGACTTGGTCGCCGAGGTCGAGGCAATTTTGCGGGACGGGATCGTTGTGGCAGGGGGTGAGCGGGCGGTTGGCGGCTTTGAGCAGGGTGTTGGCTTGGGTGAGCTGCGCCGTCACCTGCGGCGGCCAGTCTGGCAGGGGGCGGCTGCTGGCGCGGAGCAATCCTTCATATCGGGCGATGACTTCAAAGATGTCGTAGCGGCCGGGCAGGGTCTGCCCGCAGCGGTGCAGGGTTGCCAGCGCCGCGCCCATGCGGGCGAGGGCAGCGGGGTCGTGCACCTGCATGGGGCGGCTTGCCACATATTCGCTCACCATCAACCCGCTTGCGGCATCAGCAAAAACCAGCTCGGGACCTATGCCAAGACGCATGGCCAAGCGGCAGGCTGCGATCTCATCTTCTCTATTTGCATAGCTTCCAGGAGCGCTTTGTGCTAGTCTGACGACCAGTGCGCCAGAGGCCAGCTGAACCAGAAAACTAAGGTTTGACAGGCCTTTGAGTGGAACTATCCGGGCCGCCAGCAGTTCAGATTCAGCAAGGCCGGGCACGCGCCGCAGGGCGTCCAGCACGGCGGCGGCTTGCAGAGCAGCAGTTCGCGGGTCAACTTGGGGCTGCATCGATCTGCCCTCTTTATGACAAAATCTGCGAATGATATACCCTCAATTGCGGTCGCCTCTGGTGAGGGGCCGTGTCCAGCCCCGCTGAAACCGGGGGGTTGAAAGGAGTCGAAAATGGCTTACGCCTTGCCGATGATTGCCGCCGAGAGCGGCCTGTCGCGCTATCTTTCCGAAATCCGCAAATTCCCGATGCTGGAGCCAGAGCGCGAATACATGCTCGCCCAGCGCTGGAAAACGCATGAGGACCGGGGGGCCGCGCAAACCCTGATCACCTCGCATCTGCGGCTCGTGGCCAAAATCGCCATGGGCTACCGCGGCTACGGCCTGCCGAT
>JANLPP010000382.1:0-1508 GCA_031367295.1 Hyphomicrobiales bacterium | reverse complement strand
ACGCCGGGCTTCGGCGTCTTGGCCGAGACGACAGTGGCGAGCACGGTGGTCTCGCCGTAGGTGGCGAGCACGGCGCCGTCGGCCTGGCGGGCGATCTTGCCGGTTTCGAGCACGAGCTTGCGCCCGGCCCAGTCAATGACTTCGCGGTGGATATTGAACATGGTTTGGTCTTTCTTGTTTTTGGGGTGGAAGCCCGGGCAACAAGAGCCACGCGCAAGATGGCGGGTGGCTGGCGGCGCATGCGCCTCACCAGCTACCGGCTATCCTGCCATGGCTCCAAGCATTGCAGCGGACCTTGGGAGGCGAGGCGGCCCCATGCCGCCTTGCCGTGTGGGTTGCGCCGAAAGGCAAAAGCCTCCGGCAGTTCATCTGGCGGACAGCCTTGCCGTCTTTGCGAGCGCAGCAAAGCAATCCAGACTTTGCAGCGTGTGACATCTGGGTTGCTTCACTGCGCTCGCAAAGACAGACCACAGGAGTAAAAAACACCTGCTGCTCCAGCCTAGCGGCGGATGTTGAGCTTTCCTAGCGGCGGATGTTGAGCTTTTCGATCAGAACCTTGTAGCGGCTCTCGCTCTTGCCCTTCAGATAGTCGAGCAGGGTCCGGCGCGTTGACACCATCTTGAGCAGGCCGCGGCGGGAGTGGTTGTCTTTGACATGCGCCTTGAAATGCGCGGTCAGGTTGTTGATGCGCTCGGTCAGGATCGCAACCTGCACCTCGGGTGACCCGGTGTCGTCCTTGGTGGTGGCATGCTCTTTCATCAGCGCGGTCTTGCGCTCGGCCGTAATCGACATCGGAATGTCCTTTCGGTTCGGGGTGAGACGGTCTGCAAATGGCGGGGCCGGGATGTCGTCCAGCACAGTCAAAGGCAGCGCCGCGCGGGAAGCAGGGCCGTCCGCGCGAGCGGGTCTATATAGGGGATTGGCGGGGATTGCTAGAGGGGCCGGGCGGTTCGGATTTCCGTCCGTGAAGTGCACCCCCAGGGTCGCCAGCCGCAGGGGCCGGCCGGGTCAGCAAGCGCGGCCGTTATCCCGGTGACAGGCCCTGCACGGCGCGCCGGACATTGACGGCAGCCGTGCCCGAGGCCCTGTCAATAGCCAAAAGCACCGCGTCCTGTGTCAGCAGCTCCGGCAGCAGGATGCCCGCTGGCGCGCCTGGGCCATAGACAACATTGAGCGGGATTCCGTAACGGCCAAAACTCGACAGGAAGGCTGAAATCTTCGGGTCCGGCGAGGTCCAGTCCGCTTTCATGGGAACCGTTGCCGCACTGATGCGCTGGCTGACTACGGGCGTATTGATAACGAGTGATTTGTTGGACTTGCAGACGATGCACCAGTCAGCGGTGACATCGACAAACACGGTTTTGCCCTGCGAAACGAGGCTCTTGATCATGTTGCGGTCAAAACCCGCCCAGCCAATTGTCTCAGCCTTGCCAGCCTTGACGCCCGGCCCTGTGGCACGCGCGCCAAACAGCAGCGGCAGGCCGATGGCGGCGAGCGCCAGCAGCGCG
>JANLPP010000367.1:0-3511 GCA_031367295.1 Hyphomicrobiales bacterium | reverse complement strand
GGCGGCGCTGTTGAGAAAGCAGAAGCCCATGGCAACCGTGCGCTCGGCATGGTGGCCGGGCGGGCGCATGGCGACAAAGGCGTTATGCGCCTCGCCCGCCATCACCGCATCCACGGCGGCGACCGCGCCGCCAGTGGCGCGCAGCGCCGCCTCCCAGGTGCCGGGCGACATGGCCGTGTCAGCGTCAAGCCGGATCAGCCCCTCGGAGGGTGAGGCCCCGGCCAGCTTGTCCAGATAGGCCTCAGGGTGCACGCGCAGGATTGGCGCGCGGTCCGCCACCGGCGCTTCGCGGTGCTGAAGCGCGGCAAACCGCGCCTGCGCCATTGCCCTGGCAATGGCCCGGTAACGGTCGGGCCGCTCGGGATGGCCGGGCCCCATGTCATGCTCAAGGGCTGCGGGATGGCTGAAGAGAAGCGTTGTCACGAATAAGACCGCCTTTGCGAAAGCGCCAAGATGAGCCTGCCCTATTCTGCTGCCTTTTGCGACTCCACGCGGAAGGCATGGGCCGGATAGACACCCAGAATGCGGGGTTTTTCCTGCGAAAAAAAGGCGAGTTCCTCCAGCGCACGCGCAAGGCCCGGGTCGCCGGGATGCCCGTCAACATCCGCCAGAAACTGGGTCGCGGAAAACTCGCCCTCGACCATGTAGCTTTCGAGCTTGGTCATGTTGACGCCATTGGTGGCAAAGCCGCCGAGCGCCTTGTAGAGCGCGGCCGGCCAGTTGCGCACGCGGAAGACAAACGTCGTGATCATCGGCGCGCCATTCACCGGTGCCCAATGCGGTGTCTTTGACAGCACGACAAAGCGGGTGGTGTTGTGGGCCTCGTCCTCGACATTTTCGGCCAGTGTCCTGAGGCCGTAGATTTCGCCCGCCAGCCGCGTGGCGAGCGAGGCCTTCGCGGGGTCGTTCCACTCCATCACCTCCCGCGCCGACCCTGCCGTGTCGCCCGCCACATGGGCAGTCAGCCCAAGCTTCCGGATGATCTTGCGGCACTGGCCCAGCGCGTGGACATGCGAATGCACGCTCTTCAGCCCCGCCAGCGTCGCACCCTCAATCGCCAGCAGCTGGAAATGGATGGGCAGAAAATACTCGCCGATTATATGCAAGCCGGAAGTGGGCATCAGGTGGTGAATATCAGCGACGCGTCCGGCGATGGAGTTCTCGATCGGGATCATGCCGAGGTCCGCCGCGCCCTCCGCAATGGCGGCAAAGGCGTGCTCAAAGGTCGGGCAGGGCAGCGGCGTCCAGCCCGGATAGACATCGGCGCAGGCAATATGGGAATTGGCCCCCGGTTCGCCCTGATAGGCGATGGTTCCTGTTTTGGTCATTGGCTGTCTCTGCGGGCGATCACGGTTTGAAGCGCGCCGTTCAACACTATTTTACCGCATTTGGCCACTGCCGGTCTGGCCCGCCATTGTGCAGGCCAGGCTGCCGGGCAATAAGGGAGCGAGCCGACAGGACACGCCATGCAGAACGAAGACGGGAGCGGCTGGCTCCATCTCGCCGCCCAGTTTATCGAGCATTTCCTCGCCAGCCTGTGGGCGCTGCTGCAAGCGTTGCCCCTTGCACCCTCGGCACATGCGCGGGCGCTCGGCGCAATCCTTGCAACTGGCAACCGCCCGCTGGCGCTGGCCCTGTTGCTGATGGCCTTGAGCCTCGCTGCCATTTTCGCGCCGGGCGCTTTGGTGCGGGCGCGGCCTTTCACCTGCGGCTTTCTGCGCGGCACGTCCTGGCAGACGCTTGTTGCGCGCCTGCTCAATGACGCTGTGGCCATCGGTGGCGCGATGCTGATTGCGACGCTGATCGTCGCCGTTGCCCTGACGCTGGACACGGCGTTCGAAAAACTCTGCGTTGCCATTGTCATGGTGGCGCTGCGCTGGCGCGTCAGCTTCTTTGGCGTCACCGCCTTGCTGCGCCGCGCGCAGGAGGCGCAACCGCCGCTGGTTGAAGACGATGGGGCCTTGCAGTCAGCCAAGCGTTACCTTGGCTTGGCCTTCGCCATGACGCTCGGCTTTGTCTCGGTCATTCCCGTCATGCTCAGCAACAGCGGGCCGCCGGAGGCGCAGCTTGACCTTGAGCCGTCGCGCGGTGTCGCGGTTGTCTACAGCGTATTGGTCTGCACCCTCGGCATTCTCGGCGTGCTGGCCCTGGCGCGCGCCGCGCCGCGCCGGCGGATTGTCATATTGAGCGGCGGCCTGTTTCTGACGCTGACCCTGTGGGCGGTCTGGGTCTATTCCGTGGTGCAGCTCGACTTCGGCTTTTATGACGCCTTTACCGGCCTCGTGACTCTCCTCTGGGTGCTGGCGCTGGTTGACACGCTGGTGCGGGTGCCGCAGTCGGGCGAGCCTGCCGTGACGGCGGAAAACGGCTCGAAAACACCGCCGCCCGCCGCGCTCGTCATCCCCGCCGCCCGCTTCTGGATGCTGGCGCTCACGGCGGCGGTCGGGCTCACCTATATCGACCGGCTGTGGATTTCCGACACGCTGGGCCTGATCAGCGCCGAGCGCTGGCCGGCCGTCGCCAGCTCGATCAACATCGCGCTTGTTATCGCTGTCATTGGTTATCTCGTTTATGAGATATTGCGCGCCTGGGCGGGCGTCACCTTCGGCCCGCCGCGCGCCGCCGCCGTGCCCGGACAGGGCGATGAGGACGAGGACATGGCGGCCGGCTCGCGCCTTGCCACCATCGTGCCGCTGCTGTCGCGTTTTCTGCTGTTTGCCGCGCTGCTTGCGGCGGTGCTCGCTGGCCTGTCCAACAGCGGCGTCAATATCGGACCGCTGCTGGCGGGCGCGGGCATTTTTGGTCTTGCCATATCCTTTGGCTCGCAGGCACTGGTGCGCGATATTGTGTCGGGGCTGTTCTACATATTCGACGACGCCTTCCGTGTTGGCGAATATGTTGACACCGGCAAGAACAAGGGCACGGTTGAGCGCATCGCGCTGCGCTCGTTGCGGCTGCGCCACCAGAACGGGCAAATCCACACCGTGCCCTATGGCCAGCTTGGCGCCGTCACCAATTTCAGCCGCGACTGGGCGACGATAAAATTCAACTTCCGCCTGGCCCGCGACAGCGACCTTGAGAAAGTGCGCAAGACCACGAAAAAGCTGGGCCTGTTGATTCTGGAAGACGGCGACATCGGCAAAGAGTTTTTGAGCCAGCTGAAAATGCAGGGCGTCGCCGACGTGCTCGACACCGCGCTGCTGGTGCGCTTCAAATTCACCTGTCTGCCAACACGCTCCTCGCTGTGCCAGCGCGAGGTGGTGAAGCGGCTCTACAAGACGCTGGTGGAGAACGGCGTGCAGTTCGCGACGAATTCAGTGACGGTGAATATGGAGGGCGGCGCGGCAGAACCCGCCAGCGCGCAGGAAAAGCGGGTGATTGCGGAAGCAGTGGCCGCAGCGCAGCGGACGGCGGAGGACCAGGAAATCAAGGCGGAGATTTTGGCAGGCGGGTGAGCGGAATTCGCGCAATGACGGCCAAGTGTGCAAAATGCCGGTTCCACTGGCATAAC
>JANLPP010000351.1:0-1612 GCA_031367295.1 Hyphomicrobiales bacterium | reverse complement strand
GAGATCATGCTTGATGATGATGAAGCTGATACAGGCTGGCAGCAAGTGAAAAATCTCGACGAGGTCGCGGCGCTCGGCAGGTGAAGGACCTGCCGCAGGCTCGTCAAACAGGAAGCGGCGCGGCGCGCCCGCCAGCTCCAGTGCGACACGCACCTGCACGCAATGAAAACCGGGCAATGCACGCAGACGCCAGCGAACAGCTGGCTGATCTGGCAAGTCCGGCGCAGCCCGCGCCGGATTTTTTCATGCCCTGGAAACGCTGTCACGTCCTCGCCAAAAAACCGGACGCGGCCTGCGCTTGCCGGAATGTCGCCGGTGATGGTGTTGAACAATGTGGTTTTGCCTGTACCCTTGACAGCGTGCAGCGCAATTTGCCTGCGGGGGGCGGAATGAGGGCTATGTCCGCCCGAAGACGATGAGATCGAGGAAAGCGCGCAGGCCGTCTTCCACAGCCGCCGCGCGCAGCACGGCGGCCCGGTCGATACGGGAGGCAAGCACAGAGGCGGGCGCGTTCTTTTGATAATCTGGCCAGCGCCGTTGCAACTCGGCAAATGCTATTCTGGATGATTGCGGGCGCAGGTCGTGGCAGTCATTGAGGTGCCGCAAGAGCAATGCTTCGTGACAGGTATCCTGCCATATCAACTTGAGCCTGTGCTTCGCTGCGAGCGCGGATAGCTGCGCGTCCCGGTCAGGCGCTTGCCCAAGCCTGTCGCGGTCGAGCAGGATGGCCTGAGCAAGGTAGGCGCCGCGCTGGCCGGAGCGCTGCCCCGATTTAACAACGGCGCATTCCACCAGCGCCAGAGGATCGCCGCCGCCGGGTTGCAACAGCACTGTGTCGATATAGATGGTGCGGTGCTGCTCGTCGACGAGCTGTTGAAGCCGAACTCCATAGGCCCGCTCGCTCTCGCCTTCGCAGCCCAGAAAAATTCGGCGGCGCTGGGGGATAAGGCTGCGGCCGCCGCGTCTCATCCGATTTGCGGCACCGCGCCATAAGCGCCACCCAAATATTTTTTATAGTAATTGTCAGTGCGTCGCACCGACTGGATGTCCCGCAGGCCGTAGACTTCTGTGCGGCCCCGCGCATCTTTTTTGCAGAATAGGACTTCCTCTTTTGTCAGGTCTTCCAGCAGCGATGCATTTTGGCAGCTCATCCAGAGCTGGGCGTTGTGCGGATTGCGGACGGGATCGTGAAACCAGCGGAGGATTTCGGGAAGAAGCGTTGGGTGGATCGCGGAGTCAAGTTCATCAACGATGGCAATGCTGCCCGTTTCCAAAGCTTGAAAAACAAGCGGATACATTTTCATAAACTGTCGCGTCCCGTGGCTTTCGTAGCTGAGCGGCATCGGCGCTGCCAAACCTTGATGGGTAAACATCGCGACGGGCCCCTTCTGGCCTTGCTGGACCTGCATTGCTTCTATCCCAAGATCGATGCGCCCAACTTCTGTGTTAAATTTTTCTAGGAGTGCGGGATGATCCGCATAATAGCGCGTAGCGTATTCATCTGTGCCATCTTGCTTCTCGATCAGAATGTTGCCGCCAACCTGCGATATTGTCGCCCATAGACGTTTGGAAAAGGGATGGTCGAGTTGCGCCAGTGTGGCGATAACGCTGG
>JANLPP010000343.1:0-8264 GCA_031367295.1 Hyphomicrobiales bacterium | reverse complement strand
AAGTCTTTGGTGGCTGCCGCCTGAGTGTCCGCCATTTGCCTCGCCTGAACTGGCCACCGGAAACCGGGGCCGCATTGCTGATGGCGCAAAAACTAGGGCAAGCGCGCCGCTGTTGCAATGCACCAAAAGTGCGGGGCGGGCTTTGCAGCTCTTGGCTGGGCAGCGCTCTAGCCCGGACACGCCCCCCGCTCCAGCAGAAACCACAGCCCGTCATTGGCGACGATGGCCAGTGGACAGCGGCTCATTTTTTTTACCAGCTCAACTTTTTCGGCGCTGCCGCGCACAAAAACATAGGTGTACTGGTTGATGAACCGGTCAGGCCAGACATATTGTCCCAGCGACAGCCGCTCCTCCTCGTCCATGATGGCCTTGTGATCGGGGCGGAAGCGGATGACCTGCGGCGGGAAAAACGCGAAATTGAAATCGACAAACCCGTGTTTTTCGGCCTGATACCACAGGCCCCAATGCCCATAGGCGCGCTCGTTGACCGCCGCCGGGCTGTCCTCATCGAGAATCAATGCCAGCGCGCGTTTGCCCGGCTGCGCTGCCGCCAGAACCGTTTCAAACGGTTTGCTTTCCTGCGCAAAGGCGGCGATGCGGCTGCCCTGCATGCCCAGCACCAGCCAGCAGCTTGCCGCCAGCACGACGCCCGAGCCAAAGCTGCGGGCTGAAGCTGTGTCCATCGGCGCCGGCGCACGAAACGCAAACGCTATGAAGGGCGGCAGGAACAGTGCGAAGCGGTAGAACAGCCCGCCTGTCTCAAACGCATTGGCGGGCACAATGCAGAGGATTGCGAACAGACCCGCCAGCAGCACAAGCGGCGCACGGCGGTTGAGGCGCAGGCCATAGAGCAGCGGCGCGCACAGGGCTGCGGCGGTCGCCAGCTGCAAAAAGCCGACATTGTCATGGTCTTCCGCGTCTGTGATGTGGATCAGCCAGGTCAGCGGGCGCTGCCACAAAGGCGTGCCATAAGTAAAGCCATGGTTCTGCATCGCCCCTTCCATCTGCTGCGTCGCCAGACGAAAGCCGATGCAGATGACCGACAGCACGACATAGGGCAGAAAACGCGCAACCAGCGCCTCGCCCCGGTGTGCCCACACCTGCTCAAGCATCAGCAAGCCGCCAAGGAACAGGGCGGCCAGAAACAGCAGGCCGTGCGAGAACAGCAAGAACGTTCCTGCCAGCACCAGCATCAGGCTGCGTTTGCCGCCGGGGTCCTGCGCGTGGCGCGCCGCCAGCAGCAGAAACAGCAGGAATACCGGGCTGGACACCAGAAATGTCAGAAACCCCCATTTCCAGCACATGCCAAAGAAGGACAGCACAAACAGCCAGTCCAGCCGCCGGTCCGCGCCAAACTGCCGCCGCAGCGCCATGCAGAGCGCGACAAATGCCAGAAACGCGAGGGTCAGGACCAGCCGCGTCGTCACTTCCATCGAAAACACAAAGGACAGCGGCAGCATCAGGCCATAGCCAATGAGGTAGGGCGTGAAAAGATTGATGCGCACCACCTCGCTCCACGGCGACTGGCCCAGCAGCAGATCGCGCCACAAAGCCACCTGTGCGGCATGCTGGGGCACATCAATCATCGGCAGGCGCGGTGCCAGCCACATCATGCCAGCCGCCGCCAGCACCGTCAGCGCCAGCAGCACACGCTCAGCCCGCGCCAGCGTCAGGCCGGTCGCGCGCGCGCTCAAAGCCACAGATTGGAGGCTGGTCATGTCTGCTGCGCCTACTTTGTGGCGGTGATGGAATATTGCCCGCCCAGCGGCAGCCAGGCAAGATGAGGTTCCGCCGCGCGCATAAACGCCAGCGCGCGCGGAAAAAACACGTGGTAGCGCAGCTTCAGCCCGCCCCAGCCCGCCGCGCGGTAGCGCCCGGCAAATGCGCGGGCGGAGATCAGTTTTGCGTTAACGTCAAACGGACAGGTGTTGACCGCCCGCACCGTCAGCGGATTGAGCGGGTTATGCTCGAAGATGGTCAGCGTGCCGCCTCGCCTGACCACCCGGCGCAGCTCGCTCAGCCATTTGACATGCTCCGCATGGTCGATGTGATGAAAGACGCAGGCCGAAAACGCCGCGTCAAAACTGTTGTCGCCTGCGGGGATGCGGTCGCCCGGCATGGCAAGCCCCGGCAAAGCATCGGGAAAGCGCGCGGCGGCGATATCGAGACTGCGCTGCGAGGGATCAACCCCGGTCAAGTGACACTGAGGAAAATATTTCTGGAAATACGGCACTGAATTGCCGGTGCCCGAGCCAAAATCCAGGATGCTGCGCACGCCATCGCCGACGATCGAGCGCAGCTCGCGGATCTTGTATTCGGCAAAATACTCCGGCCCCTCCCCGGTTACGGCAATATTGGCGCGGTGCTGCCGGTCATACTCATCCGCAAACTGGTCAAATTCCGCCGCTTCCATGCCGGGTCACTGCCTTGGGTTGAGGGGGGCCGCGCTGCCCGGCCGGTCAAACACGAAAACGCTCAGCAGCACAAAATTCACCGCCGGACACAGCACGCAGACGGCGGCAATGGCGAGGCGCGGATCATAGTGCAGCTGCTGGGTCAGCAGCCAGGGCAAGCCCGCCGCCAGCCCGTAACCTGCCGCGCTGGTCACCGCAAAGCGCCTGATTTCGCCCGACGCGGGCGCGCTGGACTGAAAGGTCAAACGCTTGTGGCTGGCAAAGGTTGCAATGGCGCAAGCGGAGTAGGCGAGCGCCGAGGCGAGCACCGGCGGCCAGCCAAGCGGCATGGTCATCGCCCACGCCAGCGCCGCGTAGGTCAGCGTCGCCGCCCCGCCAATGCCGGCAAACCAGAACAGACGCCGCAGCAAGTTCATGCCGCATCCTCCAGCGCGCCGCGCTGCGCCTGCGCCGTCTCTGCCGCCGCAAAGCCTGCGGTGCGGTCCACCACATAAAGCGGGCGGTGTTTCACCTCATTGTAGATGCGCCCGACATAGAGGCCTACAATGCCGGTCATCAGCATGTTGACGCCGCACAGGAAGGACACAATGACGATAGTGGAGGACCAGCCGCTGACCAGCGTGCTGTGCGCCAGCCACATGGCGATGACATAAAAGCCATAGGCCAGCGCCAGCGCCGACACGCTGACGCCGGCCCAGATGGCGGCGCGCAAGGGCGTGTCGGAAAAGCCGACGACACCGTTGATGGCGAGCCGCAGCATTTTGATGAACGGATATTTGGTTTCGCCCGCCGCCCGCTCGGGCCGGTGGAACTCGACCGAGGTCTGCTTAAAACCCAGCCAGGCGAACATGCCGCGCACAAAACGGTCACGCTCCGGCATCGCCTTGAAGGCGTCCAGCACTTTGCGGTCAATCAGCCGGAAATCGCCGACATCGCGCGGAATCTCGACATGGGTAAGGCCGTTGAGCAGCTTGTAAAACAGGTTGGCTGTGGCACGCTTGAAGGCGGTTTCCCCGGCGCGCGACAGGCGCTTGGCATAGACGACCTGAAAGCCGTCCTTCCAGCGCGCGATCATGTCTGTCACCACTTCGGGCGGGTCCTGCAAATCGGCGTCCATCACAATAATGGCCTCACCCCGCGCCGCATCCATGCCGGCCGTAATGGCGATCTGGTGCCCAAAATTGCGCGACAGGGCAATGAAGCGGAAGGCCGGGTTGAGTTTCGTGCGGGCAGCAAGCCAGGCGGCGCTGGCGTCGGACGAACCGTCATCCACAAAAATAACCTCCGCCGCGCCATCCAGCCCCGCCAGCAGCAGGTCCATGCGCGCCACAAGCAAAGGCAGCACCGCCTCTTCATTGAAGATCGGGATGACGAAGGAATAGCGGATGGACGCGGAACGCGGGGTGGTCATTGCGGGGCCAGGAAGAACGGGCGGTTGCGCCGCGTGCCTAGCACCGCAGGAAGATTGCGGCAACCACGCGGTTATGCGTCGCGCCGACGCTTGCTGTCGCATGCGGGTGGAGACGATGTCCGAACCTGCGGCGGTACGCTGCGCCGGTTTGCCCGCGCCCTCACACCCACGCCCGCACGTCGACAAACTGCCCTGCCACGGCAGCCGCCGCCGCCATTATCGGCGAGACGAGATGCGAGCGGCCCTTAAAACCCTGGCGGCCCTCAAAATTGCGGTTTGAGGTCGTGGCGCAGCGCTCGCCCGGCGCGAGCTTGTCCGGGTTCATGGCAAGGCACATCGAGCAGCCCGGCTCGCGCCAGTCAAAGCCCGCCGCCTTGAAGATGACGTCCAGCCCCTCGGCCTCCGCCTGCTCCTTCACCAACCCGGAGCCGGGCACCACCATGGCGCTGACGTGGCTTGCCACCTTGCGGCCTTCAACAATTTTCGCCGCAGCCCGCAAATCCTCGATGCGGCCGTTGGTGCAGGAACCGATAAACACCCGGTCAATGCGGATATCGGTGATTTTCTCGCCGCCCTTCAGGCCCATGTAGTCGAGCGCCCGCTGCACGGTGGCGCGCTTTTGCTCGCTCATGCTCTCATCGACCCGCGGCACGCTGCCGGCAATCGACACCACATCCTGCGGGCTGGTGCCCCAGCTCACGATGGGGGGCAGCTTTGCCGCGTCAAGCCGCACGTGCTTGTCAAAATGCGCGCCGGGGTCCGTGTGCAGGTGCGACCAGTAGGCCATCGCCGCATCCCAGTCTGCGCCCTTCGGGGCTTTCGGGCGGCCATGCAGGTAGGCGTAGGTTTTTTCGTCCGGCGCAATCATTCCCGCGCGCGCGCCGCCCTCGATCGACATGTTGCAGACCGTCATGCGGCCTTCCATCGACAGGGCGCGGATAGCCTCCCCCGCGTATTCAATGACATGGCCGGTGCCGCCCGCCGTGCCGATCTCGCCAATGATGGCGAGGATGATGTCCTTGGCTCCGACGCCGGGCGGCGGCGTGCCGTCCACTGTCACCAGCATGTTTCTGGCTTTGCCCTGAATCAGCGTCTGGGTGGCCAGCACATGCTCGACCTCGGAGGTGCCGATGCCATGCGCCAGCGCGCCAAACGCGCCATGCGTCGAGGTGTGGCTGTCGCCGCAGACAATCGTCGTGCCCGGCAGGGTAAAGCCCTGTTCTGGCCCGATGATATGGACAACGCCCTGGCGGCGGTCCAGCTCCGAATAATACTCAATACCAAACTCGCGGGCATTTTCGGCGAGTTGCTCGACCTGCAGGCGGCTTTCCGGGTCTTCAATGCCTTTCGACCTGTCGGAAGTCGGCACATTATGGTCCACCACCGCCAGCGTCCTGCCCGGCGCGCGCACCCTGCGGCCGGTCAGGCGCAGGCCTTCAAACGCCTGCGGGCTGGTGACCTCGTGCACAAGATGGCGGTCAATATACAGCAGGGACGTGCCGTCCGGCTGGGTTTCGACCACGTGATCGTCCCAGATCTTGTCATACAGCGTGCGGGCCTTGGTCATGCGTTTATGTCCTGTAACGGGCAAGGATGTCCGGAGCCTTTCATACGCCACAGTCTTGCGCGGGGGAAGGCGGGAATTCGGCTCAGCCCGCGCACCATTCCGGCAGCAACGGATTGTATTGCCCAACGCCTGCTAACGGGCTCAGGCCGCAGTTTTTTCCCCCATGCGCTTCAGCAGCACGCTGGAGGCGATCGCTATATGCTCGCGCGCCAGTTTCTCTGCCTCCGCCGCCTTGCCGCTGGCAACCGCCTGCATGATCGCCTCGTGCTGCGCCCAGATGGCCTGCGGCGTCTCGCCATGCAGCAGAATCTCGCCCATCAGGCGGCGCAGATAGTGCCAGTGCGGTTCGGAAATTTCGGCGATCAGCGGATTTTCCGACAGGCCGTAGAGGAAAAAATGAAACTCCATGTCGGCGGCAATCAATTTTGCAAAGGAACCACTCTTGATCGCGGCTTTGCCCTTCTTGACGATGGCAAGGCCCTTCTCGCGGGCGAGCGCCGCATTGCGCGCGGCTGCATGGCGCGCCGCAATGCCGTCAAGCGCCAGCCTGATGTCAAACAGGTCCCGCACAAACACCAGATCCAGCGGCGCGACCAGCAGGCCACGCTTGGGCGCGTCCCGCACAAGGCCATGCTTGCGCAGCAGCAGCAGCGCCTGGCCTATTGGCTGGCGCGACACGCCGAGCGTTTCGGCCAGCTCATCCTGGATCAGCCGCGCGTTGGGCGGCAGCCGCCCGTCGGATATGGCCGACAGGATTGCCTCATAAGCTTGTTCGACAAGGGTGAGCTGGGGGGTCAGGGCGCGCATTGGCTGTTCTTTTTATTGTAACCCGCTCTTGTGGCACACGCGCGCCCGCAAGTTCAATCCGGGAAAAACCGGGCGAGGCCCGAAAAAAAACCTGCCCGCCCCGGCCTGCTATCCCTTCGCCAGAATTGCCAGCCGCGTGGTGCTGACAAAATCCTTCAGCGACTGGCCGGCACGCTGGAACAGCTCGCGATCATAGACATAGCGGCGCGTTGCGGTCACTTTCTCGCAGCGCTCCTTGATGAATGCGCCGCCCACCGGTTCCTCGCCCGCACCCTTGGGCTGGTCGGCGCAAGTCCAGCCGTCATTGCCGTAACGCTCCCGTATCTGCAGGGCCATGAGGAAGGCTTTCTTCTTCAGAAACAGCCGCACCTTTGGGTCTGTCTCAATCAGAATGCCATCAACCGTCCGCGCCTTTGAAATCAGAATGGAGATCAGCACTGGATGGCCGCCGATCTTGGTGCCCTTGTAGCGCTCGTTATATTGGGCCTGCAGGCTGGCATCGTCGAACTGGAACCGCACCTCGCGCTGGCCCTTGTCATTGGCCGGGCATTTTTCATACCCCTCCCAGCTGTCAAGCTGCGTGTCAGGAACGCCTGCGCAGATGAGTTCGACATAACCCGCCTGCGGCAGCTCGGCGACACTCATGCCAATGGCAAGGTCGCGGATGTCCTTGCCGTCCTCTTCTGCACGCGCTGGACATGCAGCAAAGGCGAAGACTGCGGCAAGGGCGAGTGTTGCGGCAAAGGCTGCGCTGACGGCGAAGCCTGCGGGCACCAGAGGGCGGCGGGGCATGGAACTGGATCTCCGGATTTTCTGGTGTTTGTGCTGAAGCGGTGTGGCCAGACCCCGGCCTCTATTGCGCCGGCTTGTCATATTGCGAGCACTGCCGGTTGTTTTTGCCAAAAAAGGCCTCGCAGTCAGCCAGATTCACCTCGCCCTTGCCCTTGATATTGGCCAGCACGTAATCGGCGACCGCCTCAATCTCGGGCTGGCGCAGGAACACCGCTCCGCTGGGCGGCATCTGGCCCGTCAAATCGGCGCGGCCAAGGCCAAAGCAGGGCTTTGTCTCGTCGTCATAAATGTCGCGTATATGGAAGGGCATGCCAACGCCGGGGCGACCGCATTTGACAGTTTCGATAATCTGGTCGCGCGTCAGGATGGTTTTGCGCAGCGACAGTGCCGCCCCGCCATAACCGCCGCCGCCGTCGCCATGCCACTTGTGGCAGCCGACGCAATTGGCTTTCTTGTAGACAGCAACGCCCTCGGCCAGTGCCTTGGGGGAGAGCGCGGGGACGTCTTCGGCGCGGGCGAAGCTTGATGCAGTGAGAAGTATTAACGCAATTGCCGCAACGCGGACGCTGATGATATTGCAAGGCAAGTTAAACTCTCCGTCCTGGCCGGGCTTGTCCCGGCCATCCATGCAAATCCACCACTGCAATCTCTTGCTGTTGTACGCTGCCCGGCCGCGTGGATGGCCGGGACAAGCCCGGCCAAGACGCGGAGGGGATATGGAAAAATCCCGCCTCGAAAGGCGGGATTCGTCTCGCAGTCTAACTCAAAGCGCAAACACGTAGAGCATCGAGCCGGGCTGGATCTTCTTCAGTTCCGGCGTTGATTCGATGAACCACTTGTCCCAGGCACCGCCAAGGCCAACGAGGATGGCGATGTACTGCTTGCCGCCTGCCTCAAAGGTCATCGGAGGAGCGCTGACGCCGCCGCCCGTGTTGAACTCCCAGACCTTGGCGAGTGTCTTGGCATCAAGCGCCATGACTTCGCCCGAGGGCTGGCCGGTGAACACCAGTTCCGGCGTCGACAGCATGCCGCCGAGCAGCGGGAAAGGCGTCTCCGTCTTGCCCGTCACTTTGCCGGTCGTAACGTCGATCGCCGTCACGCTGCCGGTGATTTTGAACGGCTGGCTCGGTCCGCCGCCTGTGTAGAACTCGCGCGCCTTGAAGGATTTTCCGGGGATCGTTTCGGCAACCGTGATGCGGTTGCAGCTTTCGATAACCGGAATGTACCACATTTTCAGCGACGGGTTATACGAGGTCGGCGGCCAGTTCTTGCC
>JANLPP010000319.1:0-7138 GCA_031367295.1 Hyphomicrobiales bacterium | reverse complement strand
TGGAACATGTTTGGCGAGCAGGCGGTGTTTATGCTGAAGCGGAAGTGACGGGCATCAGATGTGACAATTCGCACATTGCCTGCGCAGCCGCACCGCTAGTGGCCGCAATCTCAATGCAACCTTTGGGGGTTTTCATGCGTTCCCGCCTCATCCTCGCCGCCTTCGGCATGCTGGCCGGCTCTCCGGCTCTTGCCTCCGAATGCTCGGAAGTGATGACGCTGGAAAACGGCATTCAGGCCAAGTTCTGCGTCTCGTCAGTTCTGAAACCGCAGGGCAAGAATACATATGGCCCCGAAAACTTGCGGCTCAGCGATGACAAGTCGTGGTGCGAGGGCGTTGCGGGCGAGGGCACGGGCGAATGGCTCACCATCAGCTTTCCGTTCAAAGATGTGACGGTCAAGAAAATCACCATCACCAACGGCTATGGCAAAACCGCCAAATCCTTTGCCGAAAACTCGACCGCCAAACGCATCGAGCTGACGACGAAGGAAGGGGTCAAGGAAAGCAGGCTCAACCTGCCCGATACGGCGGAGCCGGAAACCTGGGTATTCGACAAGTCGTTCACCACTTCGGAAATCAGGCTGACCATCACCGATGTCTATGGCAAGAAGAAATTCCAGGACACCTGCGTCAACGCCATCAGCGTCACGGCGGAGTAAGCGCGCGCCCAGGCGCGGGCAGCAGCCTTGGACGCAGCACGCGCGCCCGCGCAAATTCGAGACCGCGCCGCGCCATGACCGGCCGGTAGAGCTGCTTGCCCGCCTCCACCACAAACACGCCCGCGCCCGGCAGTGACAGGGCCCTGCCTGCCCGCTCGAAGGCGGGGGCAAAACGCAGGAAGGCCCGGCGTGCCAGCGGCGGCATGTACAGCGCCTCCGCCTCATGCAGGGGCGTGAACAGCGTGCCGCGCAGCATGTCACGCAGCTGGCTGCGCGAAAACGGCTGGCCCTGTCCGAAGGGCGTGCCGTCGACGCGCGCCCAGATGCCGCGCCGCGATGGCACGACGAGCAGCAGCCGCCCCTGCGGGGTCAGCACGCGCCAGATTTCCTCCAGCGCCAGCCGCGGCGTTTCAGTCGCCTCCAGACAGTGAATGACCAGCGCCCGGTCAATGCAGGCATCCGGCAGCGGCAGCAGCTCGGGCTCGACAAGGCTGGCGGCGGACGCGCCGTCGGCTGGCCAGCTGACCGCGCCAAGGCTGGCGGGAAAAAACGCCATGCAGCGCATGGCCTCCTTGCGGGCAGTGTCAAGATAGGGCAGCGCATAGCCCAGCCCCAGCACGGATTGCCCGGCCAGAGCGTCCCACCGCGCCCTGATGAGGGCACCTAGCACCCGCTGCGCCACAACCCCCAGCGGAGACGCATAGAAGCTGCGCAGGTCTGTCACATCAAGCGGCATGGTGGTCTGCTATGGTGTTGCGCTGGCAATGCTGCGGGCTTGGGTCTACATGTGCCGGAACCGCCAGCTGGAGCTTGTGACCATGGCTTTCGAAATTGTGCAACTTCCCTGCCTTAAAGACAACTATGTAGTGCTGCTGCACGATACCGCCAGCATGGCGACAGCCTGCATAGACGCGCCGGACGCGGCGGCAATGCTGGCGGAGCTTGACGCGCGGGGCTGGGCGCTCACCGATATCCTCGTCACGCATCACCATGCTGATCATGTGCAGGGTATTGCGGCGCTGAAGGCGCGCTTTCCCAAGGCGCGCGTGGTTGGCCCGCAGAAGGAGGCGGACAAGATCGCCGGGCTTGAGGTTACCGTCAGTGAGGGCGACACCGTCAAGGTGGGAGCGCTGAGCGCTTCAGTCATCGAGACGCCGGGTCATACACTGGGCCAGGTTAATTACTGGTTCGCGCGCGAAAAACTGCTGTTTTCGGGCGACACGCTGTTTGCACTCGGCTGCGGCCGGGTGATGGAAACGCCGCTGGAGGTGATGTGGCAGTCGCTGTCTAGACTCGCCGCGCTGCCGCCGGACACGCAGGTCTATTGCGGGCATGAATATACGCAGTCCAATGCGCGCTTTGCACTGTCGGTCGAGCCGGACAACGCGTTGCTGCAAGCCCGCGCCCGCCATGTCGACGCGCTGCGGGCGCACGGCAACGCCACTGTGCCCTCGACCATTGAGCTGGAGCTGGCGACCAATCCGTTTTTGCGCGCCGCGAACCCGGAGTTGCAGCAGGCGCTGGGCATGAGCGGCGCTGATCCGGCAAAGGTTTTTGCCGAATTGCGCACGCGCAAAGACAAGTTTTGATCGCGGGAGGCACCATGAAAGTCTCGCTCATCCAGATGAATTCCATCAGCGACAAGGCTGCCAACATCGCCGCCGCCAAGGCGCTGATCGAACGCGCGGTCGTGGAGGAAAACCCCGACTGGGTGCTGCTGCCCGAGCATTTTGACTGGGCGGGCGGGACCAGGGCCGACAAGCTGCGCGAGGCGGAGATCATGCCCGGCGGCCCGGCCTATGCAATGTGCCAGAACCTTGCGAAGACGCATGGCATTTTCATCCACGCCGGTTCCATGATGGAGAAAATTCCCGGTGAGGAGCGCATCCACAACACCACGGTGGTGTTTGACCGGCAGGGCCGCGACATTGCGCGCTACCGCAAAATCCACCTGTTTGACGTGACGACTCCCGACGGCGCGTCCTACAAGGAAAGCGCGGCGGTCAAACCCGGCGACGCGGTCGTGACCTATGACTGCGAGGGCGTCACCGTCGGCTGCTCGATCTGCTATGACCTGCGCTTTCCCGACCTGTTTCAGGCCCTTGCGGCCAAGGGCGCGCAGATGATCGCGCTGCCGGCCGCCTTCACCCTGCAAACCGGCAAGGACCATTGGGAGGTGCTGTGCCGCGCCCGGGCGATTGAGACGGAAACCTATTTCTGCGCGGCGGCGCAGACCGGCACGTTCGTGTCCGGCAACGAGACGCGTTCCACCTACGGGCATTCGCTGGTGGTGGACCCATGGGGCCATGTGGTGGCCAAGGCGTCGGACGGTGTTGGCGTGGTTTCGGCACGCATTGATACGGCGCTGGTGGCGCGGACGCGGGCGATGATTCCGGTGGCGGCGCACAGGGTTCGGGTGCAAGTTTAGGATAAGACAGCAGCTATTTACATGTCCGCTTTCTGAATTTCCAACAGGGCAGACTCTTCTTTTGGTCATGTCCCACGTAGGGGGACATGACCAAAAACGACGACGGGATATAGGCTTGGCTGCGTGAAAATTTTGCTTGGCTTGTCCCCTGCGACACGCCTATACATTTAGCCTATGCGGGTGTGGCGAAATTGGTAGACGCAACGGACTTAGACGCAATTTGAGTGCCCTCCAGGAAACTGGAGGAGTAGAACTGCCCAAATTCGGGGAAACCTTCACTGGCAATCCCGAACCAAGCCCTTGCGGCGCGAATGCGCACACGGGAAGGTGTAGAGACTAGACGGGCAGCACCTAACGCAATCGCGTCACGGCGAACGTCACGGTGAAGGGATAGTCCAGACCCCAAACGCGCAAATGCACGGACCTGCAACGGCGCGGCGGTGAAAGCCGTAGAAGGTAAGAAAATCCGTAGGGCCGAAAGGCCTGTGCCGGTTCAAGTCCGGCCGCCCGCACCAATTTCCAGTTTTGCTTTTCGAGCAGTCCAGCTGTTTGAACGGCCGGTTCCTCAGCGCGCCCTCGCTGACGCCAAGGCCGAAAGCGTCGCGGAACATGCCGCGCGGGCACTCTTGTGGTCCACAAACGCGTCCGGCGTGTCCGCCAGTCGCCGGTTGTGCGGCCCATGCCCCGGCACGGTGCCGCCCGGACGGGAATTCTCGCGTCTTTCCTTCATGTCGGTAGAGGGTGGCAGAAAAGACGTGCGCGACGTCCTGTCCGGCCGCGGCAGCTGGAGAACCAGCTCAATAAATTCTTCCCGGCTCAGGTGTTACAAATCACTGCGGTCCATGTCCGCATGGATTCAGCGATTGCCGTCCTTGGCAAGGGGCGGGTAATTACGCACTGACAGCTTGATGCTGCGCTATCGACCGGTGCCGGCCTCACACCCATCCCGACAACTCCCGCGCCACCAGCGTGTGGATCACCGCCATGCCCTCCACACTGTCATTCAGGCAGGGCAGGGCGGCGAATTTCTCGCCGCCGGCCGCATGGAAATATTCGGCGTTCTCGACGCCGATCTCTTCCAGCGTCTCAAGACAGTCAGCCGAAAAGCCCGGCGTTACCACCGCCATGCGTTTCACGCCCCGCGCCGCCAGCGCCTTCACCGTTTCATCCGTATAGGGCCGCAGCCATTGCGTCGGCCCGAAGCGTGACTGGAAACTCATCGGAAACTGCTCTGGCGTCAGGCCCATCGCCTCGCGCAGCAGCCGCCACGTCTTGACGCAGTGGCAGTGGTAGGGATCGCCCTTTTCCAGATATTCCTGCGGCACGCCATGAAAGGACGCGAGCAGCACCTCCGGCACAAAATCCAGCGCGGCGATGGAACGTTTCATCGAGGCGGCGAGCGCGGCGATATAGACCGGGTCATCGTGATAGGGCGGGCTGACGCGCAGGGCCGGCTGCCAGCGCATTTTTTTCAATACGTCAAAAGTCTTGTCGCACACCGTCGCGGATGTGGCCGCCGCATATTGCGGATAGAGCGGCACCAGCAAAATGCGCTCGCAGCCTTCCGCCTGCAAGGCGTTAAGGCGGCTCTCCATGGAAGGATTGCCGTAGCGCATCGCCCAGTCAACGCTCACCTTTGCGCCGCCCGCTCCGAGCCCGCCTTGCGCCACCCACTCCGCCAGCTTCTCGGACTGCCCGCGCGTGATTGTCTTCAAGGGGCTTTCGTCGCGCTCCTTGTTCCAGATCGAGGCGTAATCCTTGCCCTTGCGGCCGGGGCGGATGGTCAGGATGATCAGGTTGAGCACTGGCCACCAGATCAGCCGCGAGGTCTCGATGACGCGGCGGTCCGACAAAAATTCCTTCAGATAGCGGCGCATCGACCAGTAGTCGGTGGCGTCGGGCGTGCCGAGGTTGGCCAGCAGCACACCAATGCGCCCGGTTTTGACCGGCGCATGGCCTTGCGGCAATTGCACGGGCTTGCCGGCGAACGAGGGCATGGGCGCGCCGGGCGCGGAAAAATCTGGTCGCATTGCATCAGCTATGTCGCAAAACTCACAGGTCGCGCAAGAGGCCGCGATATATTTCTGTCTCGCCGCACAGGCCAACGAAAACACGATCAGCGTCAACCAGTACAAGCGGATACATGGATGCGCGCCGCAGTTCGATCGCCTCGCGCAGCTTTATGCCGCAGGCCGCAACCGTCAGCATTTCCGGTCCGGCAGTGCTTTCAGCCAGCGACAGCGCTTTTTCGCCAAAAAGCGCCCCGGCCGGACGCCCGTCCGCGTCGAGCGCCAGCCGCAGCTGGCCGGCGCGGTCGAGCAGCACGTGCCCGCCCCTGCGCTCAAGCGTCACCGCCGTTTGCATCACCGCCGCCGCGCTCAGCACATGCATCGGGTTCATATGCGCGACAAATTCGGTGACGTAGGCGTTGGCAGGCTTGAGCACAATGTCCTCGGCGCTGCCGCATTGCACGATGCGCCCGCCCTCCATGATGGCGATGCGGTTGCCGATTTTCAGCGCCTCGTCCAGATCATGCGACACAAACAGGATGGTTTTCTTCAGCCGCCTCTGCAAATCCAGAAGTTCATCCTGCAATTTGGTGCGGATCAGCGGGTCGAGCGCCGAGAACGGCTCGTCCATCAGCAAAATCTGCGCGTCCGTTGCAAAAGCCCGGGCAAGGCCGACGCGCTGCTGCATGCCGCCGGAAAGTTCGTGCACCGCCTTGCCGGCCCATTGCGACAGGCCAACCATGGCGAGTTTCTCGTCAACCACAGCCTCGCGCTCAAGCTTGGCCATGCCGCGCAGCTCAAGCCCGAAACCGACATTGTCGCGCACGCTGCGCCAGGGCAGCAGGCCAAACTGCTGGAAAACCATGGCCACGGAGCGCGAGCGCACCTGCCGCAGCATGGCGGGACCGCAACTGCCGACATCCACCTGCGCGCCGTCGTGATCAACCAGCACGCGGCCGCGCGACACCTTGTTGAGCTGGTTGACGGCGCGCAGCAGCGTTGATTTTCCTGAGCCGGAAAGGCCCATCAGCACGCAGATTTCGCCCTGCGCCACGCTCAGACTGGCATCCGCCGCGCCCAGCACATTGCCGGTCGCCTTCAGAATCTCGTCGCGCGAGCGGCCCTCGTCGAGCAGCGCCAGCGCGCGCGCCTGGTTTGGGCCAAAAATAATATCAACATGGTCGAATTCAATGGCGGGCCGGGCGGCGGCGGGCGTGGTCAGGCTCACTTAACGTTTCCCCGCAGCGGCGCCGCTTTGCTTGAACACGCGGTCAAGCACGATGGCCAGCAGCACAATGCACAGGCCCGCCTCAAAGCCCATGCCGATATTGACCGAGTTCAGCGCCCGCACAACCGGCACGCCAAGCCCGTCCGCCGCCACCAGCGCGGCGATCACCACCATCGACAGCGACAGCATGATGCATTGCGTGACGCCGGCCATAATGCTGGGCAGGGCGCAGGGCAGCTCGACCTTCCACAGCAGCTGGCGTTTGGTTGCGCCAAAGGCCTCGCCAGCCTCAATCAGGTGCCTTGGCACCGAAGACACGCCAAGCTGGGTCAGCCGGATCGGCGAGGGCAGGGCGAAAATGACGGTTGAGATCAGGCCCGGCACAACGCCAAGTCCGAACAGGATCAGCGTCGGAATGAGATAGACAAAGGTCGGCAGCGTCTGCATCAGGTCGAGCACGGGCCGCACCGCATTGAACAGCCATGGCCGGTGCGCAGCGGCGATGCCAAAGGGCACGCCGATGGTCATGCACACAATGGTGGACCAGGTGACGAGTGACAGTGTCTGCATTGTCGGCTTCCAGAAGCCGAGATTGACGATCAGCAGGAGCGCGGCGGCGATAAACAGCACGAGCCACACCGAGCGGTGCAGCCACCAGGCCAGCGCGCAGAGCGCGGCTATGATGACCAGAGCCGGCGGCCACAGCAGGATTGCCGACAGGCCCTCAATCAAAAACTTCAGCACAAAGGCAATGCCGTCAAAGAACCATTGCGCCTGCTTGCTGGCGTCAACGCCCTGCTTGATCCAGGCCCCG
>JANLPP010000311.1:0-13872 GCA_031367295.1 Hyphomicrobiales bacterium | reverse complement strand
ATTCCACGGCGTGATGATGCCGATGACGCCGAGCGCCTCGCGCGTCATTTCGACGTCAACACCGGGCCGCGTCGAGGCGATTTTCTCGCCCGCCAGCCGCAGACATTCACCGGCGAAAAACTTGAAAATATGGGCGGCCCGCGTCACCTCGCCAATGCCTTCGGGCATGGTCTTGCCCTCTTCGCGCGCCAGCAGGCGGCCAAGTTCGTCCTTGCGCGCCAAAATTTCGACGCCGATTTTTTCCAGCGCGTCGGCCCGCTCCTGCGTGTTGGAGCGCGACCACGCCTGAAATGCCGCCTTGGCCGCCGCAATCGCCCGCTCAGTCTGCGCCCTGTCAGCCTGCGCATATTCGCCGATGAGGTCGCGCGTGTTGGACGGGTTGATGTTGCGGGTGACCGACGCGCCGTCGAGCCAGTCGCCAGCTATGAAGTTTTTGAAGGGGGCGGTCATGGCGGTGCTCCGGGGGAGGATGGGATGTGTGCGTTGAACCGGAATAGTTGGCGAAGGGCAAGGGGTTTGGAGCAACCCATCACGCCTTGCCACGAATGGCCTTCGTCAGCAGATGCACCGTCGTCGAAGACGCGCCAAAAGGCTTTCCGTCATCGCGCCGGGCGGCAAGATGCTTTTCGGCCCGCGCTTCGGCCTCATCAAGGCGAGCCAGCAATTTGGCGCAGTCAACAGTCTTGCCGCCATCGCGATCATACTCGGGACAGAGCTTTTCCAGCTGCCTTTGCGCCGCGAACCGCGTCAACGGCGCATGACAATCTTCGTGGTGGAGTATCAACCATACCTCAAAACAAGGATTTGAGCGGGCGATGCTGACGCCCTGTCTTTCGCACAAGCTGACCGCTTCGTCGAAACGTTCGTGCTGGTCCCGGTCGAATACCGCCCAAACCTGATCACCCTTTTCATAGGCATCGATGTTTCCGACGCGCTGATCTTTGGCGCGCATCCATTTCGTCGCCTTTTGCGCGATGCCAAGCGGGTCGCCAGCTGCTGGCACGGTCCTGAGCGTGACTGTATTCTGACTGAGCGATCTGGCGAGCGCCCTGAAATACTCAGGTTCTGTATTCGCGCCCTCGCAAAACAGGACAAAGCGAATTTGCTGCGCGCGGATGTTCGTCAGTCTTTCGGCACCGCGTGGGCGGGGTTTTGCCATGTCTCAGGCCGCTTCGATCATGTCGCGCCCAGACCCCGCGAAAGGAGTCGCGCCAAAGCGGCCCTGCATATAGGCCCGCTCCAGATTGTCCGTCGGCCGCGTCTGGAACTCGGATAATGCATAGAGTTCTGTCGCGCCCTCATGGTCCTTTTTGGTCAGCCAAATCTGGTCGCGGCGAAGCAGGGGTGTGCGCATCAAATGCGTGCTGTGCGCGGTCGCAATCAATTGCGCGCCATGCGGGTTGGTTTTGGGACTGGCGAAAAGCGCTACAACGGCTTCGCAGGCTTTCGAATGCAAGCTGGCATCTAGCTCATCGATGATGAGAGGCGTGCCAGCGTCGAGCGTTTTGTAAATTTGTTCGAGGAGAATGAGCAGGCGCTGTGTGCCAGTGCTTTCCTGGTGGAAGTCGAAATGGACAAGCTGACCATCTTTGCCTTCGTGCGAAAATTGCACTCTTGATGGCATTGTGTTTTGCGGTTGAGGCGTCGGTATATTGCCAATTCCGTGGTCGCGCTCCATGTCGGCAAGTTCCAATCGGGACAGGATTTCCAATACCCTGGGATCTTCGCTCCACACTTTCTGCGCGACGATTCCGCTCCCGATTTCTCTGAGGAATCTGATTGATCGATCATCAAGTTTGCCGCGCCAAATCCCTTTGTTTTCCGCGGGCAGTGTTGTTCCAATATTGAACGGCGCCGGCAATGCGCTGAAAAACTGCGCCACCTTACCAACCATCTCATGATCATTCTGCGCCGCCGCAGACAAAAACAAACTGTTGGGCCGCACCAGGTCCGCGATCACCCGGTTGCGGCCTGTCAGGCTTTTGCCGAAGGTGAATTTCTGGCCCTTGCGGGTGAACCACAGTTGCGGGCGGGTGTGCGGGTAGGCTACCAGCTCCTCGGTCTCAACCACCTCGCTTGTGACCGAAAAACTGTAGGCATAGCGGATCCCGCCCGCGACAAAATCAATGTCAAACTCCGACGCCTTGCCCGCGCACTCCGGGTCGAGCGCAAACGGCGTCACGCCGGTGGGCCGCCCAGGCTCGCCCCGGCTGTGCGAATACAGTGCGAACGAGCGCATGAACTCGAAGGCCTTCACCACATTCGATTTGCCCGAAGCATTCGCGCCATAGATTACTGTCGCTGGCAGCACACGCTCCTTGACCTTTGCGGGCGGCGTGATCAGGCCGCTTTCGTCATCTTTCAGCGACGAGGCGACGAGCGACAATTCCTGCCGGTCTTTGATGGAAAGATAGTTGCTTACGCCGAAACGCAGGAGCATTGTTTTGGCCCTTGATGGCTGGGAGAATGCAATCTAGGGCCAAAAAATGTAAAATTCCAGCAAATTCATTCGTTAAAAGTCACTCGTGCTGTACTAACGCAACCTCACACAAACCCCCGCTGCGCCAGATAGCGCATCAGATGCGACGCGCCGAACGTCCACGGCGCGCACTCAGTCGACAGCTGCATCCGGTTGACCAGCGCCCCCAGCTTGGGGCTCGACACTGTGACCACATCGCCGAGCTTGTGCGTAAACCCCTTGCCCGGTGTGTCGCGGTCGGCGACGGGCGCGAACATGGTGCCCAGAAACAGCAGCGCGCCGTCGGGGTACTGGTGGTGCGGGCCGATCATCTGCGCCACCAAGTCCGCCGGATCGCGGCTGATCTGCGCGATCGAGGAGCCGCCCTCAAGATGATAGCCGTCCGGGCCGTCCACGGTCAGGCTGACATAGGCCTGCCGCACATCGTCGAGAGAAAACGTATGGTCGAAAAACCTTAAAAACGGACCCACCGCGCAACTGGCGTTATTGTCTTTCGCCTTGCCCAGCAGCAGCGCCGAGCGGCCTTCGACGTCGCGCAGGTTGACGTCATTGCCCAGCATCGCGCCAACAATCCGGCCAGCGGAAGACACCGCCAGCACCACCTCCGGCTCGGGGTTGTTCCACGACGACACCGGATGCAGCCCGGCGTCCGCCCCCAGCCCCACCGCCGCCATGGCTGGGCATTTGGTGAAAATTTCGGCGTCCGGCCCAATGCCGACCTCCAGATATTGCGACCACGCGCCCTGCTTGATCAGCACCTCCTTGAGCGCCATAGCCTGCGGCGAACCGGGCTTGAGCTTCGACAGATCATCGCCAATCAGCCGGGTTATTTCCCCCCGGATAGCGGCGGCGGCATTATAGTCGCCGCGCGCCCGCTCCTCGATGACGCGCTCCAGCATCGACACTGCGAAGGTGACGCCCGCCGCCTTCACCGCCTGCAAATCGGCGGGGGCCAGAAACCAGGGCTTCGATATATCCCGCGCCGCCTCCCAGCAATTGGCGATGACCGCGTCAACCGGTCCCAGCGTCTCGCCTTTGGCCCCGCGCAAGGCGCTTGCGGGATCAGGCGTCTCGCAAAGATCGCGAATCGTGGGGAACGTGGCAGTCACGTCCACAACAACGCCATCGCGCAGCGCTGCGACTGCGGGGCCGCCGATGTCCGGCCGCCACACACGCGCCGCCAGCGCGCCCGCAAACCCGTCGTTTGGCAGCACAAGGTGCAGCGACAGGGGCGATTTCATCGATGCCATCAAAATAACTCCCGCACACGACTAAATGTCCATACCCGCCAAGCTTGCAATCGCAGGATAGATCAGGTCTAAACCAATGGCGATATGCATTCTGGCATGCTAGCTTATTTTTTTCATTGATCTCGCCCGATTTCCGTGTAGCTTAAGTTTTCAGCAGACTGCCACACCGCCAAAACTTGCGACCGAGCAGAACCATGGCCAAGGTTATCACACAAGAAAAAGACTCGCGCGCCAGTGCCAAGGCCGACCGCAGCCGCACTTCCAAGGCCAACCGCGTCTATGACGACATCAAGGAAGCCATATTGTCCGGCGTGCTTGAGCCGGGCGCGGCCATCGACAAGATTGCGCTTTGCGAGCGGCTTGGCGTCTCGCGCTTTCCGGTTACCACGGCTATCAACCGGCTGGCCTATGAGCGGCTGGTGCTGATAGAGCCGCAGCATGGCTCCTTCATTGCAAAGATTTCCGCTGACGATGTGCGCGACCTGATGATTATCCGCCGCGCGCTGGAGGTTGAAATCGCCAGCGAGGCGGCACACCGCCTGCCGCCCGAGTCCATGGCGGCGCTGGAGCGCAACCTGCGCTATCAGCACGCAGCCGAACAGGCCAAGGATATTGCTGGTTTTTACGCGCTTGATGTCGAGTTTCACCAGATCATCATCAGCGGTATCGCGCTCGCGCATGCCAATGAAATCCTTGAAGGCTTGCGGGCGCATCTTGAGCGCGTGCGCCGGCTGCTGCTGACGCCACCCGGGCGCCTGCCAAACACGCTGAAAGAACACCGTGCGGTTGCCGAGGCAATAAAGTCCGGTGATTCCCAGGCGGCGCGCGTGACCATGCGGGCGCATCTTGAGCAGACCAGCGCGATGCTGGCGACTGTATCAAAGCAAAGACCCGACCTGTTTCAGGACTGACCTGAGTGAACCAGCCAACGGACAAAGCGACATGAGCCTGCCAGTGCCGCGCAGCATTAGATTAAATGCCAGTGACAACGTTGTCGTTGCCGTTGACGTGTTCGAGGCGGGCAGCCGCCCGGTCGGCGTTGCGGCGCTGGCGCGCGTGCCCAAGGGCCACAAGATGGCAATCACAAAAATCGCCAGAGGCGAGCCGATCCTGAAATTCGGCCAGATCATAGGCTTTGCGAGGGATGAGATTGCACCGGGCACATGGGTGCACGAGCAGAATGTCGAGATGCATGATTTTGACCGCGATTACGCCTTCTGCCAGGACGCGCGCGCGCCAAATATACTTGCGCCGCAAGACGCCGCGACTTTCGAGGGCTTTGCGCGCGGCAATGGCAAGTCTGGCACGCGCAATTATGTGGCCATTCTCACCAGCGTCAATTGCTCTGCCTCGGTCGCGCGTTTCATGGCCAAGGAAATCGAGCGTTCGGATTTTCTGAACGACTTCCCCAATGTCGATGGCGTGATCCCGCTGGTGCATGGCACCGGCTGTGGCATTGCCGCCAAGGGCGAAGGGTTTGACGCGCTCAAGCGCACGCAATGGGGCTATGCCTCCAATCCCAATATCGCCGCCGTGCTGCTTGTCGGCCTTGGCTGCGAGGTGTTCCAGATTGGCCGCATGAAGCAGGAATTCGGCATAGTCGAGGGTGAGGCTTTCCGCACCATGACAATCCAGGACACTGGCGGCACCAAAAAGACGGTCGAGGCCGGCGTGGCGCGGCTGAAGGAAATGCTGCCGGTCGCCAACCGGGCAACGCGCGAGACGCGCCCTGCCTCCGAACTGATGCTGGCATTGCAGTGCGGCGGCTCGGATGGCTATTCCGGCATCACTGCCAATCCGGCGCTGGGCGCGGCAGTCGATATTCTGGTGCGCCATGGCGGCACGGCCATTCTGTCGGAGACGCCCGAAATCTATGGCGCGGAGCATCTCCTCACACGCCGCGCCGCGTCGCGCGAAATCGGCGAGAAGCTTGTCGGCATGATCAAATGGTGGGAAAATTACTGCGAGCGCAACGGCGGCGAGATGAACAACAATCCCTCGCCGGGCAACAAGGCGGGCGGCCTCACCACCATTCTGGAAAAGTCGCTTGGGGCTGCGGCCAAGGGCGGCACCTCAACGCTGAACGGCGTCTATCACTACGCCGAACCCGTAACCGCCAAGGGTTTCGTCTATATGGACACCCCGGGCTATGATCCGGTGTCAGCCACCGGCCAGGTTGCGGGCGGCGCCAATATCCTTGCCTTCACCACCGGGCGCGGCTCGGCCTATGGCTGCAAGCCGACGCCGTCGATCAAGCTTGCCACCAACTCCGACATCTACCGCCGCATGATGGACGACATGGACATCAACTGCGGGGATGTGCTTGACGGCGTGTCGATCGAGGACAAGGGCGCGGAGATTTTTGCCAAGATTCTGGAGGTCGCCTCAGGCGCGCCAAGCAAATCCGAGGTGCTGGGCTATGGCGACGCCGAATTCGTGCCATGGCAGATTGGCGCGACGATGTGAGGCGGGAAGCTGGCTGCCCGCAGACTATTTCAACGGCGTGCCGCTGTCCCTGATTTTCATCGACGCGCCGTCCGGGAATGTCACCAGCAGCTGGAGGTCGCCGCCCAGCGCCTTCACATAGACGCGCAAGGTCGAGAGCTTGACGTCGCCGCGCTTCTCCAGCCGCGAAACATACACCTGCTTGCCGCCAAGGCGCGTGGCAAGCTGTTCCTGTCTCAGGGCGCGGGCCTTGCGGAGGGCTCGAAACGCCATTTCCTCGGCAATCATCTCAGCCGCCATGGCTTTGGTGCGGGCTTTGCGCTCAGGTGAGAAGTCTTTCATCACCTCTGCTACTGGCACGGCACGATAAGGTATGGTCATTTCTGTTGCCTTTGCCGGTTCCAGCTCCCGCGTGGCTATCACCCCTGTGCGGGTGCAGCATAGCTCTTCGCATCTTTTGCCTTCACACTCCCATCTCGCCCTTCACCCGCGCATACTCGCTCTTGACCAGCGCCGCCCCGTACACCCGCTCCAGCCGCCGCACGGCAAAGTGGCCGCGCGCCATGCTTTGAAAATGCTCGACGAAGGCGTAGTTGACCACAGCGCCCCCCAGCGCGCCGATGATCGGCACCGCCTGGGCCGCGACTTTCTCGCTCACCACTATGCCAAAGCGCGCCGCCACCTGCGCGATAAAGCGGACGAGGGCAGGCGCGGTCTGGTCGGCGACGCCTTTTTGCGTGATGAACGCCGCCGCATCGGTGACGGATTTTGCCATCAGCGCGCGCACCGCAAAATAGCCGCCCTCCAGCGTTTCGTCCGACACGCCGCCCAGCGCCAGCACCTCGATGCAGGACAGCGCCGCGTCTGGCGCTTTCAAATCTTCGCCCTCGCTGCGGGCAATGTCGGCGATGGAACGCAGCATGATGGTGGTGGAGACCGGCAGCTCAAATGGCAGGCTGGCCGCGCCGAAAACGCCGCCCACCGCGCCGCTTGCTGCCGCCAGTGCCTTGTGCAGCAGCAGGGAGGCGTCCTGCGGGCGGTTTTCAAAATTCAGCAGCGCCACTTTCAGGCCGGTTTTCAGGGCGGCGCTGGTGGCGGCGGAGACGATTTTCATCACGGACGCTGGCAGTGCGCGGGTCACAAGATTGACCTGCTTGCCCACCATGGTGTTAAGCCGCGCCGCAAGGCTGACATGCTCCAGCCTCCGCACTGCCCGGCGCAGGGTGTCGAGATCGGCAGATGTCATGTTAACGTGCCGGATGTTTGCTGGCAGGCCTGCCATGTGGCGCTCCTTGCTGAAGTGTGCCAACGCTCATAGCAGACCGCAGCCGCGCGCGCTGCCATTCCTGAAGGACCGCCCTTGGCCGCAACGCTGGATATCGCCGCCGCCCTCCAACGCCGGGACGCGGGCGGTGACCCGGAGCGGCTGGCGCTGAAATACCAGGCGATGCGGGCCGACCGCTTCGCGTTTTTCCGCGCCACCTGTCACCTGTTTTACGCGCGCCTGCCGAGCCCTGCCGCGCTGCCGGCCGCGCCGCTGGTGTGGGCCTGCGGTGA
Source organism: Hyphomicrobiales bacterium (assembly GCA_031367295.1). Lineage (GTDB taxonomy): Bacteria > Pseudomonadota > Alphaproteobacteria > Rhizobiales > Beijerinckiaceae > JANLPP01. Next base: position 6,141 of record JANLPP010000311.1, on the reverse strand, counting down.
TCTGCACATCGAAAATTTCGGTTATTTTTCCGACGCGTCGGGGCATCGCGTGTTCGGCGTCAATGATTTTGACGAAAGTTTTCTGGCCCCGGCTGGCTGGGACGTGCTGCGCGGCGCTGGCTCGGTTTACGCCGCACGCAAAAAGCTGGGACTGGAAAAAGACGCGGCAGCGGCGCTTGCCGGAGCGTTCGTGCGGGCTTTTGCGGCGAAGCTTGCGCAGGGCAGCGCCACGAACGCGGTGCAGGCCGCCGCGAGTCCGGGCAAAGCCCCCACAGAGGAATCCAGCTTGGCTGCGGATCGGGCGGTGCTTGAGGCGCGCACATCCGGGCAGGGCATGCAGCGGCGTCTGAAAACCGACGGCAGATATGCCTTGCCTGCCACACCGGCGCAGAGCCGTCTGGCGCGCGCGTGCATCGCCGCGTTTGCCGCGCAGACCGCAGATCCGGCGGCCTTTGAGGTGCTGGATGTCGCGCGCCGCGTGGCGGGTCTCGCCTCACTTGGCCATGCGCGCTTTGCCGTGCTGGCGCGGGGCAGCGGGGAGCAGCCAAAGCTGCTTGACCTGAAGCAGGCGCACCCGCCCGGTGGCGCGGCGCAGGCGGGCGTCCCGCAGCCAGGCTGGCCGGGCGAGGCGGCGCGGGTGGTTGCCATCGAGCGCCTGGCCGAACCCTGGACCCCGCCGCTGCTCGCCGCCGCCGGACCGCCGTTCGAAGCGATGGTGCTGCGGGAGTTGCAGCCGCGTGAGGCGCGCCTCAAGCTTGCCGCGCTTGGACAAGGCGCCGGACTGCGCAAGGCGCTTGAGGGGCTGGCTGGCGCGGCGGCCGGCATTCATTTGCGCGCCGCCGGATTTCGCGGTGCGGCGCAGACGCAGGCGCTGGCGGATTTCGGCGCAGATGCGGGCTGGCAGGCACCGCTTGCCGCAATGGCCATCGATCTTGCACAGCAAAGCAAGACCGACTGGGGCGCCTTTTGCCAGGCCTTTGACGCGGGAGAATTTTCGTGAGGCGCAGGCTATTGGGCGCATTCATCGCCCTGCTGCTGTGCGCCGCCGCGCTGGCTATGCTCACCAGACGGCAGTTTGTTGTGTCCCGCGCCATGACGCCAACTTTGCAGACAGGGGACACGTTCCTGATGTCGCGCCTGTCCTATGGCGTGTCGCGGCATTCATTTGCGTCGCTGGCGCGCTATTTCCCGGACCGGCTGTGGTTCTCACTGCCGCAGCGCGGCGATGTCGCCGTGGTCAAGCTGCCGCGCGACGGGCAGAGTGATTTTGTTTCGCGCGTCATCGGCCTGCCCGGCGAGCGGGTGCAGATGCGGGCGGGGCGGCTCTATATCAATGACTTGCTGGTGGAGCGCGAGGCGCTTGCGCCTGCCGTCATTGCTGACCGCGACGGCAAGGCGGTGAATGTGCCGGCTTATGCCGAAACGTTACCCGGCGGGGTCCGGCACGACATTATAGAGGCGGAGGGTGACACTGGACGGCTTGACACAACGGCTATGTTTGACGTGCCGCCGGGCTACTATTTCCTGATGGGCGACAACCGCGACAGTTCCGTCGATTCGCGCCTGCCCGAGGCCTATGGGCTGGGCTTCGTGCCGTTCGGAAATTTCGTCGGGCGGGCGCTGATTGTGGTCTGGTCGGCGGATGCCGATCTGGGCGGACCGCTGCCCGCAAGCCGAGTTCAATGGAACAGGGTGCTGCACCGGCTGCGGTAATGGTGCTTTTTGCCACAGTGCGGAAACCAGAGCGCAATCTCATCGTCCTGATCATCCCGGAATCATGTCCGGGGACCGCCACGACGGCTGGATTGCAAGGGCCCGGGTGGCCTGAGCCGCCGCCACCGCTTCGCCATCGTTGCCCTTTGGCGCGCCTGCCGCTATAGGGCGGGTCTTTACCGGCTGCTGACGCGTTCCCAACGCACCGGCTGGCGTCCAACTTAAGAGAACTTGATGACCGAACCGCTGCGCTCGCCTGTCTCAAAAGCCGACAGTCCGTCCAAGCCCGTGCAGGACAGCGGCATTGGCGAGACCATCAAGGTTGTGCTCCAGGCGCTGGCCATTGCGCTGGTGGTGCGCACCTTCCTGTTCCAGCCGTTCAACATCCCGTCGGGCTCGCTGGTGCCGACCCTGCTGGTAGGCGACTATCTGTTCGTGTCGAAATATTCTTACGGATATTCAAAACACTCGATTCCCTTCAGCCCGGATATTTTCTCGGGGCGCATTTTTGGCTCCTCGCCCAAGCGCGGCGACATAGCCGTGTTCAAGCTGCCGCGCGATGGCTCAACCGACTATATCAAGCGCGTCATCGGCCTGCCGGGCGACAAGATCCAGATGATCGACGGGCGGCTTTACGTGAATGGCAAACTCAGCCCCCGCGAGGAAGTCACGCCCTATATCGCGCCGGACGCCTTTGGCCGCGAAGGGCCGGTGCCCACCTACAGAGAGACACTGCCTGACGACAAAATGACGCCGGGCGGCGTCGCGCACCGCATCATCGAGCGCGACGGTGACCGGGGAACGCTAGATAATACGCGGGTTTTCGAGGTGCCCGCCGGCAATTATTTCATGATGGGCGACAACCGCGACAATTCCACTGATTCGCGCGTGCCGCTCGAATCCGGTGTCGGGTTTGTGCCGTTCGAAAATTTTGTCGGCCGGGCGGAGATCATCTTCTTCTCGGTCAAGACCGTGCCTGGCCCTTCGGGCGAAGTGACCGAGCCGGCTTGGCAGTTCTGGCGCTGGCCCTGGACGGTGCGCTGGGACCGTCTGTTCCAGACGGTGCGCTGAGGCATGGCGGCGCAGGCTGCGCGCCGGGAGGCCGGCCTGACTGCGGTTGAGGCGGCGATTGGCCATGCGTTCGGCACGCCCGCGCTGCTGGTGCAGGCGCTGACCCATGACAGCTTTATCAGCAAGGTCAGCGAGCGCACCCACGCAGGGTATGAACGGCTGGAGTTTCTGGGCGACCGGGTGCTGGGCCTCGTTATTGCCGAGCTGCTGTTTGTGGAGCATCCGGACCTGAAGGAAGGCCTGCTGGCGCGCCGCTTTGCCGAGATGGTGCGGCGCGGCGCCTGCGAGGAAGTCACCGAGGCCTGGGGTCTTGCCGCCGCCATCCGGGTCGCCTCGGTTGACCGGGGCGGGCAAAGCCCGCTGACCGCGTCGGTCAAGGCCGATGTCTGCGAGGCGGTGATCGGCGCAGTGTTTCTCGACGGCGGTTACGCCGCCGCCCGCCGTGTGGTGGAGCAGGCGTGGAGACCGCGCCTAGCCAGCCCGCCAGAGCTGACACCGGACGCCAAAAGCGCGCTGCAGGAATGGACGCAGGGCAAGGCGCTGGCCATGCCGGCCTATGAGGTGACTGTGCGCGGCGGCTCCGATCATCTGCCGCATTTTACCGTCTCGGTCAGCGTTGCCGGGTTTGAGCCGGAGTTTGGCCGCGGCGCGTCCAAGCGTGACGCGCAGCAGGAGGCGGCGCGGCAGTTTCTGCTGGCCCGCAAAATCTGGAGAGAGCCGCCGCAGTCCGGCGGCCAGGACAACCCGGCATGAATGATACGCCCACCCGCTGCGGCTATGTTGCGCTGATCGGCGCGCCCAACGCCGGCAAATCGACGCTGCTCAACGCGCTGGTCGGGGCCAAAGTCTCGATTGTGTCGCGCAAGGTGCAGACGACGCGCAACATCGTGCGCGGCATTGCGCTGGAAGGCCGCTCGCAGATTATCTTTGTCGATACACCTGGCATATTCGCGCCCAAACGCCGCCTTGACCGCGCCATGGTCACCTCGGCCTGGAGCGGCGTCGCCGACGCTGACGCCATCGCGCTGCTGATCGACGCGCGCAAGGGGCTGGATGAGGAGACGACAGCTATTCTGGCGCGGCTGGCAGCCGTCAAAAAACCCAAGGTGCTGATCATCAACAAGATCGACACGGTGGAAAACACCTCTCTGCTCCGGCTGGCCGAGCGCATGAACGCGGCGCTGCCTTTCGACGACACGTTCATGATCTGCGCCACGCGCGGGCATGGCGTGCCCCACTTGCGCGAAAAGCTGGCGGCAATGGTCAAGCCCGGCCCCTGGCTTTACCCGGAAGACCAGGTGTCGGACGCGCCGCTGCGGGCGCTCGCCGCTGAAATCACCCGCGAGAAGATTTTCGAGCGGCTGCATGATGAGCTGCCCTACCAGTCCACGGTCGAGACGGATTCGTGGAAAGACCAGCCGGACGGTTCCGCGCGGGTTGAACAGACCATATTCGTGATGCGTGACGGCCATAAGAAGATTGTGATCGGCGAGGGCGGACGCACCATCAAGTCGATTGGCTCGGCCGCCCGCAAGGACATAATGGAAGCCGCCGAGCAGACGGTGCACCTGTTTCTGTTCGTCAAGGTTCGCGAACACTGGGAGGATGACCCCGAGCGCTACCGCGCCATGGGACTGGAATTCCCCAAGGGGTGAAACCGGAAAGAGGCGGGCGCTCACACATGGAATGGCGCGACGAAGGCATTATCATCGGCGCGCGCAAGCATGGCGAGACCAGCGTGATCGCCGAACTGATGACGCGCAGCCATGGCCGCCATCTGGGCCTTGTGCGTGGCGGGCGCGGCAAGCGCCTGTCAGCCGTGCTGCAACCGGGCAACAGCGTCGACGCGGTGTGGCGGGCGCGCCTGGACGAGCAGCTGGGCGCCTATGTCATTGAGGCGGGCAGGGCGCGGGCGGGGCGCATCATGGCCAGCGCTGCTGCCCTGCACGCCATCACCTGGCTCGGCGCAATGCTGCGTTGCCTGCCTGAGCGCGAGCCGCACGAAGGGCTTTATCAGGCGCTGCTGCTGGTCGCTGACCACCTTGACGCGCCTGCCATCGCCCCTGCGCTGATGGTGCGGTTTGAGCTGGAGGTGCTGGCAAATCTGGGCTTCAGCCTTGATTTGACCCAATGCGCCGCGACAGGCGCGCGCACGGATCTGCCCTATGTCTCGCCAAAATCTGGCCGCGCGGTGAGCCGGGCAGCGGGGGAGGCCTATCGCGACAGGCTGCTGGTTTTGCCGGAATTTCTGCGCCAGCCGGGGGCGCGCGCCACGCCGACGCCTGCCGATGTCGCGGCGGGTTTTGTGCTGACCGGGCATTTCCTTGCCCGCGATATATTTGAGCCGCGCGGCGCTGGCGGGGCGCTGGCGGCGCGCGCCGCCTATCTGGCTGAACTTGCCAGAGCGGACGGGCTCAGCGCTGCGCGATAATGGAGCACGAGGGGCTGGCCGCAAGCTGGCTGATGCCGTAGCCCGGATCATAACCGATGCTGGCGGCAGTGCAGCTGATCGACAGGGGATGGCCGAGCGCCGCGACCGTTACCGGCACAGCCACGAGGCCGCAAATCACCAGGCAGATAGCGGCAATAAAGGCAAAGGCGGGCTTGGTGACGGTCATGGCTTGGTTTCCCCAAATCAGCCGCTTGGCTCCGTGTTTGGCTGGCTGACGAAGCGTATGTGCCACGGGCGCGCGGGGCCGGATGTGCGCAAAGGCACATGGGCGCGGGCAGCGGCAAAACGCCGACCGGCTGAGGCGGAACACCGCGTGCATTTGCTCGCAAAAACTGCTATTATCTTTTCATGAGCCAATCAGCCCGCAGCCCCGGCAATGACCGCACTGCCATGATCCCCGTCATGACAATGGAAGAAGTGCCGGTTCTCGACGCGCTGGAACGCGCGCAAATGCTCGCCTCGTTGCAAGAGGCCGAGGCGCGTATCGCGGCGGGGCAATTTACGGTCTATGATCCGCTGACATTTAAAGTCCGTCTGCTTGCCGTGTACCGCAAGGCGAAGGCCGCGATGAGCGCATGACATTTGCGATACGTTTCGATGATGAGGCGCTACGCGACATTGACGAATTTGTAACCTGGCAGCGGGCCTACAGCGAAGCCTTCGCGCTTGAGCAGATTGACCGGCTTGACAGCGTCTTCCGGCGTTCGCTCGCACAATCCCCGCTAACCTGGGGCTATTTCTTTGTCACTGGCGCGCCCTATCGGGCCTATTTGTTCCGCGTTGGTCGCAGAACGCAATATTGGATTGTCTACACGGTTGATGTTGACAAGAAGCAAGTGGACATATTGCGGTTCTGGAACGCGCGACGGGATACAGCGAAATTCAAAGCCGGACCGCCGCGCTGA
>JANLPP010000239.1:0-11419 GCA_031367295.1 Hyphomicrobiales bacterium | reverse complement strand
CGCGGGCGGCCGACGCCAACCTCCAGCGACTTGCCCAGCACTTCATAGAAATTGCCGAACTTGTCGCCCGTCGCTTTGTCCTTTGCTGCAAACTCATAGACCGAGCGGCGTGTCGGATGCAGCTGATTGGCCAGCGCCTTGCTCTGCACGGCTGAACTCGTGAACCATTGAATCGCCTTGAACGCCCATTCCTTGTTGGCCGAGAAGGAATTCACCGACAGCATCCAGGTGCCAAAATGCGGCCCGATGCCCACGCCCTTTGGCACCACGGCATAGCCGATGGAACCCTTGATGCTGGGCTGCAATGTTTCGGAGTGATAATTGAAGCTCATCGCGGCAAGGCCGGTGCCGAACGACGTGCCGACCGTATCCCAGCTCGCCGATGTCGTTCCGGGCGGCGTGACTTTCTTGTTGATGATGAGGTCGGCGTAATAGGTCAGCGCCTTGACGCCCTCGGGCGAGTTGAACACCGGCTGAAAATCATCGCTGACCATATAGCCGTTGCCGCCCATGGCGGCGAGCAGCGTCTTGAAATCGTCGGTAGCCCAGTCGCCCGCGCCGGCCATCAGCGTCGTGCCCCAGCGGCGCTCCGCCGGATTGGTGAAGAACTCGGCGACCTGTGTAAAATCATCCCAGGTGGCGGGGACGGCCAGGTCCCTGCTATATTTTTTCTTGAAGGCCTCCTTGTTGGCGGCGTCCTCGAACAGGTCCTTGCGGTAGGCCAGCGTCAGCGCGTTGGCCTGCATCGGCAGACCGTAAATCTCGAAGCCAGCCTTCTTGATCGCGGCGGGATCAACCGCGTCCGGCACCGCCATGTGCTGGTGGCTCGCGTCCTTCTTGTAGACGGCCGTGTCGAAGAACACCTTTGGGATGAAATCCTTGATGTTAAGCTCTGGCCCGGCGATGGCGGGGTTGAGGATCATGTCGGTGATCGGTTCGATCTTGTTGGTCAGCGCCGGCATCCAGGGCGTATCGATGATCATGATGTCATAATGCGCGCTGCCCGAGGCAAGCTCGGCGAAGGCCTTCTGCTGCAAGGCGTTGTAGGGCATGGTATCAAGATTGATGTCAAAGCCAAAGGCGGCCTTGAAATCCGGCAGCGCGGCCTTGATGGCGTCGGAATTTGCCTCCGAGGTGGCGTAAAGCATGTTGAGGCTGGCGGGCTTGTCGGCGGCGTTTGCCGAGGCGGTCAGCAGGCTCGCGACAACCAGCGTGGCGGCGAGGCTCGTGCCGGATTTGAGCAAGGCGCGGCGCGAAAAATCGAGTGACATGGTGTTTCCTTCGTTGTGCTTGTTGTTTCAGGGATTATTTCATTGAGGCTTCGAGCGACTTGCAGAAATTCAGCGCGCTGCGGGCGTAGCGGTCGGGCTCGGCCTTGCGCGTGTTGAAGCCGATTTCCATGGTGCAATGGCCCTTGAAGTTGACGTCCTTCAACGCCTGGAAAACGCCGACCCAGTCGATAACACCCTCGCCCGGAGGCAGGCGGTCCACATCGGCGAAATGCACATGGTCGAGATGCTTGCCGAGCTCATAAACATAGTCGGACGAGACGTCGGCGCGGTGCAGCGCGTGATAGGTGTCAAACATGCATTGCACGTTCTTGAGGCCGGTCTGTTCGCGCAGGATCAGCGCCTCGCCGGGCGTGTCGATCAGGTTTGAGTCGGCGGAGGTCGGCTCGATAGTTATGGTGACGCCGCGTTCGGCGGCGTGGGTGGCAATGTCAACCAGCGCGTCGAGGCTCCACTTCAGCGCCTCGGCGCGCTTGACGCCAAAGCTCTTCCAGCCCGCGATATAGAGCACGCGTTTCGCGCCGAAGTCATGCGCGAGATCGACGACTTCCTTGTAATGGGCGATGGCCGCGGCGCGCTCTTCGGGCAGCAGCGAGGTGGGATTGTTGCCCGGCCCGCCGCCGGGCGCGGGCAGCAGCGAGACGCAGGGCAGGCCCTCGTCGCTCATCAGTTTCTTGAGGTCCTTGCGCTTGGCGGCGGACAGATGCGCGGGCCAGGCATGCGGCGCAGCACAGCCGATTTCGATGCCGTCATAGCCGATGCGGGCGATGCGCTTGATGGTTTCTTCAAGGCTGTAGGACGGCACCCAGCAGGGAAAGCTGCCATAGACCCAGGTGTTGAAGGCATATTTGAAAGCCATGATGCGCGTCTCCCGATTGCGTGTGTAAAGTGTTTGAGCCTAGAAAACGAACACTGCCTTTTCCGTCTTGCGCTCGTCGAACAGCCGGAAAGCCGTCTCGGCCTCATCCAGACTGAAGCGGTGCGTCGCGAGCTTTTCAAGATCGATCTTGTGGCGCGTGATCGTGTCGAGGATCCCGGCATATTCATGCGCGCTGAAATACCAGGAGCCGATCAGCGTCAGCTGCTTGCGAATCAGCTGCTCGCTGGGCTTGATCGTTGTCTCCTTCGCCTCGCCGACAAAAGCCACGCGGCCGAGCGGGCGCGTAGTGTCGAGCGCCATATTCTGCGCCGCGCCATTGCCCGAGCAGTCGATGGCGGCGTCAAAGCCATTGCCATTGGTGAAGGCCTTGATCTGCTCGCCCGCCGTTGGATCGGTTGGATCGAGCGCCAGATCGACTCCAAGCGTTTGCGCGAAGTGACGGCGCTCGGCGATCGGATCGAAAGCGATGACGCGCCCGCCGAGCGCCTTCACTGCGAGAATGCCGGCGCTGCCCATTGGGCCAAGGCCCCAGATGCCGACCGCGGTCCCGCCGTTAATCTGCAATTTTTTGGCGGCGCTGTAGAGCGTGCCAAAAGCGTCGGTGGAAATAGCGGCGGCGACAAAGGACATGCTGTCGGGAATGGCGAGGCAGTTGCGCTCTGGCACGACCAGATATTCGGCATTGCCGCCGTCGGCGGTGAAGCCAAGGCAAGTCCAGGTTGGACAGAGGAAATAATTGCCCATCCGGCAGGCGGCGCAGGTGCCGCAGCCGACCCCGAGATAGACCGCAACGCGGTCGCCGCGCTTGAAGGTTTTGACTCCCGCGCCAGTCTCCGCCACCACACCCGAAGGCTCATGCCCGGTGATGCATTTGCCCGCCGCGTCGCCGCCCACCACGGCATTGCCGTAATACAGGCTGAGATCGCTGCGGCAAATGCAGGAGGCCTTGACCTCCACCAGCACTTCGCCAGGCCCCGGCGTCGGCACCGCGACGGCGCGGATTTCGACACGCTTGTTGCCTGGCAGGTAAACGGCTTTCATCGCGTGAAGCTCCCGCTGTTAATGAAACGTCAAGGTATCCAATGGCTTCTGGCTGGCGGAGAGTTAGCAGGACGGGGCGTCTTGGCGAGACGCCATTTTATCCGATGTGGATTAAATCGGTCCGGTCTGGATCAGGCGCGGGCCTCAGTAATAGCCGCGCGCGCGCATCACCGCATCCGCGCGGTTCTGCGCCGCTGCGAGCGCCGCCGCGACCGTCTTGGCGCCGGACAACAGGTCGTGGATTTCCTCGCCCGCGATGCTGATGACATCCAGAATGCCGGGCACCGGCGGGCGCGGCCACATACGCAGCCAGCCGCGCCCCGCCGCGTCATCGACAAAGGGGATCAGCGGCGACAAAGCCTGGATTTCCGGGTCGCGGCTGACACTGGCGCGCGGACTCGCGAGGCTGCCATTGGCAAGATACAGCTTGGCGGCGCTGGCGGAGGTGAGCGCTTGCAAGGCGGTCCACACAGCGGGAATGCGTTCCGGGGAAATATTGGCCGGAATGCACACGCCATAGCCGCCCATCGGCGTGATAGGCCGCCCGCGCGGACCGGTGGGATGCGCCAGAAAGCCGGTTTTGCGAAAGGCGGGCGAGGCGCTGTCGAGTTCATGCATCGGCGCGAGCAGTGAGTGCGAATAGGCCATCGCCGCCCTGCCTTGCGCATAGGCGCTCGCCCGCTCATACCAGGCCATGCGCAGCACGTCGGGCGGTGAATAGGGCATCAGCTCCAGCAGATATTCGGCGGTCTGGCGCGCCTCAAGCGAGGCGAACATCGGACGCATTTCATCGCCCTCGACATGTTCCGCGTCAAAGCCATCGCCCGTCGCGGCAAGATTGAGCACGGGCTGGCCAAAGGCGCCCATGATCATGATGAATGTGTGCCCGAGCGGCGTGCCCCGCGCGCCATTCCAGGCGATGCCGCTGACACCGGCAGACGGGTTGTGGAGATGGCAGGCTGCCTCGACTGTAGCCGCAGCAGTGCGCGGCGGCTCGATATGCGCCGCCCCCAACAGATCAGAGCGGTAGACCAGCATTTCTGCCGTCGTCATGATCGGCACGCCATATTGCACGCCGCGCCAGCGTGAGCTTGCCAGCGCGTCGGCATAGATATCGCCGAGTTCCAGGCTGTTTTTCTGAATAAAACCGTTGAGCGGCAGCAGCCGCCCGGCCGCGGCCATTTCGCCAAACCAGGGCAGGTCGCAGGCAACCAGATCATAGCGCGACTGGTCAAGACCGGCGTTGACGACAAGCTCGGCCTGCAGGCGGTCTATGGACAGCGCGCGGCTCGATATCGGCACGCCCAGAATCATTTCGAACTGCTTCTTGGCTGAATGCATGGCCATGAAGGTCGGGTCGCCATGCACCAGCACGCGCAGGCCGCGCGGCAGCGACAGTTTTGTATTCAGCACCGGCGGCGGCGGCACGATGGCAGCAGTCTTGACGCTGACACGCGGCCTGCGCGGAGCGTTTGCCGCGCGCGCCTCTGGCGGCTCGCCCGCTGCCCGCGCCAGCGCATTGGCCTGAAAGGCGAAGCGGTGCCAGCGTGACAGCAGCTCGGACGAGGGGTGCAGGGAAAACGATTTGCCGGTGGAGGTGCGCGAACGTTTGACGATCAAGCCTTCGCTGTCCATCTGCTCAATGGCGCGCATGGCCGTGCCATAGGTCAAGCCCGAGGCCTCCGCCAGGGTCGAGGAGGTGACAGGCCGGCCGGCGAGGTGATTGCGGACGAGAAACAGGATCATGCGGATTTCACGCTGGCCGGCTTTCAGGCCAAGCGTGCGCTCCATTTCGTCCTGCAGCTGCTCAAAGACTTCGATGAAGTGGTCGGCGCCGCGGTTGCTGGGCGCGCCCGAAGGCGCCTCGCCTGCGGTCGTCTCATAGGGGCCTTCGGGCGTCGCCGCGTCCCTGGCGGCAAACGCGCCCGCCTCTGCGGCGCGCCCGCCGCGCGCGCGGGCCTGATCTATCTTGTGCCGTGCGGGCAAGGCCACGCCTCGCTGTTTAAGGGGCAAATGTTGCGATCCTGGACAAATTCTAGCGTGATTTCTGGACGAACTCAAAGCATGGCAAGCCACAGCACCCGACGGCCATCCCAATATTTATCCGATTCGGATATTTTTGCGCCTGTTCACCCCGGATTGCGGCGATAGTTTGTGGGTCATGCCGAGGACAAGCGGCGCGCCGCAGTCGGCGAACCAGTAACGTTTTGGATAAATCCGGTTTCGTCAAAATTCACGGTTGAACAGCCGCCAGCGGGAAGCGCCTGGCAGCGGCAAGACCACAAGAACGCGCCCTGAGCCACAAGGCCCCGGGCGAGGCGCATTGCCACCAGGGGAGAAAACCATGCTCAGATATTCACTGCTTGCCGCCTCAGCCGCTCTGGCGCTCAACGCTGCAATTTCCGCCACTCCGGCCCTCGCCGGCGATCCGGACGCGGCGCTGGCCGCCCTCAAAACCCAGGTCTTGAGCCTCGGTCCGAATGGCGAAAAGCCGGCCGCCGCCTCAACCGTCATGCTGACCGCCGAGGAACTTGCCGCCGTAAGGGCCAAGAAAGCCAAGGCCGCGATCATCTTCCACTATGCCGGCAACGACTGGTCGCAGGCCCAGCTTGAGGCGCTGAAGGCGACTTTCAAGGAAGAGGGCATTGAAGTCATCGCCGTCACCGACGCCGGCTTCAAGCCCGAAAAACAGGTCGCCGATATCGAGACGGTGATGGCGCAGAAGCCCGACATCATCGTGTCGATCCCGGTGGACGCCGTCGCCACCGCCAGCGCCTACAAGGCCGCCGCCGACAAGGGCGTCAAGCTGGTGTTCATGGACAATGTGCCAAAAGGCTTCACCGCCGGCAAGGAATATGTCTCCTCGGTCTCCGCCGACAATTACGGCAATGGCGTCGCCGCCGGCCACCTTATGGCCAAGGCGCTTGGCAGCAAGGGCACCATCGGTCTGGTCTTCCACGCGGCGGACTTCTTTGTGACGAAGCAGCGCTATGACGGCTTCAAGAAAACCATTCTGGAAAACTATCCCGACATCAAGATCGTCGGCGAGCAGGGAATCGGCGGACCCGATTTCTCCGGCGACGCGGAAAAGGCGGCGGGCGCGATTCTGACAGCCAATCCCAAGGTCAGCGCGATCTGGGCCGTCTGGGACGTGCCGGCTGAAGGCGTGATGGCGGCGGCGCGCGCCGCCGGCCGCAATGATCTTATCATCGTCAACGAAGACCTTGGCGAGAACGTCGCCATCGCCATGGCCAAGGGCGAGTTCATCAAGGGCATTGCCTCGCAGCGCCCTTATGACCAGGGCGTGACCGAAGCCCGGCTCGCCGCCTACGCGCTTATCGGCAAGGCTGCGCCCGCGTATGTGGCCCTGCCCGCCGCGCCGATCACCAAGGACACGCTGCTGGCCGCCTGGAAAGAAATTTACCACCAGGAGCCGACCGCCAAGATCAAGGCGAGCATGAAGTGAGCCGGTTCTTCTCCCGCTTGCGGGAGAAGGCGGCCCGAAGGGCGTCCGAAGGACGCCCGTCCTTGCGGACGGGCTATGGCGCCGGATGAGGGCGGCCGTCATAAGAGCGCGCTTTCCGGCGCGGCCGCCCGCACCCAAGCCCACTCCCGCAAGCGGGAGTGGGGACTGACACGCCACACGGGGAAGATATGAGCGCCCACCCAACCTCCGGCACCACGGCCGTGCGCATGACCGGCGTGTCAAAACAATTCGGCGGCGTGCGGGCGCTGGACGATGTGAGTTTTGCCGTCGAAAAGGGCGAAATCCATGCGCTGCTTGGCGAGAATGGCGCGGGCAAATCGACTATTCTGAAAATTCTCAACGGCGTCCACGCGCCGACAGCCGGAACCATTGAAGTGCTCGGCGTGCCGCTGACCGAGCATACGCCGGACGCGTCAAAGCGCGCGGGCATCGGCATGATTTTTCAGGAAATGAGCCTGATTCCGACGCTCACCGTCGCGCAGAATATTTTCCTCAATCACGAACTCAAAACCCGCGCCGGCTTCATCGACGACAAGAGCGCGGCAAAGCGGGCGAGCGAGCTCTTCGCCGACCTTGGCGTCGATATCGATCCGGCTGCGCTCGTCGGCGACCTCAGCGCCGGCCAGCGCCAGCTTACCGAAATCGTCAAGGCTATCTCGCAGAAAGTGCGGGTGCTGATTCTCGATGAGCCGACAACCGCGCTCTCCGGCGGCGAGGTGGGAAAACTCTTCGCATTCCTGCGCCGGCTCAGACAAGAGGGCGTCGCCATCGTCTATGTCTCGCACCGCATGGAGGAGATCACCCAGATCGCCGACCGCGCGACGATATTGCGCGACGGGCGCCATGTCATCACAGCGCCGCTGTCTGAGCTGCCGCTGGAGAAAATGATCGAGCATATTGTCGGGCGCCGCTCGCGCGGCTTTTCCGATGTCGTGCGCGGCGCGGCGGAGCTGGGCAAGCCGCTGCTGGAGGTGAGAAACCTCTGCGGCCCCACCAAGCCGGAAAACTTGAGCTTCACCGTTCACGCGGGTGAAGTCGTCGGCATCGCGGGCCTGCTCGGCAGTGGCCGCAGCGCCATCGCCCGCGTGCTGTTCGGCATTGATCCAAAGCGCTCGGGCGAGATTCTTGTCGACGGCAAGACGGTTGAAATCAACAACCCGCGCGACGCCATCGCGCATGGCATCGCGCTGATCCCCGAGGACCGGCTGCGCCAGGGCGTCATCATCGAGCACAGCGTCAAGACCAACGCCACGGTGCCGATTCTCGACAAGCTTTCGAACGGCGCTTTCGTGTCGGACGCCAAAGCCGCCGCCGCCGCCGACGCGCAGATCAAGGCGCTGCGCATAAAAACCGCCCCGCGCGACGCCGCCGTGCGCACGCTGTCGGGCGGCAACCAGCAGAAAGTGGTCATCGCCAAATGGCTGCTCACCGAGCCGCAAATTCTCATCCTGGACGAGCCGACCGCCGGCATCGACATCGGCTCGAAAGCCGAGATCATCGCGCTGGTGCGCGCGCTCGCCAAAAGCGGAAAGGCGGTCATCGTCATCTCGTCGGAATTGTCCGAACTGCTGACGGCGGCGGACCGGCTGATCGTCATGGTCAACGGGCGCGCCGCGCGCGACTGCCCGGTTTCCGAATTCGACGACCCGAATCCTTCCGACGAAGAAGGCGCGCGGCTGCAATATGCCGAGCGGCAGCTTTCCAAAACCCTCCAGCAGGCGCACGCCCATGTCTGACGCATCCGCATCCCCCAAAACCATGATCAGCTTCGGCTTGCGGAACTGGCGTCAGTACATCATCTACATCGGCTTTGCCGCGATTTTCCTGATCTTCGCCGCGACGCTGAACAGCAAGGGATTTCTCGATCCCAACAACCTTCTCAACATCGCCCGCCAGACGGCGATGATCGCCATCATGGCGGTGGCGATGACCTATGTTCTATCTGCTGGAGAGATCGATCTTTCTGTCGGTATGGTCGCGGGTCTTGCGTCTCTGACAACAGCGATGGCGATGGATGCTTATGGCCTGCCCGTGGGTATTTTCGCGGGCCTCGCCACTGGCTTGCTCGTCGGCCTCGTCAACGGTGTCCTCACCACCCGCATCGGCATTCCGTCCTTTCTGACGACGCTTGCCATGATGGGCATCGCGCGCGGCGTCGCCATGTGGGTGACACAGACGAAGTCGGTGCCGATTCTTGACGATACATACATTGCGATTTTCGGCGGCGCGGACCTGTTTCATATTCCCGTGCTCATCCTCTGGATGGCGGTCATCGGGATCGCCGGCCATATTGTTCTGCGCAAAACAACCTTCGGCCGCCGCGTGTTGGCGACTGGCGGCAGCGAGACGGCGGCGCGCTACAGCGGCGTCGACACGTTGTCGATCAAGATGCGTGTTCTCATGATTTCAAGCATGGCGGCGGCCCTCGCCGGCATGCTCTATGCGGGCCGCCTGCATTCGGGCCGCTTCCAGCTGGGCGAAGGCGACGAACTGTCGGTCATCGCGGCGGCGGTGCTCGGCGGCACAAGCCTGTTTGGCGGCGCGGGCACAGTCGTCGGCTCCATCGTTGGCGCGCTGATGATTGGGCTGATCAACAATGGCCTGTTGCTGATGGGCCTTGAATATAGCCAGCAGCTGATCGCGCGCGGCATTATCATTATTCTGGCCGTGGCGCTCAGCCCGGCGCGCAAGTGAACTTTATCAGAATGAGGCCTCGCCCATGAGCCATTGCACCATCATCGGCACGGTCGTCGCCAAGCCGGAAACGCGGGACGAGCTCCACGCGATCCTCACTGCGCAGGTTGCGCCGACACGGGCGGAGCCGGGCTGCATGAACTATGATTTCCACGTTGACGCCAAAGACCCCTGCGTCTTCATGTTCTACGAAAACTGGCGCAGCAAGGCCGACCTCGACGCGCATCTGAAAATGCCGCACCTCAAGCCGCTGTTCAGCCGGCTGGATGCGCTGCTGGCGCGGCCGGTGGAGATCAGGTTTTATGAGATGCTGAGCGAGATGGCGTCATGACTTCCCCCGCGCCTCCGCATTTCTTCACCCCCCGGCAGCGCGCCACCATCGCGGCCGCGATGGCGCGCATCATCCCCACGGACGACATGCCCGGCGCGTCCGAGGCGGGTTGCGTCGATTTCGTCGATCTCTATCTCAGCGGCCTCGGCCATATCTATGCCAAGCCCGATGGCTCAGGCTTTGAAACGCTGACCGGCGCGGCGGCGAAGGGCTGGACGCAGCGCATCGGGATATTGCGCAAGACCTATGCGGATGGCGTCGCCGCGCTCGACAAAGCGGCGCAGGCGCGCTTCGGCGCGGGTTTCGCGGCGCTCACCGCCGGGCAGCAAGACACAGTTTTGACCGCGCTGGAACACGCTGGCGCGCAAGCCGCCTCTGCAGGCGGCGCGCCGGGCGAAGGCCCCGCGCTCCAGCAAACGCTGACCGAAACCGATCTTGCGTTTCTGCCGCTGCTGATCATGCACACGCGGCAAGGTTTTTACAGCGACCCGATTTACGGCGGCAACAAAAACCGCGTCGGCTGGGACGTCATCGGCTTTCCCGGTCCAGCTTCGCTGAACGAAGTCTACACCGGGCGCTATAGCGCCCTTGCCTGGTTCGCCGAGGGTGAAGAGGCAAAATATCTGGAGGCAAACCGTGGCGCTTAAGTCAAAGCCTGCAAAGACCGAAGTCTGCATTATCGGCGCAGGCGCGTCCGGCGCGGCGGCGGCCAAGGTGCTGACCGAGCGCGGCGTGCGTGTTGTCGCGCTGGAGCGCGGCCCGTGGCGCGGCCGCGAGACGTTTGGCGGCGATGAGCTCGCCAATATCAACCGCTATAATCTGTGGCCGGACCCGCTGCTCAACCCGCGCACCGCGCGCGCCTCGCCGCAGGAAAAAGCGCATCTCGAAATGTTCTGCCCGGTGCCGCAGATGGTCGGCGGCGGCACGGTGCATTGGCAGGGCTGGCTGCCGCGCTTCACGCCCAATGATTTCCGGATGCGCAGCGTTGCTGGCGAGGTCAAGGGCGCGACGCTCGCCGACTGGCCGATCACCTATGACGACCTCGAACCCTATTACGCCAAGGTCGAATGGGCTTTTGGCGTGTCGGGCCGGGCGGGCGCCAACAAGTTCGAGGGCCCGCGCAGCCAGGGCTATCCCTGCCCGCCGCTGCCCGTGTCGCGCTACGCCGAAAAATTCAACAAGGGCTGCGCCGCGCTTGGCTGGAACGCTTTTCCAACGCCGCAGGCCGCTTTGTCACGCGCCTTCAATGGCCGCAAAGCCACGGTCATCAGCGCTTTCGCCCAGCAGCATGGCGACCCCACCGGCACGCGTTCCAGCGCGCTCAATGTGTTTGTGCCCGATGCGGTCAAAACCGGTCTCTACGACTTGCGCCCCGACTGCTATGTGCGCGAGCTGACGCTGCGCACTGACGGTACGGTCAGGTCCGCCATCTATCAGGACGCCGACGGCGACACGCATGAGCAGGAGGCGGATGTCTTCATCCTCGCCTGCGGCGCGGTGGAATCGGCGCGGCTGCTGCTGCTTTCAAAGTCGGGCCGCTTCCCCGCTGGCCTCGCCAATGGCAGCGATCTTGTCGGACGCAATGTCACTTTCCACGAATATAGCGCGGCGGTCGGCCTGTTCGATGACCCGATCTACGCCTGGGCCGGCGGCGGCTATGTCAGCGCGTCAAGCTTTGAGTTTTACGAGCACGACGA
>JANLPP010000218.1:0-1755 GCA_031367295.1 Hyphomicrobiales bacterium | reverse complement strand
CCCCACTTCCGTATTGATGCGAAAGCCCATGCCGACAATCGGCGTGCCAAAAAACTCCGCCACGATGGCCCCGATAAAGGCCAGGGTGGAGTTGATCTTGAGGCCGTTGAAAATGAAAGGCAAGGCCGCCGGCAGGCGCAGTTTTGACAAGGTCGGCCAATAGCCGGCGCCCCAGGTTTTCATGAGATCACGCTCCATCGCGCCAGCGCTGGCAAGGCCCGCATTGGCGTTCACCAGCATGGGGAAAAACGTCATGATCACGACCACCGCCGCCTTCGACTGCCAGTCAAAGCCGAACCACATGACCATGATGGGCGCGACGCCGACGATGGGGAGTGCGGAAACAAGATTGCCGAAGGGCAGCAACCCGCGCTGCAGAAACGGGCTGCGGTCGATGAGGATTGCGGTGGCGAGGCCGGCGGCGTTGCCGATGAGGAAGCCGGCGAAGACGCCCTGCGCGGTTTGCTGAAAATCGGCGGCCAGCGTCGGCAGCGAAGACGCCAAGCGCGCCGCGATGGCGGAGGGCGCCGGCAGGATGACGCCAGGCACGCCGAGGCCGCGGGTGACCGTCTCCCACAGCAGCAGGAGAGTCGCGCCGAAGACCACAGGGATCGCCATGTTGGCGAGCCGCCCGGCTGCGTCGTTCGACCGCCCTGCGGCGACAAGCCAATGAACGCAGGCCCAGCCCGCGAGCCAAAAAATGATGACCGAACCCCAATACAGCAGCGGATGGGCAAGGGCGAAACCCGGCGGCGCGGCAAGCGTGCGCGCGGCGGCCAGCGCGCCAACAAGGCCACAGAGCGCGAGCTGATAAACGCTGCCGGTCACCGCGCAAACCCCATGCGCTTCGACACAAGCCTGTCCACCAGCCCGATCAATCCCACCAGCGCGACCGCGCAAAACGCCGCCATGAACAGCGCCGCCCAAATCTGGATTGTCTGGCCATAGTAGGAGCCAGCCAGCAAGCGCGCGCCAAGCCCGCCGTCCTCGCTCTTGGTCAGCTCCGATACCACTGCCCCCACCAGCGCCGCCGCCGCCGCCACCTTGAGGCTGGCGAAGAGGAACGGCACACTGGCGGGCAGGCGCAGTTTTGCAAACGTGGCGAAGCGCGAGGCCGACCAGGTGCGCATCAGGTCAAGCTGCAACGGATCGGGCGAGCGCAGCCCCTTGACCATGCCGACGGTGACCGGAAAAAACGACAGGTAAGCCGCAATCGCCGCCTTCGACACGACGCCGGTGAAATCGAACTGGTTGAGGATAACAACGATCATCGGCGCCAGCGCGATGATGGGGATGGTCTGCGAGGCGACAATCCAGGGCATGAGGGATTTGTCGAGACTGCGGGCGTGGACGATGAGCACTGCAAGCAGGACGCCAAGCAAAGAGCCGACCAGAAACCCGAGCAGCGTCGCCTCCGCCGTAATGCCCGCGTGAAAAATCAGGCTGCGCTTTGAAGTCGGCGCAGTTTGCAGAACGGTCCTGTCAAGCTCCTGCATGATCTGATGCGGCGCGGGGAGTTTCGGGCGCTCCATGTTGAGCGCGCCGGTGATGAGGTCGCTGGTTGTGTAGGCGGTGTTGTCGGCGTTGTGGAACAGGTCGCGCTGGAGATCGAGATTCATCAGCAGCGCGCCGATGTACCAGAGCGCGATGAGGATGGCCGCGACGATGGCGACGGGGAGGGTATGGCCGGAGAGGAGGCGGGCGGTCATGACCCCTTCTCCCGCTTGCGGGAGAAGGTGGCGCGAAGCGCCGGAT
>JANLPP010000210.1:0-23033 GCA_031367295.1 Hyphomicrobiales bacterium | reverse complement strand
AGCACATTGCCAACCATGTGCTGCACCTCGCTTGGGTGCTGCGTCGACGAGTAGACGGTGATGTCGGTATCCTCGCCCGGAATGGCCAGCGCCACCTGGCTCTCAAGATAAAAATGCTCCTGCCCGCCAATCTGCATGGAGCCTTGCAGGCGTCGTGGCGCGGCGGCCATGGCGGCGGCAAGATCGCCGCGCTCCAGCCGCAGCGGCTCAGTCACCAGCCTGCCACCAGCGACGCGGGCAGCCGCAACGTCAAGGATTGCAGGCAGTTCCGCATACTCGACACGCGCCAGCCTCGCGGCACGGCGGGCGGCGTCGCGGGTCTGCGCAACAACCGCGAATATCGGCTGGCCGTGATACTCGACCAGTGTATCGGCCAGCAGCGGCTCGTCATGCTTGCCGGTGGAGGCGATGTTGTTGACGCCGGGAATATCGGCGGCGGTGATCACGCAAATGACACCGGGCGCGGCGCACACCCTGTCGAGATCGACGCCGGCGAGCCGCGCATGGGCACGCTCTGACAGGCCAAGATACACATGCACGAGGCCAGCAGGCTCCGGCATATCGTCTATATAGGCCGCCTCGCCCGCCACATGCTTGTGGCCGCTGTCGTGCGGCGCGGGTGCCGCCACGCCGCCGCTGATTGTCGCGCGCAGCGTGCCGCTTGCTGCCTCATGCATTGGCAAGGCTCCTGACACTGCCTGCCACACGCGTTTGCACACCCGCCTGCGTTGTCTCAATAAAGCAGCGGCGCAGCAGATTGGCGGCAGCCAGCGCGCGGTATTTTGACGAGGCGCGCAGGTCGCTAAGCGGCTGGTAGTCGCGTGCCAGCGCGCGGCCCGCAGCTTCAACAGTTTCCAGCGACCACATATGCCCCGCCAGCGCCGACTCGCACAGCGGAGCGCGTTTGGGGGTTGCCGCCATGCCGCCGAAAGCGACGCGGGCGGCGGCGATGCGCCTGTCTGTGTCGAGCACCAGATGAAACGCCCCGCACAGCGCGGAAATATCCTCGTCAAAACGTTTGGAAATTTTCGACACATGGAACAGCGCATCCTGCGCAAGGCGGGGCACCAGCACAGCCTCGACAAACTCGCCGGGCGCGCGGTCCTGCTTTTTATAGGCGAGGAAATAATCTTCCAGCGCAATCTCGCGCCGCCCGTCGCCGCGCCGCAGCACCAGCCTCGCGCCCAGCGCAATCAGCGCGGGCGGCAGATCGCCAATGGGCGAGCCATTGGCGATATTGCCGCCCACTGTCCCGGCATTGCGGATCTGCTCGCCGGCAAAGCGCCGCAGCAATTCGCCCAGCTGCGGATGCAGCGCGCCAAGCGCGGCGCGCGCGCCCGTATGCGTGACCATGGCACCGATGCGCAGGTGACCGCCATGATCCTCGATGGTTTGCAGCGCCGCTACACGGCCAAGATAAATCACCGGATCGAGAACCCGCATCTCCTTGGTGATCCACAGGCCGGCGTCGGTCGCGCCCGCAATAATCGTCGCCTCCGGCTGCTCCAGCAGCAGCGCAGCGAGCGCGTCCGCGCTGGCGGGCGCAAAGAAACGCCGCGCGCCGTCGCCAAACGCAATCGTCGCGCTGTCCTGCAAGGCCGCGATGCGCCCGGCAACTGCGTGCCGCGCCGCGCGCAAATCCTTCGCCGGATCACCAATCTCATACATGCGCTGCGCCGCCTCGATGATCGGCTGATAGCCGGTGCAGCGGCACAGGTTGCCCGCCAGCGCATCATCGATGCGCGCCACCGGAGGCCGGTCCTCGCTCAGCCACAGCGCGTAGAGCGACATGACAAAACCTGGCGTGCAAAACCCGCATTGCGAGCCATGGCACTGCGCCATCGCCTGCTGCACCGGATGCAGCGACCCGTCGGCGCGCCTCAGGTGCTCGACCGTCAGCACATGGCAGCCATCCAGTGTCGCCAGCAGGCGGATGCAGGCGTTGATCGCCTCATAGCGCATCGCGCCGCCGCGCAGCGTGCCCACCACGATGGTGCAGGCCCCGCAGTCACCCTCGGCGCAACCTTCTTTGGTGCCGGTCAGGCGCTGGTCAAGCCGCAGCCAGTCCAGCGCGGTCTGTGTCGGGTCACCAGCGGCAATCTCATGCAGGTCATTGCCGAGCAGGAACCGGATTGATGTGCGCATGGCGATGTGACCGCGTCCTTCCCAAACATCCATACTGCTATCGCATGGCTTGCGGCGCAAGCCATGCGGCAAGCTGCGCGCGCTCCCCCGGCGTTATCTCCGTCACATTGTTGGGCGGCATGGCATGGGTCAGCACCGCCTGCACGCGGATTGCCTGCGCCTGCCGGGCGATGGCTTGCGGGCTGTCGAGCCGCACATTTTTGGGCGCGATGCCAATGCCGTCCCATACCGGCTCGCCCGCATGGCACATGGAGCAGCGGCTGCTGACAATATCGACAACCGGGGCGGGCGGCAGGGCGTAACCGGCAAGCAGCACCGGCGCAGGCTCGTCAACCGGGTGCATCCCCAGCCGCTCGCGCCAGCCGGGGCTGCTGGCCATCGCCAGCCAGAAGGCCAGCCCCATGGCCAGCGCCGCGACGCCCCAGGCCCACCACGGCGATTTTGCATGATCGGCATGCCGCACATTATAAAAATGCCGCACCATCGCGCCCGCAATGATGATCAGGGTCACCAGCGCCGGTATCGCCCGCGAGCTGGCATAGGTCACCGGATAGTGGTTTGCCAGCATCAGGAACAGCACCGGCAGCGTGATGTAATTATTGTGCAGCGAGCGCTGCTTGGCCGCCTTGCCCAGCGCCGGGTCGGGCGTCTCACCCGCGATCAGCGCCGCAATGACCTTGCGCTGGCCCGGCATGATGACGAAAAACACATTTGCCGTCATCATCGTCGCCATCAGCGCGCCGGTGTGGACCAGCGCGCCGCGCCCTGAGAAGACTGACGCAAACACCCAGCTTGCCGCCACCACATAGGCAAAGCCCGCGATGCCCAGCGCCACATCATTCTTGCCCAGCGGCGACTTGCACAGCAGGTCGTAGAACAGCCAGCCCAGCGCCAGCGCGGCAATGCCGATGGCCCCTGCGCTCAGGGGGGAAAGCGCCATCACCGCAGGGTCAATCAGATAAAGCTGCGACTGGGCGTAATACACCCAGACCAGCAGGAAAAACCCGGAAATCCAGGTCCAGTAGGACTGCCATTTGTGCCAGGTCAGCTCTGCGGGCATCTGCTCCGGCGCGACCAGATATTTCTGCATGCGGTAGAATCCGCCGCCATGCACCTGCCAGGCCGCGCCGCCCTTGCCGGCGGGAATGTCATCGGCGGGGCGCAGGCTCGCATCAAGATGGATGAAGAAAAACGACGCGCCGATCCAGGCCATCGCGGTGACCACGTGCAGCCAGCGCAGCAGCAGGCTGCCCCATTCCCAGACATAGGGATCCATGCGTGTCCTCTTAAAATGCCAAAGCTATTCAAACAGGCAGAACTATTCAAACAGAATTGGCGCGAGCGAGGCAACCAGCAACACCGCCATCACGGTGTTGAAGACGCGCGCCCGCGCCGGATCGCGCAAGGTGGCGCTCATGGCCGAGCCAAACAGCGCCCAGACCGACACGCTGGGAAGGTTGACGAGCCCGAAAGCCAGCGCGACAATGAGGACGCTGCGTGTGTGGCCGGCCGGCGTCGTATAGGCCGCAATGGCGCTGACGGCCATGACCCAGGCTTTGGGATTGACCCACTGGAAGGCGGCAGCCTCCCAGAATGTCAGGGGATTGCCGGTCTCTGCGCCCTTTGGCCCCAGCGGACCGGCCCGGGCGAGCTTGACCGCCAGCCACAGCATGTAAGCCCCGCCGCCATACTTCAGCGCCGTATAGACGCCGGGCGCGTATGCCAGAACCTCGCCAATGCCAAACCCCACCACGGCGATCATGAAGGTGAAGCCAAGGCCAATGCCGAGCATGTGCGGAATGGTGCGGCGAAAGCCGAAATTCACGCCCGACGTCAGCAACATAAGGTTGTTGGGCCCGGGCGTGACCGAGGCGACAAAGGCGAACAGGACGAGAGCGCCTAAATGCTCAGCCGACAAGCGGATCTCCTCTGCCGGAGCGCAGCGCGCCAGCGCAATAAAAAACGGGAGCCGAAGCCCCCGTTTTTATCCTGTCCGGCCCAGTCAGGCGCCGGGCAAAGATGAAACCGGCCTTACGCCGCAAAGGGGTGCTTGGCGGTGTTGCGCTGGGCAACGGCTTCGGCAGCGGTCGGGTGGCCATTGACGGCGCGGGCGATCGCTTCCTTGGTGGCGCGGTAGTTATAGTCCTGGATTTTCTTGTCGTCGGCGGCATCCCAATGGATGAACACGCCAACCATGATGAAGACATCATCCGCTTCGGCCGCCGGAATGACGCCCTCGGCAACCGAATCAGCAACGGCCTTGCCCACCGCATACTGCGCCGGCCCAAACATCTGGACAGCCTGCTTGGCACCCTTGATGGTGACCTTGTTGAACATGACAGTCGGCGGCTTGCACAGCAGGTTGGGCGCGATCACCGCAAGCAGCGAGGTGAAACCGTCCTTGTTGTTGGTCAGGCAGTTCGCAAAAGCCAGCTCGGCAGTTGAGCCGCGTGGCCCGATGAGCAGGTCGATATGGGCGACTTCATTGCCGTCGCCAACCAGCGACTCGCCAACCATAAGTTTATTGATCTTGGCCATTGCCATCCTCCTCTGATCTCTGGTTTCGTTTTCTATGCGCTTGGATCCAGGCCAAAGTCCCGGACCAGTACGCGCGTTTATCCTTGTTAGCAGCGTCCAGCGCAACCCAAAAACTGGAGTGTCGGACCGGTTTGCCAGATAGGGAGGAAGCCCTCCGCCCCGCCGGGACTCAATCATCAATGCGGCAGGCTGGCAAGGTGATAAAATGCGTTCTTTGGCCCCTTTGGCTTGGACGTTAATCCGAGAGGACCGCCAGCCGCCGCGCAAACAGCGTCGCAACCGTCAGGTCAGCGCTGGTGCCCGGGTTGACGCCGGCCGATTTCAGCGCCGCGTCCCAGTCCGTCAGCGGCCCGGTGAGCGCAGCCGGGTCGTCCGTGCCACGCAGGCGGGCAGCCATGGCGCCAGCCTGACGCTGCGTGCGGGCTGCGGTTTCACTGCCGTGCCTGCGCAGGATATGGCTGTCCGGGAAGGCTTCGAGAAACTCCAGATAGACCAGCAGCGTGCGCCACTGCGGATCGCGCCAGGCTGGGCCGGTACGCGCATCCGCCTGCGCGCAGGCCGCCAGCCCGCGTTCAAACACGTCGGTAAAATCATGCGCATACTGAAAGGCGATGCGGTCGCGCCCCGCCGCACTGGCCATCGCCGCCTTGAGGTCTGCGCGCGCGGGCGCCCTTACGTCATGGTCCGCATCGCTGCCAAGGCCGCCTGGCGCGGCCAGCGCTATGGCGCGAAAGGCGGCTTCCGCATCCGCGACGGAGAGGCTGGCAAGAGTTGCGGCAAGCGCCTGCCGCAGCGCGGGCAGGCTCCGCCCTGGCAAGTTGAGCGTTGGCATGCGTTCAGCGGCGGCCGCGAGCGGCGCGCACAGCAGGATAATGCCAAGATTGGTGTTGGTGCCCACCGCCGCCTGTGTCGCCGTAACCGCATCCAGAATGCGCGCGCCAACACTTGCTCCGGGAACCGTCAGCGCAGGTGCGCAGACGCGGGCGCTCTCCACAAACTGCGCCACGCTGAGCTTGTGCGTGGCACTGTGCACATGCGCGTTGCCGGGCTTGAGGGCGAGCAGCTCGTCGGTGCAGGCGGCACTAAAGGCGGCGGCGATTTCGGCGCGGGTGAGGGTCATGGGACGCGCTGCCGGCCACGGCCGTCCGCAGAAGGACGGCCGCCCGCCGGACCGGCGACCAGCGCCAGCAGCTCGCCCGCCACCGCCGCCGCAATGTCAAAATCCGTCACCTGTTGCAGTCCAGCCCAGGCAGGCGTGCTGTTGACCTCGATCACCTGCGCGCCATCTGTCCCCGCAATCACGTCCACCCCGGCAAACACCGCGCCAACTGCCGCCGCAGCCGCAACCGCCAGCGCCGCCATCTCGTCCGGCGGCGCAAACCGCTCCGGCCTGCCGCCCTGCTTTATGTTCACCACCCAGTCATCGGCCCGCCGTGTCATCGCGGCCAGTACCTGCCCGCGCGACACCAGCAGGCGGTGATCGTGGAAGCCCGCGCCCGCAGCACGCACGAAGCGTTGCAGGTAATAGACGCCATTCACGGCGTCCGCCTCCGGCAGGTCCCCGGCCGCACGGATCAACCGCAGCCCGCGCCCCTGCGAGCCAAACAGCGGTTTGAGCACCAGCGGCCCGTGCGCCAGCTCCTGCGCCACCAGCGCGGCCGCTTCTGCCCGCGTCTCCATCGCCCAGGCATCCGGCGTCGCAATGCCGTGGCCCGCCAGCAAGAACCCCGTCATCGATTTATCGACGCAGTTTTCCATCGCCTTGGCGCTGTTGGCCACTGGCAGCCCCAGCCCGCCCAGCGCATGCAGAATGCCAAGGCGCCTCGTCACCGCCTCAAAGCTGCCGCCCTCCAGCGCCCGCACGAAGACAGCGTCCGGCAGCGCCTCGACAAAGCCCGGCAGGCGCAGGCCGTGCGGGGCGCGCACGTCAAAAGCGCAATCGGCGAGGCGGAAGGGAATGCCGGTCGCGCCGCGTGCTGCGAGGGCGCGGCAAATGTCCTCGACATGCGCCGCAGTCTGGTCACAGGCGATGGCGATGATCGGACCGCCTGCCTCTGGCCGGCCCGATGCAAGGCCGGCCAGAGACCGGCGGTCCAGCAGCGCCTCACCCAAACGAGGCCTCCAGCGGGCCTGCATCGATCGCGCCTGCATGGAAGCTCTCGCCAGAGTCCACCGCAGTCACAATCACCTTGGCCGGGCTGAACAGCAGCGGGTCGATCTTGTAAAAATCGCCGTTAAACCGCTTGAAAATCGCGGCAAACGGCTCACCGTAGTCGCGCGAGGTCTTCGATGGCAATTGTTCCGCCAAAGCCCGCGCATCGTTCGCGGAGCCGGTGACAAACAGATGCACCTCACCGGCATAAATAATCGCGTCATTGGTGCGGCCCATGGCCGTCATGAAGTCGGGGTGCGGCGGCGACAAAGGCGCAGCGCCCATGCCGTCAATGATGCGGTGCAGCGGAAATTTGAGCGCATGCGCCTTGTGCAGCGCGACTTCCAGCACGCGCGCCACCACCTGCACGCCGCCTGCCATACTGCGCGTTGGTGCATAGAGAAATGTCAGATTTTCCGGCTTGACGCCGCAGTCCGCCGCGATGCCGGCCGCCAGCGCTGCGGGCGGGGGCGCGTCACCCTCAATCACCAGTACGGCGTGCTCGCTGCTGTCCGCGTAGCCAAGCTCGGCAAACAGTGGCTCCTTGCGTGCCAGCGCACGGCCGGGGCCGGACCCGAGCGCGAAGAAATCACCCTGCGCCAGGCTCCAGCCGGCATACTGGCTGCCCAGACAGGCGATCACCGGATGCGACGAGCGCACGCAGACCCGCCAGGGCCAGCGCGCGAGGCCACCCGGCACCAGCGCCACATCCCCCAGCCCGCCAAGGCAGATGCGCGCCAGCGCCAGCCCCGCCTCAATGCCGCCAGTGTGGCGGCTGCCCGCGTCAATCAGCGTCTCGCCATGCGTGCCCCTGGCGACGCCGATGCGCAACGCGCCCTGCCGCGCCAGCATATCCGCCACCAGCACCTGCGCGCGCGCGTTGACGCCCGGCGCGGCGGCCAAACTGTCTTCCCTGTCCATTCACGCGTCCCCGTCCAGCAGTGTTCTTATGTGCGCGATGCGGTCCGTGACAGACGCCCGTGCCTCGTTGAATGTCTCGCCCTCGCCCAACACTGTACAGACCGGCGCGCCTGCTGTCAGCGCCGATTCCGGCCGCTGGCGGTCGGCGCTCCAGTGTGGCCAGTCCAGCGCGGGCACAGCGGCAAGCGCTTTATCCGTGTAAATTGTCGCAGCGGCGCGGACGCGGGCCGCAGGTGCAGGCAAAGGCAGCAGTGTTCCCGCACAGGCGGTTACATGGTGGTGGAGCAGCGGCGTTTGGCCGCTGTCAAACACATCCAGTGTTGCGCCGGGGCGCGGATTGATTTCGATGAGCCAGGCCAAATCACCATCAAGGATAAAATCCGCGCTGCACAATCCGCGCAGGCGGCGGGCGCGGGCAATGGCCTGAACGGCTTTGGTCATTTGCGCCGCCAGCGCAGGCGCAACCTCAAGCGGCCCCGCTGCGCCGCCATAGCGGAAGGGCGCGGCTGGCGCGGGGTCCGTCCACTGCGCGCTGAAGCCGATGATCTGCGCCGCGCGGCCATCGGCGCAGAACAGGGCGGAAGCGGTTTGGCCTGTGACAAAGCGCTGGAAGTAACGACCCGACTGGCCTGCGTCATCCGCGCCCGCAGCCCGCACATGCCCACCGCCGCTTGCCCCGGCCTGCTTCACCAGCCAGCCTGCGGGCTGGCGCGGCGGCTGATACGTGATGGTGGGATGCGCAATGCCAAACGTCTGGCACAGTTTGGCAAAGCGCAGCGGGTCTTTCAGTCCGCGCACAATCTCCGCGCTGTTGCCCAGCAGGGGCGCATTTTGCCCTGCGGTCTCAAGCAGCTCCACCCCGTCCTCGAACCCTGAGCCACAGACAATGCCAAGAATTGTTTCAGGGTCCAAACCCTCGCGCAGCGTGGCCAGCGCCGCGCCAAAACCGGCGCTCGCAATGCCGCCGTCAGCATCGCGCGGCAAGAACACATGCTTGTGCGCCAGTGCCAGCGTGTCAAGATCGCCAAACAGATCCGCCACCAGCGGCACATATCCGGCGCGCCGCGCCGCGCTGGCCAGCGCCCGGCCTGACTGCGCCGCAATCAGGACAATGCGCGCGTCATCCGGCAAGTTTGCGCGCCAGCGCAAAGGCGTCACGGAAGTCGAAGGACACCGGCTGTGCCGCCTTGATCATTTCGCCGAACAGTCCGGCCTCGGTCTGGTACTTGACATTGCCAATGGCCAGAGGGCCGATGCCCATGACATGCGTGCCGGGGATCAGCGCGCCGCTGGCAAACAGGTCCAGCCCCTCGACGCCTGCGGGCGGCACGGCATTGACATCACCCGCGATCATCAAGTTTTTGGTGGCTTTCAGCTCGGCTGCTGACAGAATGCGGGTGCCCGCGCGCCCGGCGCAGAAGGTGATTTCGCTCTGCCCCAGCAGATGCGTCTTCAGCGCCTGCGTGCTGCCATCGGCAAAGCTCGTGCGCACGCCAAACCGCTTCTGGATTTCGTCGCAGCTGCGGCGCACGCGGTCCGGTCCGTCATGGCCCACCAGCGTCACATGTGCGCCTTCCAGCGCCGCAATCACAGCGGCGCAAAAACCCACAACGCCGGTCGCGCCAAACACCGACACATGCTTGCCCTTCAGCGTCGTCTTCTTCTCGGTCCGCAGCACTTTTTCCGCTACCGCCACCATGGCGGCGGCGGTGGTGAAAGATCCCGCCGGATCAGCGAACAGCGACACCACAAACGGCGGCACCATGGCGGCCCTGGCCTTTTCCATCATGTCGAGCGCCAGAATCGCATCTTTGCCCGCAAAGAAAAATCCGGTCTTGACCCCGTCATTCGGCGGGCGCGAGAAAATCGCGTCCTGCACCAGGCCATTGACCTCGTCGAGCGTGACGCTGGTATAGGGCAGCACCGCGTCAAAGCCTGCGTCAAGCGCCATGTTCACATCAAACGGGCTCATGTGCTTGAGCGGGCTGAGCATGTGGAGAATGCGCTTGTCGGCCATCGGTTGTCCCTCTTGTTGGTCTTGCGGCCGCTTCAGGCAAGGCCGTGATTAAGACCCCGGCATATCCTTATATCCAGCCCCTGCGATACAGGGTCCGCCCGCAGTGCGGCGCAAAGCCGCAAGGCGCTTGCCAGTGTCGGCGCAAAGGCAAAGCCGGTAGGGCCCCACGAACTCTGCCCCGGCCCGTGCGCGCCAGCCTGCACCAGCAGCCCAAGCGCGCCCGCAACCTGCGGGCTGGCAAAGCGCCCGCCCTGCGCCGGGGCAAAATGATCGCCCGTGATCGCCTGAATCTCGGCAATTCCCGCGCCAAACCGCACAATGTCACTTTGCGCCAGCGCAGGCAGAATCTGCATCAGCGTCAGGCGGCACACATGCGCCGCCGCACTGGCGGCAAACAGCGGCAGGTCGCGGAAGGCGGCAAATTCCGCCTCGCCATGCACGCCCTGGCGCAGCGGATCAAGCAGCACAATCACCCGCCACTCCGCCGGAAACGCCAGCCGCGCCAGTACCGGGGGAGCGCCCGGCACCTCGCCATTGCCGCCATCGACCACAAAACCGCCCTTGCTGAACAGCGCAATGCCAATCCCGGAGCGCTCGCCGCGTCCCAGCAGCAGCGCGTCGCCCGCCGGGTCAAGCGGCAGGCCATGCAGCTGGCGCAGCGCGGCGGCAATGCCAAGCGCCAGCTGCGTGCCCGAGCCAAGCCCCGCATGGGCGGGCATGGCCTCCTCCACCGACAGGTCAAACATGCCGTCGAGATGCAGCGCGCGTGTCATAATCCCCAGATAGCGCTCCGCCCGCCCCACATCCGGCCCGCTGACGCGCCCCTGCGGCACCTCGCGCAGGCTCAGGCGGGTGCGCAGCTGGTCGACGCCGAGGCCAAGGCTGCCAAAGCGCCGCCCCAGCCCGCCATTCATGTCCAGAAAGCCGAAATGCAGGCGCGCAGGCAAAGTCACGGTTACGCTGGTCGTCATCTATTCGTCTAAGCCGCCCGCCGCCACACGCGATAAATCCGCGCTTGTCCAAAATTCCAGCCGCCCTATGCTGGCGCAAAGTGGCACTCTAGCAAGAGGGCCAATGCAAACACAACATCCCGCCGAGGCAAACTGTGAGCGAGCGCAGCAAAGAGCGCGTCTATGACGCCGCCGAGATCGAGGCCAAGCTGAAAGCCGGCCTGCCGCACTGGTATTTTGAGGACGGCTGGATCAAGCGCAAATACCGGACCAGCAGCTGGAAAGGCACGCTGATGGTCATCAACACCATCGGCCACCTTGCGGAGGCGGCGTGGCACCATCCCGACATCACCGCGTCCTACGCCTGGGTGGAGGTGCGGCTGAGCAACCATGCCGCCAAGGGCGTGACCGACAAGGATTTTGAGCTGGCCGCGATGATTGAAAAGGTGGTGCAGTGGCAGCCCGGCCTTGAAGGAAAAGCTCTGGAAGGCACGCCGCAGGGCGACCAGCGGTTTTCCTATGTGAAGTATGACTAGAATTGGACCGTCGGCCTCTGGCCGGCTGCAAGGGCGGTGTTCCAAGCCGGCCAGAGGCCGGCGGTCCAGCGTCGTCCGTTCCAGGAACAATCCCGTCGGGAGCAAGCGTGTCTGAAGCCTGGGTCAACGGAAAAGCCGCGCCGCTGCGTGAGGCCGTGGCAGCAGCTGCGGCGCTGCTGCGCGCCAGCCGCAGCCCTGTGCTTGCCGGCATGGGCACCGACATGGTGGGCACGCGCGCCGCGATCCTGCTGGCCGAGGCAACCGGCGCGGCATTTGACCATATGCATGCCGGCCACCTCCTCGCGGACCTTGAAGTACTGCGCTCCTCCGGCGCGATGCTGACCACACCCAACGAACTGCGTTTGCGCGCCGACACGGTGCTGCTGGTTGGCGCGAAGGCGGCGGTCTGTGCGGACCTGCCGCGCCTGCTCGCCCCCGCGCATCCGGGCCTGTCGCAGCAGGCGGGGCCGCGCCGGGTGATCAGCGTTGGGTCGGTCAAAACGGCCGCCCTGGCCGGTCTCGACGCGCAGAATCTCAAGGCCAGCGCGGCGCAACTGCCCGCCATTGTCTCCTCGCTGCTGTGCGCTCTGCGCGGCAAGCCAATTGCCGCCCCGCCAAATTCCATTGCCACAATCAATTCCCTCGCCGCTACGCTCCAGCAGGCGAAATTCGGCGTCGCGCTGTGGTCCGCCGATGAATTCGCCGACGACCCGATCATCCCGTTCATGCTCACCGATCTCGTCACTGCACTTAACGACACGACCCGCTTCTCCGCGCTGCCCCTCGCGCCCGCCAGCAATGGCGCGGGCGTTGTGCAGACCGCGGCGTGGATGACCGGTTTTCCCATGCGCACCAGCTTTGCGCGCGGCTATCCGGAGCACGACACGTGGCGCTTTGATGCGCGCCGCATGGTGGACTCCGGTGAGGCGGATGCGGCGCTGTGGATTTCGGCCTATGAAGATGCCGCGCCGCCGTGGTCAGGCAAGGTGCCGCTCATCGCCCTCACCGGGCCAGCCACGCAGTTCCGCAGGGCTCCGCAGGTTCGCATCACGGTCGGCCGGCCGGGACGCGACCATGACGGCGTCGAGCTGTCGGCGGAAACCTCAACCTTCGTACCCGTCACAGCCAGCGCGCCCGGCGCCCTGCCAGGCGCAGCGCATGTACTGACACTGATCAGCGCCGCCCTCGCGCCGGGGGGCCGCGCATGAGCCGCATCCGGATCAAGGGCGGGCGCGTCATTGACCCCGCCAGCAGCCGCGACGGCATCGGCGATGTGTGGATCGGGGACGGCAGGATCACCGCGCCGCCCGCTGACGGGCACGCTGACGAGACGCATGATGTCTCGGGCAAAATCGTTATGGCCGGCGGCATCGACATCCACTCCCATATCGCGGGCGGCAATATCAACACGG
Source organism: Hyphomicrobiales bacterium (assembly GCA_031367295.1). GTDB lineage: Bacteria > Pseudomonadota > Alphaproteobacteria > Rhizobiales > Beijerinckiaceae > JANLPP01. Next base: position 10,362 of record JANLPP010000210.1, on the reverse strand, counting down.
CGCGCCTGCTGCTGCCTGAGGAGCACAAAGCGGCGAGCGCGCGGCCGGCGAAGACGCCCTTGTCAAACGCCGGCTGGTCCACCTTCGAAACCGGCTGCCGCTACGCCCGCATGGGGTTTACAACTGTCGTTGAGCCTGCCGTCGCGCCGCATCACGCGCTGCATGCGCATCTGGAGCTGGCCGACACGCCCATCATCGACAAGGGCATTTTGACCGTTCTCGGCAATGATGATTTTCTGCTGAAACTCATCCGCGACAGGGAAGGCCCCGCCGCCGTGCGCGACTATGTGGCCGCCACGCTCAGCGCCACCAAAGCGCTCGGCCTCAAGGTTATCAATGCAGGCGCGGCCACGGCGTTCAAATATAACCAGCGCGCCTTCTCGCTCGATGACATCGTGCCTTTCTACGGTGTGTCGTCTCGCGCCATTGTTGAGGCCTTGCAGCGCGCCATCATCGATCTCGGCGTACCGCATCCTTTGCATGTGCATTGCAACAACCTTGGCATTCCCGGCAGTGACGAGACGCTGGTGCATACCATAGCGGCGGCGCGCGGCATGCCGCTGCACCTCGCCCATATCCAGTTCTACGCTTACGGGCAGGAGGGCGAGCGCAAGTTTTCCTCCGCCGCTCCCCGCATCGCCGACGCGGTCAACGCCGCGCCCAATGTCACGGTGGATGTCGGGCAGGTGATGTTCGGGCAGACGGTGACAGTCTCCTCCGATGTGATGCGCCAGTTTACCGCGCGCGGCTCAGCCCGGCCGAAAAAATCCGTCATTTTTGACGGCGATTCAAACGGCGGCGGCATTGTGCCGTTCAACTACCGGCGCGACAATTTTTACAATGCGCTGCAATGGGCAGCGGGGCTGGAGCTGTTCCTTCTCATCAAGAATCCGGCGCAGGTTTTTTTCACCACCGATCATCCTAATGGCGCGCCCTATACCACCTACCCGGAGGTTTTCGCGCTGCTGATGAGCCGCGACCTGCGGGCCGAATGGATCGCGCAAATGCCGAGGGACGCAATGCAAATGTCGACGCTGCCTGCGCTCACGCGCGAATACAGCTTGAACGAAATCGCCCTGATGACGCGCGCCGCGCCAGCAAAACTGCTCGGCCTCAAGGACCGCGGTTCGCTGGCTCCGGGGATGGCGGCGGACATTGCGGTCTATGATGATCTTGCCGACCGCGCGCAAATGTTCCGCGCCGCGCATCTGGTGTTCAAGGACGGCGCGCTGGCGGTCAAAAACGGCGACGTGCTGGGCCTGACCTACGGCAAGGCGCACAGGATTGCGCCGGGCCATGACAGCGCCATGGAGGCGCGCCTCAACCGCTATTACGATGACCTGTACGGCCTGCCGCGCGCCATGTTCAGCGTGCCGGAAGCGGCGATCTTCCGCGACAATCCGTTTGGGGATGTGCCATGCACGACGTGATGGGTCTGTGGAAACGAGATCACGATTTTTCTCCCCCGCTTTGCGGGAGAGAGGAATTCCGATGATCCTTAATGGCATCAGCATCGACGACACATTCGCCGAAGCTTTCGGCATGCGCGCCACCGGGCTGGTCATCACCGCCGACTCGCGCAAATGGGCGCTGCAGGCGGCCACCACCATGACCGGCTTTGGCACCTCGGTCATTGGCTGCGGCGTCGAGGCTGGCATTGACTGCATGCTGTCGCCCGCGCAAACGCCCGACGGCCGCCCCGGCGTGCGTGTCCTCATGTTTGGCTTCACCGATGCTGACCTGCAGAAGCATCTGCAAAACCGTGTCGGCCAGTGCGTTCTGACCTCGCCGGGCTCGGCCTGCTATGCCGGGCTGGAGAGCGAGGTGCAGCTCAAGGTCGGCAACATCCTGCGGTATTTTGGCGATGGCTGGCAGATTTCCAAACGCTTCGGCGGCAAACATTATTGGCGCATCCCGGTGATGGACGGCGAGTTCGTCTGCGAAGGCACGACAGGGGCAACCGGCACAGCGGTTGGCGGCGGCAACCTTCTGCTGATGGGGGCCAGCGCCCGTCACACGCTGGCGGCGGCAGAGGCGGCCGTCAAGGCGATGCAGGGCGTGCCAGACATCATCATGCCTTTTCCCGGCGGCATCGTGCGCTCCGGCTCCAAAGTCGGCTCAAAATACAAAACCATGTTCGCCTCCACCAACGAGGCTTATTGCCCGACGCTGCGCGGCGCGGTGAAAACCGCCCTTGACCCTGAAACACGCTGCGTGCTGGAAATTGTCATCGACGGGCTGACCAGCGACGCGGTAGCGGCGGGCATGAAGGCCGGCATTGCGGCGGTCATAAAACTTGGCCCGGACAAGGGCGTGCAGCGCATTGGCGCGGGTAATTACGGCGGCAAGCTCGGCGCCTTCCATTATCACCTGAAGGACCTGCTGCCAGGGACCGGGGCGCGGGCGAGGGCGAAACCATGAGCGCCCTGACTTTTACCCTGCGCGCTGAGCCTGACCAGCGGCTTGACCTGTCAGCGCTGACGCCAGAACGGCTGGCCGGGAAAACATTGAAGGAAATTGCCACGCTGGAACTGCAAACAACACGGCAACGCGTCACGGCGGGCGATGTTTTCAGGATTCTCATGGGCGGCAAGGCGGAGAAGCTGCGGTTTGAGGGCGGTTCGGAGCGTTTCGACTGGCTCGGCCACGCCATGCAGGCGGGCAGCATCGAGGTCAATGGCGACGCCGGGGCGCAGGCTGGGCGGCTGATGGCGGGAGGGCAGCTGCTGGTGCGCGGCAGCGTCGGCCCCTGTGCCGCCAGCGGCCTGACTGGCGGGCGGATGGAAATCAGCGGCGACGCCGGCGATTTTCTGGGCGCGCCGGGCATCGGGGAAATGGCCGGCATGGCCGGCGGCTTTGTTATCGTTCGCGGCAGCGCCGGCGCCCGCGCCGGAGAGCGGATGCGCCGGGGTGTTTTGATAATTGAAGGCACCGCCGGCGCCTATGCCGGCGCCCGCATGGTGGCAGGCACGCTGATCGTCTGCGGCAAGGCGGGCAGGCACCCGGGCGCGCTGATGCAGCGCGGCACCATCGTGCTGTCGTGCCTGCCCGAGATGCTGCCCACCTTCGCCGACTGCGGCCCGCAGGACCTGGTTATTGCACAGCTGCTGGCCCGCGCCCTCGCCCCCGACAGCGCGCCCGCCACCGCGCTGCTCAAACGCAGGCTGCGGCGCTATGCCGGTGACATGTCGCAGCTGGGCAAGGGCGAACTGCTGGTTCCCGTGTGATCAATGCCCCAGTCAATGCCCTTTGGGGAAAGTCACAATCTTTCCCCGCGCGGGCGCTGCGGGGCGCGTCGCGTCAGCGGCTTTCGCCTCGATCTCGACAGCCTCGCGCCCGATCACAATGCCCTCCGCGCCCGCCGACACCGGCACGGTCTCGCCATCAGCGATTGTCCCCGCCAGCAGCGCCTCGGCCAGCGGGTCCTGCACCGCCTTCTGAATGACGCGCTTCAGCGGCCGCGCGCCATAGGCCGGGTCATAGCCTTTGTCCGCCAGCCAGCTGCGGCCCCTGGCGTCGAGCGCCAGCGTGATTTTGCGGTCCTCCAGGAGATGCGCCAGCCGCTTCATCTGGATATCAACAATCGCGCCCATGTCCTCGCGCTTGAGCCTGTGAAACAAAACGATTTCATCGACGCGATTCAAAAACTCAGGGCGGAAATGCCCGCGCACAACGTTCATCACCTCTTTCGACACAGCCGCGCTGTCCTCGCCCTCCTTCTGGTTGACCAGATATTCCGCGCCGAGATTGGACGTCATGATGATCAGCACATTCTTGAAACTGACCGTCCGCCCATGCCCGTCTGTCAGCCGCCCGTCATCGAGAATTTGCAAGAGAATGTTGAGCACATCGGGATGCGCCTTCTCGATCTCGTCAAACAGCACCACCTGATAGGGCCGCCGCCGCACCGCCTCGCTCAAGGCGCCGCCCTCGTCATAGCCGACATAGCCGGGAGGCGCACCGACCAGCCGCGACACCGAATGCTTTTCCATATATTCGGACATGTCCATGCGCACCATGGCGTTCTCGTCGTCAAACATGAAAGCCGCCAGCGCCTTGGTCAGCTCGGTCTTGCCGACGCCGGTCGGCCCCAGAAAAATGAACGAGCCAATCGGCCGGCCGGGGTCTTGCAGCCCGGCGCGGGCGCGGCGCACGGCGGTCGAAACAGCCTTCACCGCTTCCGGCTGGCCAACCACGCGCGCCGCCAGCGCCGGTTCCATCTTCAGCAGCTTGTCACGTTCGCCAGCCAGCATGCGGTCCACCGGCACGCCGGTCCAGCGCGACACCACCTGCGCAATGTGGTCCGGCGTCACCGCCTCCTCCACCAGCAGATCGCCACCCTTGGCCGCGATCTCGGCGAGCTGCTTTTCCAGCTTTGGAATCGTCGAATAGGTCAGCTCTCCGGCTTTGGCATAGTCGCCCTTGCGCTGCGACTGGACGAGGTCAGCGCGCGCCTTCTCCAGCTGTTCCTTGACGCCCTGCTCGGAGCCAAGCTTGTCTTTTTCCGCGCGCCAGCGCGAAGTCAGCGCCGCAGATTTTTCCTCGGTGTCGGCCAGCTCTTTCTGCAGCTTGCCCAGCCGGTCCTTTGAGGCCTGATCGGTCTCTTTCTTAAGCGCCTCCTGCTCGATGCGCAGCTGGACAATGCGGCGGTCCAGCTCGTCCAGCTCCTCGGGTTTGGAATCGACCTGCATGCGCAGCCGCGCCGCCGCCTCGTCAATCAGGTCAATCGCTTTGTCGGGCAGAAAGCGGTCGGCGATGTAGCGGTTGGACAGCGTGGCGGCGGCGACGATGGCGGCGTCGTTGATGCGCACGCCATGGTGCAGTTCATATTTTTCCTTGAGGCCGCGCAGGATCGAGATGGTGTCTTCCACCGTCGGCTCGGACACGAACACCGGCTGAAAGCGCCGCGCCAGCGCTGCGTCCTTTTCGACATGCTTGCGGTATTCGTCGAGCGTGGTCGCGCCGACGCAATGCAGCTCGCCGCGCGCCAGGGCGGGCTTCAGCAGATTGGAGGCGTCCATCGCGCCGTCGGCCTTGCCCGCGCCCACCAGCGTGTGCATCTCGTCGATGAACAGGATGATGCCGCCCTCGGCAGCCGTCACCTCATTGAGCACGGCCTTCAGCCGCTCCTCAAACTCGCCGCGGAATTTCGCGCCCGCGATCAGCGATCCCATGTCGAGCGACATGAGCTTCTTGTCTTTCAGCGACTCGGGCACATCGCCGTTGACGATGCGCAGCGCGAGGCCTTCGACAATCGCGGTTTTTCCGACGCCCGGCTCGCCGATCAGCACCGGATTGTTCTTGGTGCGGCGCGACAGCACCTGGATGGTGCGGCGGATTTCCTCGTCGCGGCCAATCACCGGATCAAGCTTGCCGGTGCGCGCCGCCTCCGTCAGATCGCGCGCGTATTTTTTCAGCGCGTCGTAGGAATTTTCGGCGCTTGAATTGTCGGCGGTGCGGCCCTTGCGCAGGTCTTCAATCGCGGCATTCAGCGTCTGCGGCGTCACACTGGATTTTTCCAGAATCTTGCCCGCCTCGCTGCCCTTCTCCATGGCGATGGCGAGCAGCAGGCGCTCGACGGTGACAAAACTGTCGCCGGCCTTTTTCGCCACTTTTTCCGCATTGTCGAAAATCCGCGCCGTGGTTGGCGGCAGGCTCAGGTGCCCCGCGCCACTGCCCTGCACCTTGGGAATCTTGGAAAGCGCATTCTCGGTCTGCACCCGTGCATGTTTTGACGAGCCGCCCGCCCGGTCGATCAGCCCGGCGCATAGCCCCTCCTCATCATCGAGCAGCACTTTCAGAATATGCTCGGGCGTGAACTGCTGGTGGCCCTCGCGCAAGGCGAGCGACTGCGCCGATTGCACAAAGCCGCGTGCGCGGTCCGTGTATTTTTCAAAATTCATGGCGCGACACTCCATAACTGAAACAACGCCCCGCAGCGGCAGACGTTCCAAAGCCTCAAACTGATTCGGTCCCTGACGGCGACCGTAAGCCACAAGTAGGAAACACCGGGTTGCGGCGGTAGGGGCGGGGTGTGGAAATTTGGAAAAGGGGGATTTGCGCGGCAAGTCCGCGCTCACGCAGCGGCGCTGTCGATAGCAAATTAACTTGGCCGATTTAGGTAGCACATCAATTGTCCGCTTTTTGCATTCTTTGCTGGCATGGTGCCGGGCTGGAATGCGGTCGCTCTGGGGGCATGTCAGGCGGCCTTTTTCTCGTCTACGATTGGGCCTTTTGCATTGTAACGGCCGAGGCACCTCTGGCCGTGGAATATAGCGTGGGTGCCATTGGGATAGCAGCGGACCTTGACGGTGGCCTTGACGAAGTGCGGGCGCAGCGGTCCCTCCGGGATTTGCAGGCGCATACGGTTGAAAGAGACCGTGTTGTCATTGCCGTCCTTGCGCTCTTCCTGAATGCACAGAATCTCTGACAGATCGACACCCGGCACGGCGACAAAAGCAATCAGGTCCATCGCCGCAACGCCCGGTATCCATGCATGCATCGACGCGTCCTGATGCAGCATCATGGCGGGCAAGGGTTTGCGTGGTCGTTTGTGCCGGTGGGCACCACGCTTCTTCGCCCGTTCCAGCAATCCCCTCAACTTCCTCCGCCTCGCCACAATCAGGCTCATGCTGAGAAAACTATACAATCCAAAGGGATGATCGCGGACAGACTCTCAGTATTGGCGCGCGCCGCGCGTCCCTTACGCCGGGTGGCCAGCCAGCGCCGCCAGCACCGCCTCGCCCATATCCGCCGTAGACGCCGTGCCGCCAATATCTGCCGTGCGCACGCCCTGCGCCAGCACGCTGGCGATAGCGGCGTCCAGCCGGTCCGCCGCCGCGCCAAGATTGAACGAATAGCGCAATGCCATGCCGAAAGAGGCAATCATTGCCAGCGGATTGGCGAGCCCCTTGCCCGCAATGTCAGGCGCTGAGCCATGCACCGGCTCATACAGCGCCTTGCGCTTGCCGGTTTTGGGATCTGTCTCGCCGAGCGAGGCGGAGGGCAGCATGCCGAGCGAGCCGGTCAGCATGGCCGCCACATCCGACAGCATGTCGCCGAACAGGTTATCAGTGACAATCACGTCAAACTGCTTGGGCCAGCGCACCAGCTGCATGCCCAGCGCGTCGGCAAGCTGGTGCTCCAGCGCCACATCGGCAAACTCACGCTTGTGCAGGGCGGTGATGACCTCGTTCCACAAGACGCCGGATTTCATCACGTTGCGCTTTTCCGATGAAGTGACCTTGTTGCCGCGCTTGCGCGCCAGCTCGAAGGCGACGCGCCCGATGCGCTCGATCTCATAGGTGTCATAGACCTGCGTGTCGATGCCGCGCTTCTGGCCATTGCCAAGGTCGATGATCTGCTTGGGTTCGCCGAAATAGACGCCACCGGTCAGCTCGCGCACGATCATGATGTCGAGGCCTTCGACGATTTCGCGTTTCAGGGACGAGGCGTCGGCCAGTGCCGGGTAGCAGATGGCCGGGCGCAGGTTGGCGAACAGGCCCATGTCCTTGCGCAGCCGCAACAGGCCGGCCTCGGGGCGCACATCATAGGGTACGCCGTCCCATTTTGGTCCGCCCACCGCGCCGAACAGCACGGCGTCGGCGGCATGGGCCTTGGCCATGTCGGCGTCACTGATCGCCGTGCCATGCGCGTCATAGGCGCAGCCGCCGACAAGGCCGCGCGTGGTGTTGAAATGCGCGATGCCCGCCGTGCTGAACCAGGCCAGCACTTTTTCCACCTCGGCCATGACCTCTGGGCCAATGCCGTCGCCGGGGAGAAGCAAAAGATTGTAGGTTTGCATGGGCGGCCGCGCTTGCTGAGGAAAAAGGTGCGCCCTGCTACCGGCAGGCGCGCGGCTTGGCAAGCGCGTCACATGCTCTCAGGTCCGCGCGAGATGGCGGCGACGCCGGTGCGGGACACTTCCACCAGCCCGATGGGCCGCATCAGCTCGACGAACTGGTCGATCTTTGAGCTGGCGCCGGTGATCTCGAACACAAAACTCTCGATGCTGGCGTCAATGACGCGGGCGCGGAAAGCGTCGGCGAGGCGCAGCGCTTCGACCCGGTCCTCGCCCTTGCCGCGCACCTTGACCATGGCGAGCTCGCGCTCGATGGCCTTGCCGGTGACCGTGAGGTCGGTAACCGTGTGCACCGGAACCTGGCGCTCCAGCTGATGCTGGATCTGGTCGATCACCTCTGGGGTGCCGGTGGTGACGATGGTGATGCGCGACAGATGCGCCTCATGCGCGACCTCCGCTACAGTGAGGCTTTCAATGTTAAATCCGCGTCCGGAAAACAGGCCGACGATGCGGGCGAGCACGCCCGGCTCGTTATCGACCAGCACTGAGAGCGTGTGCTTTTCGGGGTTGGATTTGCCGAGCGAGGAGGAATAGGGCGAGGGCGGGGCAGCGGGGGTGAGGGGGGCGTTCATCAAGTAGGTCCTGTCAAGTTATCGGTTTGTGACAGGCCCTCATCCGGCGCTTCGCGCCACCTTCTCCCGCAAGCGGGCGAAGGGATCGCGATGACCCCTTCTACCGTGAAACGGGAGAAGGTGGCGCGAAGCGCCGGATGAGGGCGGGTGCCGCTAGCTACCACGGTAGCCCACATGCGGCGGCGATGGTCGCCAGCACGCTTTCGGTCTCCATGAAAACCTCGCGGTTGGTAAAGCGGAGAACTTTGTAGCCATTGTCAGTAAGCCATTTGTCACGAATGAAATCGCGGGAATTTTCGGCATGCTGGGAACCATCGGCTTCAATTATGAGGTAGTGGGAGACGCAGAGAAAATCCGCAATGTATCGCCCGACTGGAACTTGCCTGCGAAACTTCACGCCTTGCAAGCGCCGGTCGCGCAAAGCGTACCAGAGTTTGCGCTCGGCGTCCGTGAGCGCACGGCGCAAGGCACGGGCATGTCTGTACGTGTCTTTTGAGATGCCTTCCCGCACGACCAGCCCTCATCCGGCGCTTCGCGCCACCTTCTCCCGTTTCACGGGAGAAGGGATCAGATCACACCAGCGCTTTGCCCTTCTCGTCAATCACCTCGCCGATATCCCCGGCGCTGTCGCCCAGCAGCATCTCGTTATGCGCCTTGCCGGACGGGATCATCGGGAAGCAGTTTTCCGTCTTGTCGACCATGCAGTCGAAGATCACCGCCTTGGGCGAGTTGATCATTTCCATGATCGCCGCGTCGAGCTTTGAAGGATCCGAGCAGCGGATGCCGTGGCCGCCGTACGCCTCTGCCAATTTCACAAAATCCGGCAGCGCCTCCGAGTAGCTTTCCGAATAGCGCCCGCCATGCAGCAGCTCCTGCCACTGGCGCACCATGCCCATGTATTGATTGTTGAGAATAAAAATCTTGACCGGCAGCCGGTATTGCAGGGCGGTCGACATTTCCTGCATGTTCATCAGCACCGAGGCCTCGCCGGCGATGCAGACGACAAGCGATTTCGGGTGCGCCATCTGCACCCCGACAGCGGCGGGCAAGCCATATCCCATGGTGCCGAGGCCGCCGGACGTCATCCAGCGGTTCGGCTCCTCAAAATGATAGTGCTGGGCCGCCCACATCTGGTGCTGGCCAACTTCCGTCGTGATGTAGGTGTCGCGGGCCTTGGTCAGTTCGTAGAGGCGCTGCACCGCATGCTGCGGCTTGATGGTTTTTTCCGAATTGCGGAAGGACAGCGATTTCCTCGCCCGCCACGTTGCGATCTGCGCCCACCAGGCCTTCAGTGCTTTTGCTTCCGCTGCCGCATTGGTGGTGCGCCAGATATTGATCATCTCCTCCAGCACATGGGCGCAGTCGCCGACAACGCCGAGATCAACCTTGACGTTCTTGTTGATCGAGGACGGATCAATATCAATATGGATTTTCTTCGAGCCGGGCGAAAACGCGTCCAGCCGCCCGGTGATGCGGTCATCAAAGCGCGCGCCGATGCAGACCATCAGGTCGCAGTCATGCATGACGTTGTTGGCCTCGAAGGTGCCGTGCATGCCCAGCATGCCCAGCCAGTTCTTGCCCGACGCCGGATAGGCGCCGAGCCCCATCAGCGTTGAGGTGACCGGAAAACCGGTCAGCCCGGCCAGCTCGCGCAGCAGTGCCGAGGCTTCCTTGCCCGAATTGATGACGCCGCCGCCGGTGTAGAGCACCGGGCGTTTGGCCTTGGCCATCATCGTGACAGCTTCGCGGATTTTGCCCGGATCGCCCTTCAGGCGCGGATGATAGGTTTTGTGCTGGACATTCTTCGGCCCGGAATAGACGCCCTTGGCAAACTGCACGTCCTTGGGGATATCGACAACCACCGGGCCGGGGCGGCCGCTGCGGGCGACGTAGAAGGCCTCGTGCAGGATGCGCGGCAGGTCGGCGACA
>JANLPP010000130.1:0-14999 GCA_031367295.1 Hyphomicrobiales bacterium | reverse complement strand
GCCATAATTTCACACAGTGTCAAAATCCAGCCGACAGCCGCGCCCGCACGGCCTGCGATTCCACCCTCTGCGGCGATAGGCTGACCTGGTATTCAAAGCTTGCGGCAAGGCCGGTCAGCGTCATTGCGCCAAGGCCGAGCGCGGCCGACAGCAGGTCCCGCGCGCTGGCCCGGGCGTTCAGGCTGTAATAGGGGCCAACGGGCTGGTCAGCGTAGTTCAGCGTCTGCCGGTAACTGCCATCAAACGCGTGGCGGTATTCCAGCCGGGCCGTCGGCGTCAGGGTGCCCCAGCTCATCAGGACCGGATAGTGCGCGCGCAGTCCCAGCACGCCCGACACGCTGGTCTGGTTCAGGCGGCGATAGGTCAGCGCCCAGATGTCCGAGCCGGTTTCCGTGCTTTGGCCGAGTGTCAGCCGCATCACGTCAAGGCGGGCATAGGGCGCGAATTTCAGCGCGCCCCACGCCTGTTCGCTGGTCAGGGCGAGCGAGCCGTAGATTTCGCTGCCATGGCGCTTGCCGTTCACAACACTGCTGTCCGCCGGAATAAACCGGCGCGTGTCGAAGCTTGCCGCGCCATAGCCCAGCGTCGCGTCAAGAAAAGTCTGCGGCATGACCCGCCAGGAGGCATAGGCGGTGGCGCTGTAGAATGAACCGTCAGAGCGGGTGCCTGCCGTGCCCACGCTGGTTCTGTCGGAACCAAAACCGAAAGCGACGCCGGCTTTCAGCCCGTCCGCAAGGCTCGTGTCGAGGCCAGCGGACACGCCCGACGTGGAAAAACGGTTGTCGGCAAGGCCGGTGGCCGACTGCTTGCCAAAACTCAGCGTTCCGCCGGTCCAGACATGGAATTTCGGGTCGAGCAGCCTTGCCCCCAGAGTGCCGCTTTGCGGCGCGGCGGCGTTGATGCCCTGCGCGGCGGCGGCGGGCCTTGGCGGGCCGATGGCGGCAAGCGACGACAGGCCCGACGGAATCTGGTCCGCTGAACTCATGCCCACGCCGTTGGAAAGCGGCGCGGTGTCATCGTCATGCAGGTCTTCAAGGCGGCGGTTGACGTTGTCAATCTGGGTCTGGCCAAACCGCTGCATCGCGCCCACCTCTGCCCGCACCAGCCCGGCAACATCCGGGTCCTGCGCCGGGTCGGGCCGTGCGGCCACATTGATGGAGACTGTCGCGGGCGCGGAGGTTCCGCCCGGCCCGGTGGCGGTGAAGGTAAAACTGTCCGGCCCCGAATAGCCATGCGCCGGAATATAGGTGGCGATTGCGCCTGACAGGCTGGCAGACCCATGAGCCGGTGCTGCCGCGATCGCCACCGACGTATAGACGCCCGTGATGTGCGCGCCCAGGTTAACCGGCTGGCCCGGGCTGCCAAACGGCACGCTTACGGAAAAGCCGGTGGCAACGGGCGCCAGCGGCACGGGCAGCACGTTGAAGGTCTGTGTGACTGGCGCAGCCGGGCTGGTGGTGGAATTGCCGGCCTGCGAGGCAGTGATGGAACATACCCCCGCGCCTGCCAGCGTCACGCTATTGCCGGACACGCTGCACACCGCCGCTGAATTCGAGACATAGGCCACCGGCAGGCCCGAGCTGGCGGAGGCGTTCAGCGTCACCGGCCCGGCATTGACCAGAGTGTCCGGCGGCTGCGGAAAATTGATGGCATTGGAATCGAACAGCACCTGGAACGTCTGCGTGACCGGCACCGCAGGGCTGGTGGTGGCATTGCCCGCCTGTGAGGCGGTGACAGCACAGGGGCCGATGCCGATGAGGGTCACGACATTGCCGGAGACGCTGCACTCATAGATCGAGCTGGTGGAATAGGAGACCGGCAGGCCGGAATCCGCAAACGCCCCGAGCGTCACCGGCCCCTGGCCGATCGGCGTATCGGGCGGCAACGGGAAAGTTATAGTGTTTGGATTGATCAGGACATTGAAACTCACCGCAACATCCGCAGCGGCGGGATAGAAAGCGTTGCCGCCCTGCGCTGCGGTGACCGAGCAGGCGCCCAGCGCCAGCAGCGAAACACTGTTGCCGGACACGGTGCAGATGGACGGAGTCGTTGACACATAGGAGACTGGCAGTCCGGAGCTGGCGAAGGCTGCCAGCCCGGCCGGGCCATTGGCCTGCGGCGTGTCGGCAGGCACCGGGAAGGTGATGCCATTGATGCTGGACGTCACAGCAAAGGCCTGCGTCACCGGCGCGGCAGGTGCGACAGTTGCATCGCCAGGCTGAATTGCGGTGATCAGGCACAGGCCGGGCGACAGCAGCGTGGCGCTGGTGCCTGAAATGCCGCAGACTGCGGGCGTGTTCGACGTGAAAACCACCGCAAGGCCCGAGCTTGCCGTGGCCAGCAGCCCGACGGAACCATTGGCCAGCGGCTGGCTGGTGATGGCGGCAAAGCTGACCGACTGCGGCTTCAGCGGTGTTTTGTCCTGCTGCAGCGCCTGGGCGGCGACAAGCGCGCCCGCGCCAGCCGCCGCCAGCCCCGCCACAGTCAGGTTTGTCGGCGCGACACTAGCCGCCTGCACCGGCGGCGCGGGCTTGGCCGTCGCGCAAATTGCCGTGCTGCCGCCCGAGCACAGGTTGGCAAACTGGAACGCCGATGCGCCGCCCGGCAATTGCGCCGAGATCACGCCAATAGCCGACACCGTGACAAAAAAGCCGGGCACGGTCAGGTCCGTGCATTTGGGCTGGGCGGTGCGCGTGCAGACCTGCGCCGCGCCCTTGACCAGCACCACGGTGGTGTTGCCACCAGCGTTCTTGATATCGAGAATGGTGCCGCGAATGCCGATCGACGCCGAGGGCGTCAGCAGCTTGAAATTGCGCGGATTGGAATTGCCGGTCACAAAACGGAATGCGCCGGTGGACATGGACAGCGCCACCGAAGACGCGCTCTTGTCGGCGTCAAACACGAAACGGTCAAGCTTGACCTGTGATGAGGGCCCCAGCGACAGATTTGTCTCATCCAGAAACGTCAGCCGCGCCAGCGAATTATCCTGGGTTTTGACCAGATCGTCGGTGAAAACCGGATTGCCGTCGGCAATATCCCGGGTTTGCCCGCCAATGGTTCCCGATACGCTGTTCTGCACCTTGACGGCTGCGCCAATGGCCCGGCCCTGCGCCAGCACGGGCGCTGTCGCCGCGGCACCGGAAAAGCCGATACCCAGCGCCATCACCGCGCGCAGCAGCCCGGCTTTCCAGCCCCGTTTGCCCACCATCTGCCCTGCCCACGCCATCGTCCGGTCCCCGGCTGGAAACACTGGATACTTCTGATTGCAACAAGCCTCAACTAGTTTTCTCGCTTCGCGCGAAATGCCCGCGCGCGTCAATGCCACAAACGCGCCGCGATTCTGCCAGACAAGATTTATTCGTGTTCGCGCCAAAGGTTTCGCGCCGCGCCCGCGTCAAAAACAGGCTGAACACAACTGTCCCCAGGAGACTCCATGCGCCCTAACGCCGCTGCCCTGCCGCTCACCGTCTCGCTTGCCGCCCTCCTTGGCGCCCTCATTGCCGCCAGCCCCGCGCTTGCCGCCGACGTTGACGCAAAATCAAAGATTGACGCCGTCACCGTCTATCCTGACGCGGCGGCGGTGACGCGGATTGCCGAAATTGACCTGCCCTCCGGCGCGGCGACCCTCGTGTTCAAGGCGCTGCCAATCAATCTTGACGTTGCGTCCCTGCGCGTTGAGGGCGAGGCAAGCGGCAAGCTTGGCATCGGTGCGGTTGAATCGCGCCTGACCCCGGCGGATGTCACGCTGCCCGACACGGCGGCCAATACCAGGGTCAAGCTGTTGCGCGAGAATCGCGCCGCCGCTGCCGCCCGCCTCGCCGCGCTGGAGGCCAAGCGCGGCATGATGAAGCGTTTTTCCGAGATGGGGCCGGAAAAGCTGGTGCCGGAAAAGACCCCGGTGGATGTGACGCAGTGGAACGCCGCCTGGGAGGCGGTGGGCGCAGGCCTCGCCAGGGTCAATGAGGACATCCGCCTCGCCGGTGACGAAATCGCCGCGTTTGACGAGGAAATCCGGGCGCTGGAGCTTGCCCGCCAGCGCGGTGTGCCGCGTGGCCAGCCAACGCGCGAGGTGACCGTGGCGCTGGAGGCGGGCGAGGCGCTGAAGGGCAAGGTGCGGCTGACCTACCGCGTTGCCGGTGCCGGCTGGCGTCCGCTTTATGACGCGCGGCTGGATACCGGCGCGGTGACCAAAAAGCCGGTGCTGGAGCTGGTGCGCCGCGCTGCGGTGACCCAGCGCACCGGCGAGGACTGGACCGATGTCGCCCTTGCCGTCTCCACCACCCGCGCCAGCCGGGGCACCGCCGCGCCGGACATCCAGACGGTCAAGCTCGATTTTTTTGAGGCGGCCATGGCCAAGCCGATGGCAACGCGGGCGGCGCCGGCTCCAGCTGCGGCCGGCGCATTGATGTCGGAGGAGGAAGGCTCGGCTGCCAGAGACAAAAAGTCGGACGCCGCCGCCACCCCGCTGCCGCAACGGCAGGCCGAGGAGGCGCAGGCCTCGGTCGAGGGCGGCGCGTATCAGGCCTCATTCCAGATTCCGGGCCGCATCAGCATTCCGACCGACGGTTCGCAAAAAAGCTTCCGCATCGCCTCGCGCAGTGTCAGCCCGACCCTCTCGGTCAAGACCAGCCCCTCGCTTGAGGAGACAGCCTATCTGCAAGCCAGCTTCATCAATGACGAGGATGCGCCTTTGCTGGCCGGTGATGTCGCCATCCACCGCGACGGCGCGTTTGCCGGCATCGGCCATTTCGCCCTGATCGCGCCCGGCGACAGCGCTGATCTTGGCTTTGGCGCGGATGACCGCGTCAAGGTCACGCGCATACCGGTCCGCCGCAAGGAAAACGAGCCGGGCTGGTTCGGCAACACCAAGACCGAGACGCGCGACTTCAAGACGGTGATCAAGAACCTGCATGATTTTCCGGTCAGGATCGCCGTCATCGACCAGATTCCGATCACCGAAAACACCGCCATTGTCATCGAGCAGCTGCCCGTCACCACCGCGCCGACGGAGAAGCTGGTGGCCGACAAGCGCGGCGTCATGGGCTGGACCTTTGACTACGCGCCCGGCGAGCAGAAGGAAATCCGCCTCGCCTACCGGATGAAATGGCCGGCCGACCGCAGCGTGGTGTTCCAGACGCTGCCGCAAGGCGCGCGGTGAGGCGCGCGGTGAGGCGCGCGGTGAGGCGCGCGTCGGGGACAACCGGGCGCTGCGTCCCTCACTTCTCCGACAGCGTTCTGACCCCGTCCCAGTTGCGGGGCGGCGGGGAGACTTTCATTTTTTCGAAGCGGTCGAAATAAATCGCATAGCTTTCGCGCCAGGGCTGCCGCGCCAGCGCCGAGGCTTTCGCCGCGCGGGCCTGGGCTTCCTCGAAGCGGCTGGCGCGGAAGTCCTCCAGCATGGCATTGTGCACCTCCTGCCAGGCAAAAAACTCCGGCGAGACGGCAAAATCTGCCTCGCCCACCAGCGCAAAAATCCGCGTCACCGCGCCGCGTCCCTTCACCCGCACCCGGTCAAGCTCCAGCCAGGCAAAATCCGGGGCGGCCTGGCGCGTCACTTCGGCGGCAATGACCGGCACGCCGTAAAGCTTCGTCGTGCCCTCCAGCCGCGAGGCGACATTGACCGGATCGCCGATGGCCGAATAGTCGAAGCGTTGCTCCGAGCCAAGATTGCCCACCGCGCACATGCCGGTGTTGAGCCCGATGCCAAAGCGGGCGCGCACAAATGTGTGGGCCGCCTGTTTTTGCCCGGTGGCGCGGCGCAGGTTGAATGCATCCAGCTCGTCGATCATCGCCAGCGAGGCCCTGGCGGCATGGGCCGCGTGCCTCGGGTCATCAAGCGGCGCGTTCCAGAACGCCATGATCGCATCGCCCATGTATTTGTCGACCGTGCCGCCATTGGCATGGATGGTGTTGGTCATCGGCGTCAGATATTCGTTCATGAAACGGATGATGCCCTCGGCGTCGAAGTTTTCTGACAGCGAGGTGAAATCCCGCAGGTCGCAGAACATCAGCGTCAGCTCGCGCGATTCGCCGCCCAGCACCAGCTTTTCCGGCGATTCGGCAAGGCGCTCCACAATGGCCGGCGGCACAAAGCGCCCCATGGCATTGCGCACCATCGCCTTTGCCGTGCGCTCGGCGCGAAACAGCATGACCACGCCGGCCATATAGGCGATCCCCGACGACACCGCCGGAAACAGCGGGTCCAGCAGAACGCCGTGCCGGACGAACGCCCACCAGCTTGCCCCGATCAGCAAAGCCACGCCAATCGCCCCCAGCAAGGCGCCGATCAGCGGCGCGGCCAGCGGCAGGGCAATGACCAGCGCGATGCCCAGCAATGTTCCAATGAAAAGCTCTATTGCCGGGGCCCAGTCGGGCCGCACCAGCTGCGCGCCTTGCAGCACAAACTCGATCAGCTGCGCGTGCACCTCGACGCCCGGAACCGACGCGTCGATCGGCGTCGCGCGCTGGTCGAGCAGGCCGGCCGCGCCGATGCCCACCAGGACAATGCGGCCGTCCACTTCCGGCTTTTCGAGTTTTCCGGTGAGAACTTTCCACGCCGGAATGAACCGCCCGGGATCATGCGCGGAGAAATGCACGCGCACGTCGCCATTGGGGCCGGTGGCAATCTCATAGGCGCCGATTTTGACAGTGTTGATGCCGGTTTTCGCGCCAAAAGCCGTCTGGCCGCTGGCATTGGAGGATTTGACCACATAGGTCGAGGCCCCCTGCGCCACGCGCAGCGCTTCCATCGCAAGGCCGGGGTAGATGCGCCCGCCCGAGCTGAGGAACAGCGGCACCTTGCGCACCACCTGGTCGCGGTCGGGCAGCCAGTTGAATGCGCCCACGCCCCTGGCCGCCGCAACCAGGCTTGGCAGCGGCAGCACCGCCCCGGCAAATTCCGGGATAAACTCCATCGGGTCGTCCCCCGCAGCCGCAAAGCCGAATTTCTGCGGCGTCGTCGGCGGCGGTATCTTTTCATTGATCAGCACGCCACCCAGCACAACCGGCGACTTGGCAATTTCAGCGGCAAAACCAACATCGTTCGGCTCGGCCCTCGCAATGTCTTTGGCCAGCGCCTCGCGCAGCGCCGGATCAGTCACCGCCAGGGCAATGTTTTCGAGACTCAGGCGGTCAGGCTCGGCAAAGGTCATGTCGAAGGCAATCGCCGCCGCGCCCGCCTCTGTCAGCCTGTGGGTCAGTTCCCCCATGCGGTTGCGCGGCCAGGGCCACTGGCCGATGCGCCGCAGCGACTCCTCGTCGATATTGATGATTCGCACCGGCCGGTCAGCGCCGGGCTTGCGCGGCATCAGGCGCTGGTATGTATCAAAAACAAAATTCCGCACATCCGCCAGCACGGGTGGCTGCACTATCCCGACCGCAGTCATGGCAAGCAGCGGTATTGCGACAACACTCGCATAGGCCCGCCCGATTTTCATGCCTTCAACGCCCGCGTCACGCCACAGCCCTGGTCAAATCCCTCGCAACAACACTTTTCAGAATGTTGGCGGACTGGCAACTGGCGCGGCACCGTTTGCCGCAACTTTGCGGGCGCGCCGCCAGGGAGACGCCTTGAACCAGCTGACAACGAAAGCCCCGGCGACCAGCAGGGCGATGCCAGACAGATTGGCAAAGGCGGTCACCAGAAAACTGCGCCCGGCAAGATCGTGAACCTGCCCGCCGGCAGCGTCCATCAAAATTCCCATGGCCTGTGCCACTGCCAGACTGCACAAAAACACGGCGAGCGTCTGCTGCCCGAGGCGGCGGATCATCCCGGCAAGCCTGCCGGTCAGGTTGCGCCCGCCCTCACCCGCCAGCACAAAGGCAATGTAGGCGGTTGCCATGAAATGCGCATAGCGCAGGACGCCAAGATTATGCTTGCCGATGGCCGGTCCCAGCCAGTCGTGGATCTGCCCGAGAACCGGAAAATAGCCAAAGCCGGCAAAGCAGCCATAGCCCTGATGGCAGGACACCGGCATGGCAGCGAGCACCACCACGATCGCCGCCAGCATCATCGGGCCATCGCGCGGCGGCGCGGGCAGCCAGCCGCGCGCCAGGGCAAAGCCGGTAAAAAACACCAGCTGCCAGGCGAACGGATTAAAGAACCAGGTGCGTCCGTCGGTAACATCGGCGGTCAGCTCCAGCCCGCCAAAATTGGCGGCAAGCCACAGTCCCGCGCAAAATGCCGGCACCAGTGCCAGATGCAACCGCGCCAACGCCATGACAACCGGCACCATGCAGAGAATGACGATATACATCGGCAGAATATCGAAATAGCTTGGCACATAGGTCAAGGTCATCAGACGGGGCAGGAACTGCTGCGGCGCGGCAAGAAAATTGGCGAGAAAAAGCTCCTCGCGCACATAGTGGTCGCCGCCAAACCAGCTGTCAGCGGCAACCATCATGGCGGCGACGACAAAAAACGAACCGATATGCGCCCAGTAGACCTGCCAGGCGCGGTGGACAATGCGCGCCAGGCCGAGCCACCAGCCCGCCTCGGTGAAGATGCTGCCAAAGGCAATGGCCGAGGCCATGCCGGAGCAGAACACAAACATGTCCGCGCCGTCGGAAAAGCCAAAGCGCGAGGGCAGCCATTCGGTCCAGCTGCTCCACGGAATATGCGCGATCATGATGATGATCATGCCAAGGCCGCGAAAGAAATCGAGGCGCGGATCGCGCGTCCTGGCGCGCGGCATTTCAGAAGCTGCCGGCATAGTCCGCAACCTTTACCGGGCAGGCGATGAGCGAGAATGCCGGGCGTGCCAGCGCGGCATGCAGCTCGTCGGCCAGCGCCTCAATTGTGGTGACTGTCGCGCCATGGCCGCCAAAGGCGCGCGCCACGTCGTCAAACCGTGTCGCGCCCAGCTGCACGCCCGCCCGCGCCAGACCCGCCTCGCGCTGCTTTATCTCGATCAGCCCCAGACTCTCGTCCTGCAGCACCAGCACGATCACCGGCAGGCCCTGGTCGCGCAGCGTGCCAAGCTCGCCCAATGTCATTTCCAGCCCGCCATCGCCCAGCACGGCGACCACGCTGCGCGCAGGCGCGGTTGCCTTTGCGCCGATGGCCAGGGGAATGGCGCTGCCCATGGTGCACCAGCCGGATGATTGCAGCAGGCAGAGCGGCTGGCGCGCCTGCCAGCGCTGGCTCAGCAGGATACGGTGCGCGCCGCTGTCCACTGTCACGATGGCGTCCGGCGGCAGGGCGCGCGCCAGCGTCGCAAAAATGGCATGCGGCCCCCATGTCGGCGGCCCCTCGAACAGCGCCGCCAGCGCGGCGCGGGCGCGGCCGGGGTCACCGCCGCTCCAGCGCGGCACTGGCGCAAGTCCGGCAAACAGCGCCGCCAGCGCCGCGCCAGCCGGCGCAACCAGCCGCAGCCCGGGCCGGTGCATGCCATGGTCCGCCGCAACATTGGTCAGCTCGGCGAGGCGCTCGCCCGGTCCAAAAGCGTCAAGCCAGCCGGCGCGCATTTCAATCGGGTCATAGCCCGCCAGCAAAACAAGATCGGCTTCGCGCAGCAGCGGCAGGATTATCCTGTCCGCGGCTGGCGACAGGCCGGCGCCGCCCAGCGCCAGCGGCAGCGTTTCATCGACGATGCCCTTGGCCTTGTAGGTGGTCAGCACCGGAATGCCATGCGTCGCCATCGCCGCGCGCAATGTGCCCGCCGCGCCCGAGCGCAAGGCCTCAAGGCCGGCGAGGATGACCGGGCGCGCGGCGCGCTCAAGGCGGGCGCGCAGCGCCCTCAGCGCCGGATTGTCCGGGCTGACATCTGCAACATGCCGCTCCTCGGTTGCGGCAGGCATGCACCCCTGCGGACAGGACATCGCCGCCACCGCAGGCGAAATATCAAGATGCACCGGCCCGCACGGCGCTGCCAGCGCAAGGCTGATGGCGCGCGCCGCCACCCTGCCCGCGCCGTCCGGCTCGATCTCAAAACTCGCCTTCACCAGCGGGCGCAGCAGCGCGGCGTGGTCAACAATCTGGTGCGTGTAGCGGGCCCGCACGGCGCGCTCCACCACGCCGGACACGACGATCAGCGGCGTGCGCTCCTGCATCGCGTCGGCAATGCCGTTCACCGCGTTGGCGAGGCCTGGCCCCAGTGTTGTCACCAGCAGGCCCGGCGCGCCGCCAATGGCGCTGGCCCCCGCCGCCATCATGGCAGCCGCTGTCTCGTTGCGCGCCAGCACAAACGTGATGCCCGCCGCCCCCAGCGCGTCAATCAGCGTGACAACCTCGCCGCCCGGCATGCCAAAGGCAAAGCGGATGCCGGCACCGTGCAGGGCCTGCGCGACAGTGTCGGCGACGCGGGGCGGCGGAGGTGCGGTATCAGCCACGCTTCAGGCCTCCGGCATGGGGTTGCACAGGCTGCGCCGCCTTTGACTTCCGGCCGCAGGTGACTGCACTTGCATCTTTGCCCGGCACATAAACACGTCCATCACCCGTAAACCTGCGGTCACTGCGCCACCACCCTGCATGCGCCGCGCCTCAGAACCAGTCACAAACCTGTCAGGGCAGCGTGAAGGCCTCAATGCACCATGGCATCCTGGCTCATCGCCTCCAGCAGCGTCCACAGCCGCGCGTCGGTGTAATCGGCAATTGCCAGCGCCGCGCCTGCCTGCCGGATGGCGGCCGCGTCCAGCCCCGTGGTCAGGCCCACCGTGGAAATTCCTGCGGCCACCGCCGCCCGCAGGCCCGAGCGCGAATCCTCAAAGGCCAGCGCCCTGCAGGCCCGCCCGCCGAGGCGCTGCAGGCCGGTGAGATAAGGCAGCGGATGCGGTTTGGAATGCTCCAGCTCCGAGCCGATAATCAGGGCGGGGATACGGGCGCGCAGCCCCAGCGTCGCAATCATCATCACGGCATTGGCGCGCGGCGCGTTGGTGACAATGGCCATCGGCAGCGCCCGCGCGTCTGCCCAGTCCAGCAATGCGCCAACGCCCGGCAACGGTTTCAGCTCGCCCAGCATGTCCCGAAAAACCGCCTCTTTGCGGTCCGCCAGCTTCAGGCTGTCAGCCAAAGCCATGTCGGGAAACAGGTAGCGGCAGATGGTGCCATTGTCGGCACCCATGATGTTCTGCGTGTAATCGGCCTTGCTGACGGAGCGCCCGAATTCGCCCAGAATGCGGTTGAACGCCTGCAGATGCACATGGTCCGAATCGGTCAGCGTGCCGTCAAGATCGAACAGCAGGCACAGCTTGTCTCTGTTCTTCAAAGCGCGAACCCCGAATCTGAAGCGCATTTCCGCCAATGGCCATAATGCCTTGCCGCCGCACCGCGCAAGTGCGGCCTGCAATATGGGTTTACGCGCGCGGCTCCGCGCCTCGCGCGTCAAGCAGGCGCTGCATGAAAACCAGATCGAGCCAGCGGTCAAACTTGCGCCCCACCTCATGGAAACGCCCGGCCTCGGTAAAGCCCAGCCGCTGGTGAAAGCGCACCGAACCCGCGTTGGCCGCGTCAATCGCGCCCACCATCACATGCATCCGCATCTCCAGAGCGCGGGGAAACAGCGCCTCCACCAAAGCCTGCCCAAGGCCGACCCCCCGCCGGCCGGCCCGCACATGCACACTATGCTCAACCGTATGGCGGTAGCCCGCCCACGCGCCCCGCCATTCGCCAAAGGAGGAATAGCCGAGCACCGCGCCCGCCTCAACACACACCAGCACCGGAAAACCTGCCGCCCGCCGCACATCGAACCAGGCCTGCCGCTCGCCAGGCGTGGAAGCAGCAACCGCATATATCGCCGTCGAGGTGGCGACCACCTCGTTATAAATGTCAAGGATGCCGGGCAGGTCGGCATGGGTTGCGTCACGGATCTGCATGGTGCCTCGCTTGCTGGCCATCACAGCCTGATGCTGGTGAATGCCTTGCGCTCAATGCGGATCATCCGAATGGCGGCGGCGGATGCGGCGCACCACCCAGGCGACAAAAAGCACACAGAGCGGCACCGCCAGCGCCGTGCCCAGCGCCGGGTCCGGGCCAAACCCCGCGTCCTTCAGCCCCTTCAGCATGTAGGAAATCAGACCGACGATGTAATAGCTGATGGCGGCAACCGACAGGCCCTCGACGGTCTGCTGCAGGCGCAGCTGCAGGCGGGTGCGCTCGTTCATCGAATGCAGCAGGTCGCGGTTCTGCCGCTCGATCTCCACATCGACGCGCGTGCGCAGCAGGTTGGCGGCGCGCGCCAGTTTCTCGGCAAGGCTGCCCTGGCGCTCCTGCAGTATGGTGCAGGTGCGCATCGCCGGGCCGACTCGCCGCGCCAGAAACGATTGCAGGCTTGAATAACCGCCATAGGGCGTCTCGCCGATGGAGACGAGACGCTGCGCAACAATCTGGTCATAGGCGCGGCTTGCGCCAAAGCGGTAGTTGGAGGCGGTGGTCTCGGCCTCCAGCTGCGCCGAAAGCGTGGTCAGTTCTCCCAGCAGGCGGTGGTCCGTGGCCAGATCGTCAACGCCGGTCATTTCGCGCGCGATGCCAGCAAGCTTGGTCTCAGCCTCGCTGACGCGCGGCGCAAGGCGGTGGGCTTCCGGCAGGCCAAGCAGCGACAGCGTGCGGTAGGTTTCGATCTCCAGCAGCCGCCGCACCAATGCGCCGGCGCGGATTGGCGTCAGGCCCCGGTCAATGACCAGAATGCGCACCGCGCCATTGCCGCGCGCCAGAAAATCCGTCGCCACAATGGCGCAATGGTCCACGGCCTCGCTTGCCGCAATGCTGTTGACATCAAAAATGCTTTCAAGCTCCACGCCAGCCCCTGCCGTCACCAGATGCAGGTCGACGCGAACCAGCAACGGGCCGGGCTGGATTATCGCCGCGACAAGAGCGCCGAAAGGCGGCTCGGCTGGCTCGAACGGGCGGTCCGGCAAGTCTTCGCTGGCCAGCGAATAGGTGGTGAACTCACTGTGCTGCTCCCAGCGCAGGAGGATTGCGCCAAGCACCACGAGATGGTGCTTGGCACCGGGCGCAACAGCCGCTGCGGCATGCGCGGCGCACAGAGCGTTGAGCGCGGCGCGGTCCGCCTGCGCCTGCGCCACATCAGTCATGAAGGCAAAATGCAGCAGCCGGGCCGGTGCCCGCATAGGGCGGAACGGCCGCGCATGCATTTCGGCAAGCACCGTGTCGCGCAGCGGATGCGGCGTGAAGTTGGCTGTCATGGCGTCACCCGCAAAAAGCTGCCGAAGGCGCGTGGCCCGTCGCCGGTCTTGTAAGTGCCGATGACCTTCAGGGTTTGCGTGTCAATCACCGACAGGCCGTTCGACTCCCAGTTGGCGACATAGACCCGTGTGCCGTCCCGGCTCGCCTCGATGCCTTCAGGATACTCGCCCACCTCGATGGCAGCCAGCGGTTGCAGTGTCGCAAGGTCAAACACGCTGACTGTCTGCGAATACTGGTCGGTGACAAAACCCCGGCCCTGCGCCAGCGCCACCGCATAGGGGCGTTTGCCAACCTTCACCCGCGCAATTTCCGTCCGCGCCGCAAGGTCGATGACGCTGACATCGTCGCTGCCGACATTGGCGGTATAGGCACGCGCGCCCGCCGCATCAATGGTAACGCCAAAGGGCCGCACGCCGGTCCTGATTGTTGCGACACGCTCCAGCGACGCAGCAGCAATCACCGATACCTGGTCAGCGTCGCGGTCGGCAGTCAAAACCAGCCTGCCATCGGGGCTCACCGCAACACCGGAGGGCGACAGGCCGGTCGCGATTGTGCCGGTCACCCTGCCTGCGGCCGGGTCCACAACATAAAGCCGCGCATTATACCAGTCCGCGACATAGACCGGCGCGCCATCGGGATGCACGGCAATGCCCAGCGGCCCGCCCTCTACCGCAATGCGCGCCACGACCGTGCGGGCTGCCGTGTCGATGACCGAGACATATTTGCCTTCCGGGCTGCTGGCGTAGGCGCGCGCGCCGTCCGGCGTCATGGCAATGCCGGCAGGCTTGCCGCCCAGCGCGAGGGTTGCCACAGTCCTGCCGCTGGCAAGGTCGATGACGCTGACATCGCCGCTCAGCTGGTTTGTCACGAAGGCCTCGTCCGCCGCCGCGCCCGCGCACAGCGTCACAAGCCAGGCCAGTGTTGCGCGCGTGCGCATCAGCTGCCCGTCTCTACCTTTTTTTTCAGCGCGTCGAGGCCGCTTTGATAGACACCGGCAATGGCCTTGACCGCCGCCTCGTCGCTCAGCTCCGGCGGTGGATCATTGTTGGGAAAACCCCGGTAGAATGCGCCCTTCCACTCCACCGAACTCTTGCCGCCCTCCATTGGCGTGACCGTGATGGTCGAGGAATAATTGGTCACCGGCAGCACCTTGATGTCCACCTCGGTTATTTTATACGAATACATCATTTTGGCGGCGTCATATTTGTTGATTTCCTCGGCAACCAGCGCGCCCGGCCCCAGCGTCAGCACGCGCGTCGCACCTTCGCCATTGCCGCCCTTGCCCTCCGTCTTCTGCACCGCAGGGTGCCAGCTCATATCCTGAAAATTGCCAATCACCGCCCAGACTTTTTCCGGTGCCGCGTTGATCTCGACCGTCACCACAGTCTTCTGCCGCGTCGGCCCGTGCGCCAGGGCGGCAAGCGGGATGGCGGTCGCGAGCGCAGCCAGCCAGAAACGTCGTGTGTTCATCAATTCATCCCCTTCGCATGTTTTGCCGCGACTTACTCCGCCGCCTGCGCATGTGCCTGAAATTTTGCTATCGGCAGCGTGTGGCCCGCCTCCAAAGATGCCGCGATCCAGGCTTCCATGGCCACCTGCAACTCTCCGGCAGCCGCCTCGGGCGTGTTGCCAAAAGCTGAGCAGGACTTCAAGTCCGGCGCATCCGCAATCCACGCGGCATCCTCTTCTGACCAGAACACAACAATCGCGTAGCGGGTCATTTTTGCAGGTCCAGAGTCAAGCCGAATTCGGAAATCATAGCGCGCAGCTGCTTCAGTTGATACGGTTTTGTGTCTTTGCCATCGGGCTGAACATTGAGCGGACGACTGGCTTTGCCATGCACATACAGGTGGTGGCT